>DASTWQ010000047.1:0-18723 GCA_035758545.1 Holophagaceae bacterium | reverse complement strand
TCACGCAGACCGCCTTGGCGACGCCGTCCTGGACCCCCTGCTGCTTCAAGGTCTGGCCGATGCCGATGCGGGCGGCGACGCCCGCCCAGTCCACTCCCGTCGCCTTGCTGACGAAGGGCACCGTGCGGCTGGCGCGGGGGTTGGCCTCCAGGCAGTAGGCCACGCCGTCCTTCACCGCCCACTGCAGGTTCAGCAGGCCGCGGACGCCGAGCTCCAGGGCCAGGCGCCGGCTCTGGGCCTCCACGGTGGCAAGGACCGCCGGGTCCACGCCCTGGGCGGGGATCACCGCGAAGCTGTCGCCGCTGTGGATCCCGGCCTCCTCGATGTGGGCCAGGAGGCCCGCCACCGCCGTGTCCGTCCCGTCGCAGACGAGGTCGATGTCCAGCTCCTGGGCGCCGTCCAGGAAGCAGTCCAGCAGCACCGGCTGGTCCTCGCTCACCGCCACCGCCTCCCGCATGTAGGTCTCAAGGCCCGCGTCGTCGAAGACCACCGCCATGGCCCGGCCGCCGAGCACGAAGCTGGGGCGCACCATCACCGGGTAGCTGAGGCGGTGGGCCACGGCCCGGGCTTCCTCCAGGCTCGTGGCCATGCCCCACTCCGCGGCGGGGATGCCGAGGCGGCGCAGCACCTCGCCGAAGCGCTCCCGATCCTCGGCGTCGAGGATGGCCTTGTGGGGCGTGCCCAACAGAGGCACCCCGGCGCCGTCCAGGCGGCCCGCCAGCTTGAGGGGCGTCTGGCCGCCGAACTGGGTGAAGACGCCCATGAGCTTCCCGGCGGCGGCCTCCCGGTCCACGATGGCGCGCACGTGCTCGAAGGTGAGGGGCTCGAAGTAGAGCCGGTCGCTGGTGTCGAAGTCCGTGCTCACGGTCTCCGGGTTGCAGTTGATGAGGATGGCCTCCACGCCCGAGGCGCGGATGGCCTCCACCGCCTGCACGCAGCAGCAGTCGAACTCCACGCCCTGGCCGATGCGGTTGGGGCCGCTGCCCAGCACGATGGCCTTGGGCCGGTCCGTGGGCTCGGCCTCGCTGAAGTCCACATAGCGCACCTCCTGCGCGCTACCCTCCGGGCGGAGCTCCGCTCCGTGGGCCTCCGCCGGCGCTCCGGCCTCCCAGGTGCCGTAGAGGTAGGGGGTCTCCGCCTGGAACTCGCCGGCGCAGGTGTCGATGCGCTTGAAGGCGGGGCGCAGGCCCAGGGCCTCCCGGCGGGCCCGGACCTCGTCCTCGGAGGCGCCGCAGAAGGCCGCGATCTGGGCGTCGGCGAAGCCCGCGCGCTTGGCCTTCTCCAGCAGCTCCTCCGGCAGGCGGTCGATGCTGAAGCCCCGCAGGCGGCCCTCCAGGATGACGATCTCCTCGAACTCCCTCAGGAACCAGGGCGTGATCTTCGTGAGCCGGTGCAGCTCCTCGACGCTGTGGCCGGCCTTGAGGGCCTGGTAGATCCAGAAGATCCGCTGGGGCCCGGGGATGAGCAGCCGCTCCCGCAGCCGCGCCAGGTCCAGCTTGCCCTCCAGGGCGCCCGCCAGGCCCTGGTGCCCTTCCTCCAGGGAGCGGACCGCCTTCTGCAGGGCCTCCTGGAAGGAGCGGCCGATGGCCATGACCTCGCCCACGCTCTTCATCTGGGTGCCGAGGACCGCGTCGGCCTGGGGGAACTTCTCGAAGGTGAAGCGGGGGATCTTCACGACGATGTAGTCCAGCACCGGCTCGAAGGCGGCCTTGGTCATCTGGGTGATGGCGTTGGGCAGCTCCCAGAGCCGGTAGCCCAGGGCCAGCTTCGTCGCCACCCAGGCGATGGGGAAGCCCGTGGCCTTGGAGGCCAGCGCGGAGCTGCGGCTCACCCGGGGGTTCATCTCGATGACGATGATGCGGGCGGTCTCCGGATGCAGCGCGAACTGGATGTTGGAGCCGCCGGTCTCCACGCCGACGCCGCGGATCACCGCCAGGGCCGCGTCGCGCATGCGCTGGTACTCGGGATCCGTGAGGGTCAGCGCCGGGGCGACGGTGATGCTGTCGCCGGTGTGGACGCCCATGGGATCCAGGTTCTCGATGGAGCAGATGATCTCGACGTTGTCGTCCAGGTCCCGGACCACCTCCAGCTCGAACTCCTTCCAGCCGAGGATGCTCTCCTCGATGAGGAGCTGCTTGGTGGGCGAGAGGTCCAGGCCCCGCTGGCAGATGGTCTCGAACTCCTCGATGTTGTAGGCGATGCCGCCGCCGGAGCCGCCCAGGGTGAAGCTGGGGCGGATGATGGCGGGGAAGCCGGTGACCTTCAGCAGCTCCCGGGCCTCCTCCAGGCTGTGGGCGAAGCCGCCCCGGCAGGTCTCCAGGCCCAGCTCGTCCATGAGCAGCTTGAAGGCCTGGCGGTCCTCGCCCTTGCGGATGGCCTCGGGCTGGGCGCCGATGAGCTGGACGCCGTGCTTCTCGAGGATGCCGGCATGGTGGGCGTCCATGGCGAGGTTGAGGGCCGTCTGGCCGCCCACCGTCGGCAGGATCGCGTCAGGCTTCTCGACCTCGAGGATCTTCTCCAGCACTGGCAGCGTGAGGGGCTCCAGGTAGGTGGCGTCCGCCCGCCCAGGGTCCGTCATGATCGAGGCCGGGTTGGAGTTCAGCAGGATGGTGCGGATGCCCTCCTCCCGCAGGGCCTTGAGGGCCTGGGTTCCGGAGTAGTCGAACTCGCAGGCCTGCCCGATCTGGATGGGCCCGCTGCCGAGGACGAGGACGCTCTTCAGGTCGGTGCGCTTAGGCATGGAAGGTCTCCAGCATCGTGACGAAGCGCCCGAAGGCCGATCGCGCGTCGTGGGGGCCCGGGCTCGCCTCGGGATGGTGCTGCAGGGAGAAGATGGGCAGCGTCCTGTGCCGCAGGCCCTCCACCGTGCCGTCGCTCAGGTGCTTGTGGGTGACGACGATCTCCGGGGGCAGGCTGGCCTCGTCCACCGCGAAGCCGTGGTTCTGGGCCGTGATCTCGATGCGGCCAGTCACCAGGTCATGGACCGGCTGGTTGGCGCCGCGGTGACCGAACTTCAGCTTGAAGGTCCGGCCGCCGAAGGCGTGGCCCAGCAGCTGGTGCCCCAGGCAGATGCCGAAGATGGGCTTCCGCCCGATGCAGGCCTCCACCTCCTTCATCATCCCGGGCAGGGCGCCGGGGTCCCCGGGGCCGTTGCTGAGGAAGACGCCGTGGAAGCGGTCCGCGCAGAGCTCGGTGGCCGGGGTGTCCCAGGGGAAGACCTCCAGATGCAGGCCCGCGGCGGAAAGCTGGTCGAGGATGCTCCGCTTGATGCCGCCGTCCAGCACCGAGACGCGGAACTTGGCCCCGGGCGTCGCGATCTCGTGGCGGTCCCGGCAGCTGACCTCGGCGCAGAGGGCCTGGCCCGCCATGTCCGGCAGGGCCTTCGCCTTCGCCACGCCCGCGTCCAGGGCGCCGTCGGCTTCGGTCCAGATGAGGCCCGGCTGGCTGCCGGCGTCCCGCAGGTGCTGGGTGAGGGCCCGGGTGTCCAGCTCGGTCATCACGGGGATGCGGTGCTTCTTCAGCCAGCCGGCGAGGTCGCCCTCGGCGTGGGCGTGGTCCGGCAGCGCCGTGAGGCGCCGGCAGAGGAATCCGGTGGCCCAGGGCCGGGCGGCCTCGTCCAGCCCGGCGTGGACGCCGTAGATGCCCTGCTCGGGGAAGGTCATGCAGACCATCTGGCCCGCGAAGCTGGGATCCGTGAGGATCTCCTGGTAGCCCGCCATGGCCGTGGTGAAGACGGCTTCGCCGCTGCCGCCGAAGCCCAGCGGCGCCCTTCCGCGGAAGACCGTCCCGTCCTTGAGGATCAGGTGCGCTCGCATGCGTCTCCCAAACCCGGGGCTCCGCCTAGCCCCCGGAAAAAACCCCGCTACGCCTGGGCGCCGCGGGGTGTTTCAAACGACCGGTCCTTGGGGGACCTGAATGAGTCTACAAGCGCCGAGACGCCGGAAAGAGCCTGTTATTTCAAGGCGGAACGCCGCATACTACTCCTTTGTTCCTCACGGCGGCAGAGAGCATGCGGACCGACGGCTGGACCGACGACGACATCCGGTTCATGGGCCTGGCGCTGGAGGAGGCGGAGGCCGCCGAGCGCGAGGGCGAGGTGCCCATCGGCGCCGTGCTGGTGAAGGACGGCCTCATCCTCGGCACGGGCCGCAACGGCCCCATCGGCGCCACGGACCCCACCGCCCATGCGGAGATCCGCGCCCTGCGGGAGTCGGCCCTGGCCACCGGCAACTACCGGCTCACGGGCACGACCCTCTACGTGACCCTGGAGCCCTGCCTCATGTGCTTCGGCGCGCTGGTCCACGCGCGGGTGGCCCGGGTGATCTATGCGGCGCCGGACCCGAAGGTCGGCATCTCGCGGCTGCTGCCCGCCCTGGAGGGCGCCCACCTCAACCACCGCATCCAGGTCGAGGGCGGCCTCCGGGATGCGGAGGCCGCCCAGGTCCTCAAGGCCTTCTTCCAGGCCCGGCGCAAAGGCTGAACTCGGGCCCGATACTCAGGCCGGGCCTCAGGCTTGGCCGCCGTCCTCCGGCGGAGGGCCCGGCCGCTCGCCGCCAGGACCGGGATGATCCATGCCCGGTCCGCCCATGCCCGGTCCGCGGCCGCCTGGTCCGCCTTCCCGCGGGGGGCGCGAGAGCAGCACCTTGGCCTTCGCCTGCTGGTCCGGGGTCAGGACCTTCCAGGCCTCGGCATTGGCCTGACGGCCCTCGGTGACGAGCTCCGCCACTTTGGCCGCCATCGCCTTCTGCAACCCGTCGAGGTCCGCGGCGGAGGTCCAGGGCCGGGCCAGGGCCTCATGGAGCGCGCGCATGGCCTGATGGAAGGCCAGCATCTTCTGCTCGAGGGCGTCCCGGTGGGCGGTCTCGACGGCCTGGAGCTGCTGCATCTGGGCGTCGGAGAGCCCCAGGTGCCGGGCGACGTGGAGGAGCGGCAGGCCCATGGGCGGATGTCCCTGAGGGGGAGCGGGCGGCGGGGCCTGCAGGGTCGGCGGGGCGAGGAGCGGGAGCATGGGGACCTCCGGAGCGCAGCGTGCGCACCCCAGGAGACGGCGGTCCCATGGGACGGGATCAGCCCTGGAGCCGAAGCGCCCGGAGCCGGCGCCGAACGGCGGATAAAGGCGCCGGACCGCGGGGCCCTTTCGCTACGCTGGCGCCATGCGAGCCCTGGATGTCCGTCACGCCCTGTCGCGGCGCCTGCGCCGGCCCGGACTCTGGCTCGGCGCCACGGGGCTCGGACTGCTCTGGGCCCTGGTGCGGCTCCACCTGCCGGTGCCCTACGGCCGCTACGGCCTGGGCGAGGCTTGGCTGCCGGGGCTCGCGCTGCTCCTCCTCGTCCTCCTGGGGCCGGTGCCCTGGCAGTGGACCGGGGATGACCGCCCCGTCGCGCCTGCGGCCCGGGGCTGCCTTCAGGGCCTGGTCTTCCACGGCGCCTGGGCCCTGCTTTTCCTCCTGGGAGTGGGGCTGCTCCTGCCGCCCCGCGGACCCCGTCCGGGACCGCCGCCCTTCCCGCCGCCGGACGCGGCCTGGCGACCACCTGGCCCGCCTCCCCCCGCCTTCCGCCCCCGGCCCCACCTCCGAGGCCCGGCCGGTGGCGCCCTGGACGGCGTGGCCCTCTTCCATGCCTTCCTCCTCCTGCTCTCGGCACTCGGCCTGGGCCGGGTGCTGGCGGACCAGGAGGCCGACGCCCGCCGGGCGGAGGCCTCCGAGGCCCTGGCCCTCGCCGCCCGGGCCCAGGCCCTCCAGGCCCAGCTCCATCCCCACGCCCTCTTCAACGCCCTGTCGGGGCTGACGGAGCTGGTGCACGAGGATCCCGAGGCCGCCGAGGCCGCGCTCATCACCCTCACGGACTTCCTCCGCCGGCTCATGCGCCAGGGCGCCCAGGCCGCGACGCCGCTGGCGGAGGAGCGGGCCCTGGTGGAGCTGCAGCTGCGTCTGGCGGAGCTGCGCCTGGGCCCCCGGCTCCAGGCGGAGTGGGACTGGCCGGACTGGGCCGGCGCCCAGCCCACGCCGCCCCTGCTGCTGCAGCCCCTGGTGGAGAACGCCCTGGAGCACGGCATCGCCCGGCGCACCGCCGGCGGCCGCCTGCGCCTGCGGGCCGCCCGGGAGGACGGCGGGCTCGTGCTGGAGGTCGCCAACACCGGCGAGCTGGCGGACTCGCCGGGCCGGGAGGGCACCGGCCTGCGCAACCTGCGGGAGCGCCTCGCCCTGCTGCGGCCCGCGGGGCGCCTCGAGCTGGCCCAGCGGGGCGGCTGGACCGTGGCCCGCATCCACCTGCCGGAGACGCCATGAGCGCACCGCTCCGCGTGGCCGTCGCCGAGGACGAGCCCCTGAACCGCCGCCGCCTGGTGCGGCTGCTGGAGGAATGCGGCTGCGAGGTGGCGGAGGCCTTCCACGACGGCGCCCAGCTCGCCGCCTGGCTGGAGGCCGGCGGGCGGGCGGACGCGCTCTTCCTGGACGTGGAGATGCCGGAGCTGGACGGCCTTGGCCTCGCGGAACGCCTGGCCCAGGGGCCACCGGTGGTCTTCGTCACCGCCCACCCGGAGCACGCCGTCGCCGCCTTCACCGTCGAGGCCGCGGACTACCTGCTCAAGCCCGTCACCACCGGCCGCCTGGCGGAGGCCCTCGCCCGGGTGCGCCGGCGTCTGCCCGCCGCCTCCAGCGGCGCCCGCAAGGGCGGCCGCTACGCCGTGCAGGCGGGCGGCGGCGTCGTCTTCGTGGAGTTCGCCCGCACCACCCATTTCGAGGTGGTGGACGAGGTGGTCTGGGCCCATGCCGGCGAGGCCTTCCGCACCCTCTGGCGCAGCCTGGGCGAGGTGGAGGCCCAGTTCCCCGAAGCGGGCCTGCTCCGCGTCCAGCGCCACCTGCTCCTGCGGCCCGAGGCCGTGGTGGGCCTGCGCGCCTCCCTCAACGGGCGACTGAAGGTCCGACTCCAGGGCGGCGCGGAGCTCGAGGCCAGCCGCGGCGCCACGCCCCTCCTGAAGGAACGCCTGGGCCTCGCCGGCAAGGACGTGGAACGGAAGGACGGGGCCCGGTAGAGCCTCCGCGCCCCTGAAGTGTCCTCAATCACGAATCCGGCTCCGGGCCCGACCGACACTTCGGAGGAGACGGAGGGGCCATGCTGAAGCTCGCCCAGATCACGGACCTGGACCGGCTGGCGCGCCAGCCCTTCGATCCTCCGCCCGGCTTCGTAGGGGCCGTGGAGGAGGCCGCCGCCCGCGGGGAGCCCTGGCGGGCCATCCAGGCTCTGCCGGAGGGCGCCTTGGAGCCCGGCTGGCTCCTCATCTTCCCGGATCGGGAGGAGGATCTCTACTTCCTCGAGGGCGAGACCTTCCAGGGTCGCTGGGACGAAGCCCAGCAGGTCTTCCTCGCGGATGAGGGCCCGCCCCTGGACCTCTTGGGCCGCCGCGTCTCCCTCGAGAGCGTCGTCGCCGAGCGGGAGGAGGAGGACGCCGCCTGGGAGGAGGACCGCGAACGCCGGAAGGCTCCGCGGGAGCCAATCGGGCCCCTGTAGGGGACGGGCACCAACAAGAGGCCGCCTGACGGCGGCCCATGTGGCGGAGAGAGAGGGATTCGAACCCCCGTTGAGTTGCCCCAAACCTGATTTCGAGTCAGGCGCCTTCAACCACTCGGCCATCTCTCCGGGAACGGGCAGTCTACCATCGGCCCTGCCGGGCGTCAGCGGGCGGGTTCGAAGCGCCAGGCCAGGAACCGGCTGCGCTTCTGCCCCTGGGCCATGTCCACGACGCGGATCTCCGCGGCGCCCGCCTGCCGGACCGCGTGGCGGGCGGCGGGAAGGTTCGCTGACTTCGAGACCAGGACGGTGAACCAGCCGCAGGCCTCCGGATGCCGGGCGCTCTCGGCGGCCAGCCGGCGGATGAAGCCGACCTCCCCGCCCTCGTACCAGAGCTCCGCGCGCTGGCCGCCGAAGTTGCGCCGGGCGCCCTGCTCGGCACGGCCGAGCTTGCGCCACTTGTCCCGGGAGGCCTCCCGCGCCTCCGCGGCGGAGGCGAAGAAGGGCGGGTTGCACACGCCGAGGTCGAATCGCTCTCCGGGTTTCAGGATGCCCTCGAGGATCCGGCCCGGGTCCCTCTGCCGCCGCAGCTCGATGGACGGGGCCAGGTCCGGGTTCGCGGCGAGCACGCGGGCCGCGGCCTCCAGGGCCTGGGGATCGATGTCCGTGCCCACGAAGGACCAGCCGTAGTCCCGGTGGCCCAACAGCGGGTAGACGAGGTTCGCGCCGGTGCCCAGGTCCAGGACGCGCACGGCGGCGCCCCGGGGGATCCCGCCGCGACCCTCCGCCAGCAGGTCCGCCGCATGATGGAGGTAGTCCGCCCGGCCGGGGATGGGCGGGCAGAGGTAGCCCGGCGGCAGGTCCCAGCCGCGCACACGGTAATCGACCTGCAGCAGGGCCCGGTTCAGGGCCAGCACCGCCGCCGGATCCGCGAAGTCCACCGTGAGTCCGCCCCCGGGTCCGCGGCGCAGGAAGGGCCCCAGCTCCGGGCAGCCCCGGGCCAGGGCCTGGAGGTCGTAGCCCTCCCGGTGCCGGTTTCGGGGGTGGAGTCCCTGGGTCGCCATCCCCTCCAGCCTAGGCCAAGGTCCGCGCTTGGGGCCCGGGCGGACCTTTGATAAGCTTGTGCCTTCGCGCCGACTGCACCCCAGCCGACCGCGGAACCCCGGGAGAGTTGTCCGAGTGGTTTAAGGAGCACGCCTGGAAAGCGTGTATACGGGAAACCGTATCGGGGGTTCGAATCCCCCACTCTCCGCCAAATGGGCCGCCGTCAGGCGGCCTTTTTGTTGGGTGAGGTGGGGGATGAGAATCCTCAACGGCGAGGCGCCTGAGGGGCGATGAAGCGCCAGGAGGACCGCGCGGGGCGCGGTCCAACGCCAGCGCCTTCACGCCCCGAAGGTCCCGCCGTTGAGGCGGCCGGAAGGGACGCCGCCATGCGGTGGCCCTGGAGGGAATCCCCCACTCTCCGCCGAGGCTCCGGCTCCCGGCGGAGCCGGGGAGGTCACGCCGGGGGCGTGACCGATAGCCGGAGATGGGCCGCCGTCAGGCGGCCTTTTTGTTGGGTGAGGTGGGGGATGAGAATCCTCAACGGCGAGGCGCCTGAGGGGCGATGAAGGCGCTACACCAGCCAGACCGCCGCGAGGCCCAGCGCCGCGAGGCCGCCCAGCAGCGCCAGGGCGCGGAGCCCCGCCTCCCGGCTGCCGAAGGCGCGGGCGTAGAGGCCCTTCACGACGTTGTTGCTGGCGGCGGCGACGAGGACGCCCACGGCGGCCTCGTGGAGGGGCGCCGCCGAGCCGGCGGTCTGGGTGAGGCCCATGATGAAGGGGTCGACGTCGGACACGCCCATGAGCGCCGCGAGGCCATAGAGGCCGCCGTGGCCCAGGTGGGTCACGGTGAGCCGCGTCGCCACCAGCACGGCGACGAAGATCCCCGCGAAGAGGAAGGCGGCCTTGAGGTCCAGCGGGTTCCGGGATTCCGGCGGGGGCGCGCCCGGGGCCGACGAGCCTCCCCGCCGCGCCTGCAGCCAGCCCGCGCCGAGCCCAAGGGCGCCCAGGAGGAGCAGCGGCGGGGCCAGGAGGCGCCCCAGGGCGCCGTTGAAGAGGGCCACCAGGGCCGCGAGGCGCAGGTACATGACCCCCGAGGCGGCGAGGATGCTGCCGGCGAACCGCTCCGGGGCGGCCTCCTGGCGGGACCGCTTCGCCAGGGCCACGGTCGTCACGGTGGAGGAGTAGGCGCCACCCAGCACCGCCGAGAGGAACACCCCGGCCCGGCCTCCCGACAGGCGCTCCAGCAGGTAGCCGCCGTAGGAAATGGCGCTCACCGCCACGACCACGAGCCAGGTCTTGTAGGGGTTGAGCTGGAAGGCGGTGAAGTCCCGGTTCGGAACCACCGGCAGGATCACGGCGGCCAGGACGAGGAACTGGGCGAAGGTGACGATCTCGCCCGAAGGGATGCGCCGGGCCAGGCCCTCCAGCGCGGCCTTCAGCTCCAGCAACAGCAGCGTGGCCACGACGAGGGTGCTGGCGAGCCAGGGATGCTGGCGCGCGACCAGGGCCCCCACCAGGTAGACACAGAGGCCCGAGAGCTCCGTCGTGAGCCCGGCGCTGGGCTGCACCTTCAGCTTATGGGCGTAGGACACCCCGAGCACCGCGGCGAGGGCCAGCAGCCCCGCCGCCAGCAGGCCCGGGCCTCCGTCGAGGGCGGCGAGACCGAAGCCCAGCAGGCCGATGAGCGGGAAGGTCCGGACGCCCCCGAAGGTGTACCCGTTGCCCGCGGCCTTGTGCTCCTCCCGCTCCAGTCCGATGAGGAAGGAGAGGACGAGCACCATGAGGACCTGGGCCGCTTCGGGCGGCAGCAGGGTGTCGAGGCCGGTGGACATGGGCTGAAGGATACGCTCAGGCGAGCGCGGCGCGCAGCGCCTCCACGAGACGGCCGCGGTAGAAGGCCTTCACCTCCGGATCCGCCACGAAGGGCGTCATGAGGGCGCTGCGCAGGAGCCGCAGGCCCCCGCCGGACCGCCACTCGGCCGGATCCACCCCCAGTCGGGTGAGGAAGGGGGCCAGGGCGGCCCCCTGTTCCTCGGGCCGCGCCCAGGTGCTCGTGAGGGCGAAGGGGCCTTCCCCCGTGGAGGGGAGGGCCTGGAGCACCCGGTCGTTGAGGGCGTTCACGGCCTCCAGGGTGGGCCGCCCGCCCGGCGTGAAGGCGTAGAGGAGCACGTCCAGGTCCGGGGGCTGGAGCACCTCGCAGCGGGGGCCGCCGAAATCCGCGTTCGTGAGCAGCTCCGCCAGGCCCTGGGCGGACCGGAAGCTCTCGGCGAGGATGGCCCCGTAGCCCGTGTGGTCCAGGGGCACGACCCGGTGGGCCATCCAGCAGGCCGCCGCCGCGGCGCCGGGCTTGGAGCCCTCCAGGATGAAGCTGCCGAGGTGCCCGGGATCCGCGGCGTTGAGGTAGGCCGCGTGGCAGCCGATGGCCTCGCGCATGGCGGCGAGGCGCAGCACGAGGGCGCCGGCGGGGTAGGGCACGAAGCCCAGCTTGTGTGGATCCACGGTGATGCTGTCGGCTTCGCCCATGGTCGCGAAGGCGCGGTGGAAGGCCTCCGTGGCCTGGGGCAGCTGCTCCCGGAGCTGGTCGAGCCTCCGCAGGCCGCCGTCCTCGTTCCGCAGCAGGACCCTGGCGTACCCGCCATAGGCCGCGTCCAGGTGCAGGAGGAACCAGCGGCCGTGGCGATCCCGGTGCCGGCGCCGCACCTCGAGGATGCCGTCCACCGGATCCACGCCGCCGCCTTCGGTGGTGCCCACCACGCCCACGCAGGCGAGGACCGGGCGGTCCTCCGCGGCGAGTCGCTCCAGCTGACCCTCGAGATCCCGGAGGTCCATGCGCAGCCCCGCGTCCACCGCCACGGGGACGAGGTGCTCCCGGCCCAGACCCAGCAGGTCCATGGCCTTGATCCAGGAGTAGTGGGCCGTCACAGGCGCCAGGACGGCGAAGGGCTTCTCCGGCCGAGGCGTGGCGGCGAAGGGCGGCAGGGCCGCGAGGGCCTCCGCGTCCAGGCGGCCGAGGTCCCCGGGCCGACCCGCGGCGAGGGGGCGCAGGGCCAGGTTCCGGAGGATCCAGAGGGCCTCCAGGTTCGCCACGGTGCCGCCGCCGCAGAGGTGGCCGAAGGCGATGGCGGGGTCGAAGCCGAGGAGCCCCGCCAGGTCCGCGGCCACCTCCCGCTCCAGCTCCGTGGTGACAGGGCTGCCCTCAGTGGCGACGTTGTTCGGGTTGTAGAGCATGGCCGCGGCGTAGCCCACCTGCGCAGGCAGCAGCGTGTCGCCCATCATGTGGGCGAGGTAGCGGGGGCTGTGGCTCGGGATGGAGCCCTTGAGCCGCGCCAGGAGGCGCCGATGCCAGGTCTCGAAGCGGGCCCGGGTCCGGAGGTGGGCCGGCTCCAGCTGGCGGAAGGGGTCCACCGCATCCGGGTCCTCGGGATGGAAGCCCCGCCGCCAATGGACGTGGTCCCGCAGCCCCTCCAGGGTCAGGCGCTCCAGCAGGTCGGCGTTCTGGCCCTGGGGTCCCAGGAAGACCGCGCGGGGATCGAACATGGGACACCCTCCGGGGCCCAGTCTGCGGGGCCGGGCCCGTGGCGGCCGTCACAACGGTGCCGTCCGGACGGTATCCTGGAGGATGCCCTTCCATTGGCCTTCCCCCGGGCGCCTCGCCCTTCTTCTGCTGCTGCTCTGGGCGGCCTACGTCCTGGTGTGGACCCCCGGCCCCTTGGGCCTGCGGTTCCTGGGCTTCTACCCCAAGAAGGTGGGCTCCGCCGTGGTGGGCTGGGCCGCGGAGCGCCCCCTGCCCCGGTCCTGGCGCCGGCCCCTGCTGGGCCGCTTCGCCGCCCGCTACGGCGTCAACCTCGCCGAGGCGGAGAAGCCACTCGACGACTACGAGAGCCTCCAGGCCCTCTTCACCCGGCGCCTCAAACCGGGGCTGCGGCCCCAGGCGGAGGCGACTCCGGGCTTCGTCAACAGCCCCGTGGACGCGCGCATCATCGCCTGCGGGCGCATCGAGCAGGGGACGGCCATCCAGGCCAAGGGCCTGCCCTACCGCATCACCGAGCTGCTCAAGCACGATCCCGCCGCCGGACGCTTCGAGGGCGGCCACTACCTCACGCTCTACCTCGCCCCCAAGGACTATCACCGCATCCACGTGCCCTTCGAGGGCCGCGTGACGCGGGTGGAGCGCGTCGAGGGCGAGCTCTGGCCCGTGAACGACGCCAGCACCGGCAACGTGCCGCGGCTCTACGAGCGCAACCGCCGCGCCGCCTGGGAGGCGGTGGGCACGGGGCCGGACGAGGGCCTGGAGGTGGCGGCGGTCCTCGTGGGCGCCACCCACGTGGGCGGCGTGATCCTGGACGGCCGCTGGCTGGACGGCAAGGCCCTGCCGAAGGACGGAGGCTTCGAGGTGCCGGATCTTCCCTGCGCCCCCGGCGAGGACCTGGGCGCCTTCGCCTTCGGGTCCACGGTGGTGCTGCTGGTGGGCGGGCCGAAGGCCGCGACCTGGCAGCCGGTCCGCACCGAGGGCGACATCCAGGTCGGCGAACGGCTGGGCCGGTTCCGGTGAGTGACTCGATGAGCGAACCCATGAACGACGAGATGAACGAACCGGCGAACGAGCCGAGGGACGACCAGTTCCTCAACGACCCGGAGGCCCTGCCGCCCCTGACGCCGGAGAGCCTGGGGGAGGCGCCCGAGGAGGCGGAGGCCCCGCAGGAGACCGCCGAGGCCTCCCCCGAGGACACCGAGCCCCTCTGGGAGGCTGAGGGCGACCTGCCCGGCGCCCTGGAGGCCCTCTTCACCGCCGCCGGCGAGGTGCTGGACATCCCCAAGCTGCGGGCCCTGACGGGCTTCGGTGAGGGCGCCCTGCGCCAGGGCATCGAGGCCCTCCAGGCCCGGCTGGCGCCGCCCCGGGGCCTCCGCCTCGTGGAGGTCGGTGGCGGCTGGCGCATGGCCACCTCGCCGACCTACGCGGCCCTCATCGCCAAGCTCGTGACCACCGTCCGCAGCGGCCGCCTCACGCCCGCCCAGCTGGAGTCCCTCGCCATCGTGGCCTACCGGCAGCCGGTGACCATCACGGAGATCAACGCCATCCGCGGCGTCACCTCCTCCGCGAACCAGATCAAGAGCCTCATGGAGCGGGACCTCATCGTCCCCGCCGGCCGCAAGGCCGTGGTGGGCCGGCCGATGATGTACGCCACCACCCAGGCCTTCCTCCTCCACTTCGGACTCAAGTCCCTCTTCGACCTGCCTCGGCTGGCGGACTTCGGCGAAGGCCACCTGGAGGCCCAGGCCCTCGCGAGCCTGGAGCCGGAGCTGGAGGACGGGCTCTTCGCGCACCCCCACCCGGACGAGGCGGCGGAGTACGACGAGCTGCTGGACGCGCCTGAGTCGCAGGAGGAGGCCGCTCCGGAGGAAGCGTCCGATGAGGAAGCGCCCGAAGAGGACACTCCCGAAGAGGACGCCTCCCAGCCCGAGCCTCCCGCTCCGATGGCGGACTGAGCGCCGTGAGCACCGCCTTCAAGGGCTGGATGCGGCCGGGCCCCGTGCCGCCGGGCGGCCTCGAGCCCGGCCCGGACGAGACCCTGGATGGCCTCTGCGGCCACTGGAAGATCTTCCAGTACGCCAAGGGCCACCGCTTCAGCGTGGATGACCTGCTGGGCGCCTGGTACGGCACCCTCTGGTGCCCCCGGGCGGACCGCATCTGCGACCTGGGCTCCGGCATCGGCACCCTCGCCCTCGTCGCCGCCTGGCGCTGCCCGGGCGCCGTGCTGCACACCGTCGAGGCCCAGGCCATGAGCCTGGCCCTGGCGCGGAAGAGCGTGGCCTACAACGGCGTGTCGGACCGGTTCACCCTCCACGCCGGCGACCTGCGGGATCCGGCGATCCACGCCGCGCTCCTCCGGGACGGCGCTTTCGACCTGGTCATGGGCTCCCCGCCCTACTGGCCCGTCACCGACCGCCTGGCCGCGGAGCACCCCCAGGCCGTGCCCGCGCGGCTGGAGGTGCGGGGCTCCATCGCCGACTACGCCCAGGCCGCCGCGAAGCTCCTCGCCCCCGGCGGCGTCTTCGCCTGCGTCTTCCCCAACGACCAGCGGGACCGCGCCCGGGCCGCCTACCGGGACGCGGACCTGCTCCTGCTCCACGAGCGCGAAGTCGTCTTCAAGGAAGGCGAGGCCTACGGACTCGTGCTGCTGGCGGGCTCCCGCCGCGCCGACTTCCCGCCGGACATCGAGGCCAAGGCCGGACTCCCCGAGATCGAAGCGCCCATCCTCATCCGTCGCGCCGACGGCTCCGTCCATCCCAGCATCGCCCTGGCCCGCGCCGGGCTGGGCTTCCCGCCGGGGCTCTGATCAGGCCCGCCAGTATTTCGAATAGAGATCCAGCACCGACTGCTTGACGGTGTCCTGGCCGGTCTGGGGATCCGTGAGGACCACGGCGTACTCGTCGGGGCTGGCGGTGTTCTGGCGCCACTGCCAGCCGGTGTAGCCGATGCCCGCGGCGTCCAGGCGGCTCAGGCCCGCGTCGAGGTAGAAGCCGTCGGGATCATCCCCGGTGCGGACGCCGAACTGCTGGACGAAGACCGGGACGTCGCGGTCGGCCTGCATGGCCGCCAGGGCGCCGAGGCGGGTGTCGAGGTCCGCCAGGGTGTCCGCCTGGGTGGCCTTGGGATGGATGAAGAGGTTGCCGGTGTAGACCACCCGGTCCTTCCAGCGCGGATCGGGGATGTAGGCCTCGTCGCAGAGCTTGATGTTGTAGGCGTCCCGAGGGCCCACGAGGAAGGGCGTGCAGGTGTCGCCGGCGCCCTCCTCGATGGCGGCCATGAGCTCCTGGTAGAAGGCGGAGACCTCGGCGCCGTAGCTGGAGTCCCGGCCTTCCAGGGGCTCCGGCAGCAGCTCGTAGCAGGCGATGTTCGGCAGTCCCTTCAGGAGCCCGGCGAGGTAGATCCAGGCCTCCTTGAAGAGCTGGCGCTGGGAGAGGTCCGTCCAGAAGTTCCGCCCGCCGGGGTAGGTGCCCGAGGGGTCGCAGTAGGCGGCCATCTCCGGGCTCTGGAGGCCGTTCTGGCCGCAGTTGGAGTCGATGGCCACCACCACCCAGAGGCCCTGGTCCGTGCACCAGCGGATCTCGTCGAGGAGCCGCGTGACGTGGGCGGGGTCGAAGTGTCCCGGCTTCAGATCCGAGCGGCTCTCCACATCCGTGCCGCCGTAGAGGCCCCACCAGCGGATGAGCAGCCGAACCACGTTGGCGCCGTTGTCCTTCAGGGTCGCCGCGTCCTTCGCCTGCATCTCGCCCCAGGTGCCTTCGTTCATGCCCCGGAGGATCACCGGCGTGCCGTCCGGCAGACGGAACTGGGAACCCGACAACGCGAGCCGCGGCGCGGAGCCGGCCGGGGGCGGTGGCGCCGGGCTCGCGCTCCCGGCGCCCCCGCCGCAGGCGAGGGCCGTCAGCCCCCAGCCCAGGGTCAGCAGGACCGTGCGCCGGGTGACGGCCGGCCCGGACGTCGGTTCCTCGTTGGACTGCGGCATGGCGGACTCCAGAGGCGGGGTGCATGGGGCTTCCCCTCCATGGACCGCCGCCGGGGGCCCCGGTTGAACGAGGAAGCCCCGGCCCTGGGGCCGGGGCTTCGGGCTCCTGCCGCCTCAGCGGGCCTTGTAGAGGTCGCTGAGGGTGTCGGGCTTCGCCTCGTCGCGGACGAGGTGGGGGTACTTCAGGCCCTCGTGGTAGTCCACGTGGAGGGTGCGGTACTCGTCGAAGTCCTTCACGAGGAGGTCCAGGGGCGCCTTGGGATCCTTGGCGGCGGCGGTGACCGCGGCCTTGAGGGCCTCGGCGCTGAAGGCCTTGCCGTTCACGGCCACCAGCGTCATGCCCGGGGCGAGGCCGGCCTTGAAGGCGGGGCCGTCCCACAGCACGTCGTTGAGGGCGCCGGTGGCGGAGGCGCTGAGCCCCAAAGAGTAGGTGAAGTCCGCGCCGTGGAAGCGGGCCTCGAAGGCCTTCACCGCGGCGGAGGGCTGGTCCGTGTAGACCAGCTTCCAGCCATGGGCGGCGAGGCCGCCGGTGAGGGGCCCGTGGCCGTCCAGACGGGCGCGGAGCAGGCCCGCCCAGTCGTAGGGCGCGAGACCCTGGAGGGTCTTCACCACGTCCTGGAAGGTGTAGGTCAGGGGCGCCCAGCGGCCGTTCTCCATGCCGAAGAAGGCCTTGGCGAAGTCGTCCAGGCTCCGCTTGCCGCCGGTGAGCTCCCGCAGCTTGGCGTCCACCTCCAGCCAGATGAGCTGGCCGGCCACGTAGTAGTCCTCGCTGGCCTGGTAGTTCCGGTAGGGCAGCGGCGCCCGCAGGGCGATGGGGGGATCGTTGGTGGTGTCCTGCACCGTGCGCCAGGAGGCAAGGCCCGGGCGGCCCTTGTCATAGGTGGCGGCGCTCATGGCCAGCATGTCCCTGGCAAAGTCCTGGCTCCAGAGCCCGGACCGGGCGGCGATCACCGTGCCCCAGAACTGGGTCTGGCCCTCGTAGACCCAGAGGAGCGAATCCGACATGGGCACGTTGAAGTTGGGCGTCCAGAGGTCCGCGGGCCGGCGGAACTTGCCGTCCCAGGAGTGGTTGAACTCGTGCGACAGGAGATCCCGGCTGCCAGCCCCATGCTCCCAGCCCGTGAAGTAGTCCGGGCCCACGCCGTTTTCGCTGGAGCGGTGATGCTCGAGGCCGATGCCGCCCATCTTGCGGCTCAGGGAGAGCAGGAAGTCGTAGTGGTCGAAGTGCCGCGCGCCGTAGAGCTTGTCCATCTGCTGCACGAGGGCCTGGTGGATCTTGAGCTGCTCAGGGCTCACCTCCAGATCCTCGGGGGCGTCCGCCACCAGGTTCAGGTGCACGGGCTGCTTGGCGCCGGGATCCAGGTCCAGCCGCTTGAAGTAGCGGCCCGCGTAGATGGGCGAATCCGCCAGGTCGTTGTAGGCGATGGGCCTGAAGGTGACGGTGTCGCCGGACCGGGAGGCGGTCTCGAGGGCGGTCCCGAACTGCCAGCCCGCGGGGAAGGTGACGGAGGCCTCCACCTTGATCTGGCGGGTGAAGTGGCCGGCCGGGTAGAGGGTGTTGGCGTTCCACTGCAGGTCCAGCATCTCCGGCGTCATGACCACGCGGCCCTGGCCGGGGTTCTGGGGGGAGAGGTACTGGAAGGCCACCTCCACCGCCGTGGCGCCCTTGGGAACCTCCAGGTGGAAGGCGCAGACGTTGAGGGGGTCCCGGGTCCAGGCCAGGGTCTGGCCGTTGGCCGTGACCGTGAGCCCCGCGAACTTGGAGATGGGTCCGGTGGGGGAGTGGTTGCCGGGGATCCACTGGGGATAGAGCAGCGTGAGGGGGCCCGGCGTCGCGGGGATGGACTCCTTCACCCGGAAGATCCGGTGCGCGGTGTCGGTGGCATCCACCTGGATGCGCAGGGTGCCGGGGTAGGGCGTGTCCCTCGGCGCGGGCACATCCGCGTGCAGGGCCGCGGGCAGGGCCAGGGCCGGGACAGCGAGAAGGAGGGCGAGTCGGGTGGGCTTCATCGGGGGCTCCTAGGGGGGCGGATTCCCAGGGTAGCCCAACCTCGCCTCACGAGGTAGCCTCGAGACAACCGCCCCTGTTTCCCCTCTTTGTATGCTGGCCTCATGGAAACCCCTGTCCCCTTGCCGGTGACCAAGATCCTGGACCTGCTCCTCGACGCGGTCTGCGTGGTGGATGAAGCGGGCAATTACGTCTACCTGAACGCCGCCTTCGAGCGCATCTTCGGCTACACCCCAGGCGAGATGGTGGGGCGGCCCATGATGGACCTGGTCCATCCCGAGGACCGGGAGCGCACCCGCCAGACCGTGGCTGGGGTGCTGGCGGGGGAATTGAGGGAGGGCTTCGAGAACCGCTACATCCGCAAGGATGGGCGGGTGGTCGACGTCATGTGGACCGCCAGGCGCGCTCCGGATGGGCAGCTGCGCATCGGCGTCGCCCGGGACATCACCGAACGCAAGCGCGGCGAGCGCATCCAGGTGGCCCTCTACGCCATTTCGGAGGCGGCCCACGCCGCGGAGGACCTGGTGGAGCTCTTCGAGCGACTGCACCGGATCATCGGCGGGCTGATGCCCGCAGGGAACTTCCATGTGGCGCTGCACGACGCCAACCGCGGCGAGCTCGCCTTCCCCTACCACCAGGACGAGCGGGCGCC
>DASTWQ010000010.1:0-5978 GCA_035758545.1 Holophagaceae bacterium | reverse complement strand
CTCCCCGGAGCGGCCTTTCCTGGAGGGGGACGCCACCCAGGTCCAGCAGGTGCTCCTCAACCTGCTCACCAACGCCGCCGAGGCCATCGGGCCGAAGACGGGCCAGATCCGGGTGGAGACCCGGGTGGCCCGCCTGGCGGCGCCGACGCCCCTCCGGTTCCCGCCCCAGGCGCCGCTGCAGCCCGGGGACTACGCGGTGCTGGAAGTCCAGGACACCGGCTGCGGCATGGCGCCGGAGGTCCAGGCCCGGATCTTCGATCCCTTCTTCACCACCAAGACCACCGGGCGGGGCCTGGGCCTCTCGGCCCTCCTGGGCATCATGCGGGGGCACCGGGGCGGCATCGAGCTGGAGAGCGCCCCGGGGGCCGGCACCACTTTCCGGATGTACTTCCCCCTGCGCCCCGGGGCCGCGCCGGCCTGGGCGGAGCGGGCGGCCGAAGTTTCCGAGGCGCTGTCCGGCGAGGTCCTCCTGGCGGACGACGAGCCCTCGGTGCTGGAGGCGGGGAAGGCCCTGCTGGAGGCCCTCGGCTTCACGGTCCGCACCGCCCCCGATGGAGAGGCGGCCATGGCGGCGTTCCTCGAGCACCTGGAGGGGATCCGGCTCGTGATCCTGGACCAGACCATGCCGTCCATGAGCGGCGCGGACACCTTCCGCGCCATCCGGCGGCTCCAGCCCCGGATCCCGGTGATCCTCGCCAGCGGCTTCAGCGAGGAGGAGGTCGGCGACGAGCTGCAGGCCGAGGGCCTGGACGGCTTCCTGCAGAAGCCCTACCGCATGGCGGACCTGGAGCGGGTGGTCCGGAGGGCGCTGACGCGCTGATCCGGCGCCGCCTCCCGGGCCCGGATCAGCGGTACTGGACCTTGCCGCTGCCAGCGGCGAGGGACCCGATCACCCAGGCGGCCTCGCCCTTCGCCTTCAGCTCCGCCAGGACGGCGTCCCGGTGCTCGGGCTTCACGGCCACGACCATGCCGACGCCGAGGTTGAGGGCCTGGCGGGCGTCGTCGAGGCCGAGGCCGCCCTTCTCCATGAGGAAGCGGAAGAGGGCCGGGATCTCCCAGCTCGCGGTGTTGATGACGGCGTCCAGCGTGTCGGGCAGCACGCGCGGGATGTTGTCCGTCAGCCCGCCGCCGGTGATGTGGGCCATGGCCACGAGCTTCCCGGCCTTCACCAGGGGCATGAGCTGGGCGAGGTAGGGGCGGTGGATGGCCAGCAGGGCCTCGCCCACGGTCCGGCCCGTGCCCGGCAGCGTGTCGTCCACGTCGAGCTTCTCCAGCTCGAAGCAGACCTTGCGGGCCAGGGAGTAGCCGTTGGTGTGCAGGCCGCTGGAGGGCAGCGCGATGAGGACGTCCCCGGCGGCCATGCGGTCCAGGCGGGGCAGCAGCTCGGGCTCGGCGACGACGCCGACGATGGTGCCGGCCACGTCCACCTCGCCCTCGGCGTAGACCCCGGGCATCTCCGCCAGTTCGCCGCCGATGAGGGCGCAGCCCGCGTCCTTGCAGGCGGTGCCCATGCCCTTCACGATCTGCTCGATGACTTCCGGCTCCAGCCGCTGGGCGGCGATGTAGTCGAGGAAGAAGAGGGGCCGGGCGCCCTGCACCAGGATGTCGTTGATGCAGTGGTTCACCAGGTCCTGGCCCACGGTGTCCCAGACGCCGGCCCGCCGGGCCACCTTCATCTTGGTGCCGACGCCGTCCATGGAGCTCACGAGGATGGGCTTGGCCTCCGGGAACTCGGCGGCGAAGAGCCCGCCGAAGAGGCCGATGTCGCTGCGGACGCCGGGGGTCTTCGTGGCCTTCACGTGGGGCTTGATGCGGCGCAGGGACTCGTCCTGGCGGTTGATGTCCACCCCGGACGCGGCATAGCTCGTCTTCTGCTCCGCCATCTCTGGCCTCCCCGAAGCCTGCTATTGTCCCACGGAGGCCCCCTCATGCCCATGGACGAATCCCGCGCCGCCCAGGCCATCCGGCTCCTCCTGGAGAGCTTCGGCGTGGACCCCGACAGCCCCGAGCTGCGGGAGACCCCGGAGCGGGTGGCGGGCTTCTGGCAGGAGCGGCTCTCCGGCTACGCCGTGGACCTGGACCGTGAGCTGCGGGCCCTGCCCGGGGACCTGGCGCCGGTGCCCGTGATCCTGGAGCGCATCCCCTTCGTCTCCACCTGCGAGCATCACCTGGCGCCCTTCGAGGGCTTCGCCACCGTGGGCTACCTGCCCGCGGACGGCTGCACCGTCGGCCTCTCCAAGCTGGCGAGGCTGGTGCAGGCCTTCGCCGGCCGCCTCCAGGTCCAGGAGCGCATGACCCAGCAGATCTTCGACGCCCTGCGGGATTACCTGCAGCCCCAGGCCTGGGGCGTGAAGCTCGTGGCCGAGCACACCTGCATGGCCCACCGGGGCGTGAAGACTCCCGGCGTGCCCGTCACCACCCAGCTGCTGGGGGGCGCCTGGAAGGCCGAGGCCCCGGCGATGTTCCGTTAGAGCGCCCGCGTCAGCGCTTGCATCCCGCCCGCATCAGCGCCACCATGCCGGTGAATTATCCCAAGCCTGGAGGCTGACCATGGACCCTCGGGACGACCAGTCCTGGCGCGCCGTCCCGGTCCCCTGGACCCGCCGCTGGGGCCGGCGGGTGGTGGCCCTGGCGGTCCTCGGCGGGCTCGTGGCCCTGGGGGGCCTGCTCTACGAGCCGGTGGCCGAGCGCCTGGACCTGCGGAACGCGCCGGCCCCGGGCCGGGTGGTCACCACGGGCGGCCAGGGCCTCCACCTCCAGGTGGCGGGGCCGCCCTCCCACCCGGTGGTGCTGCTCTTCAATGGGTGGGGGATGCCTTCCTCCAGCTGGGGCTGGATCCTCCCGGAAGTCGCCCGGACCCATCTGGTGGTGCGCTGGGATCCGCCGGGCTACGCCTGGAGCGACGCCACCGAGGGCCCCGTGGACGCCGCCGCCCAGGTGGAGCGGCTGCGGGCCGCCCTCGGCGCCCAGGAGCTCACGGGCCCCTACGTGCTGGTGGGCACCGGGCTCGGCGCCCTGGAAGCCCGGGTCTTCGCGGCCCGGCATCCGGACGAGGTGGCGGGGCTGGTGCTGCTGGACCCCTGGCACCGGCCGCTCCTCGCGGATCCCGCCCCTCGCATCGAGGCCCTGCGCCAGGAGGCCCGGGCGCGCCGCTTCAGCTGGCCCCGGTTCCGGGCCTGGTGGCGGAAGGAGCCCCCGCCGGAGTTCGGCCTGCCCCCCGCCGACGAGGCTGCCCAGCTCGCCGCGCTGCGGACCGTCGCCCAGGTCGAGGCCGCCGCGGCGGAGCTGCAGGCGCTCCCCGCCACGCTGGCCCAGGTCGAGGCCAACGACACCTTCGGCCAGCGCCCGGTGGTGGTCCTCACCTCCGCGGCCCTGGACAAGGACGGCTCCGACGGCCCCTGGGCTCCGGGCACCGAAGCGGCGCGGATCCAGATGGACGACTTGCTGGCCAAGCTCAGTACCCAGGGCGAGCACCGGGTCGTCGCCGGCGCCACCCCCGTCTCCCTGGTCTGCCGGCAGGATCTCTCGGGCCAGGTGACCCGGGCCATCGACCGCTGCCTGGGGCGCTGACGCTCGCGACATGCCGCGAGCGCTCCCGCTCCGCCGCGGCGGCGAGGGGAACCTTGATGCACAACTACCCACTCTTTAGATAGTTGCCCACCTGGCACAGCCTTCGCTCACTGAACCCCTTCCACGCCCCCAGGAGGAACCGCCCATGTCCAAAGCCGTCATCGAGCACCTGAACCTGGAGCTGGCCACGGCCTTCGTGCAGAGCTTCAACGCCCGCCGCTACCACTGGATGGTCTCGGGCCCCCACTTCCGCGACTACCACCTCCGCTTCTCCGACCTCTACGAGGCCGTGGACGGCACCGTGGACGAGCTGGCGGAGCGCATCCGCATGCTGGACGGCACGCCCATCACGGCGCCCGCCCAGATGGAGAGCCTTTCGGTGGTGAAGCCCTCGGACACCAAGAAGAAGCTCGACGCCGCCGGCATGGTGAAGGAGGCCCTGGCCGCCGAGGACAAGATCGTCACGCTCATGGCCAAGGGCATCGAGATCGCCAACCAGGCCAATGATCCGGGCACCGCGGACCTGCTCACCCGCTTCATCCAGGCCCACCAGAAGGAGGCCTGGTTCCTCCGGGAGATGCTGGCCTAGGCGCCCCATGTTCCGCGTCCTCGGCATCGACCATGTGGTCTTCCGCGTGAAGGACCTTTCGCGGATGGAGGCCTTCTACCAGGAGGCCCTGGGCTGCGAGGTCGTGCGGCGCCGGGAGGACCTCGGCCTTGTGCACCTCCGCGCGGGGCGCAGCCTCGTGGACCTGGTCTCCCTCGAGGGCCCTCTCGGCCGCGAGGGCGGCGCGGGCCCCGGCGCCGAGGGGCACAACGTCGCCCATCTCTGCCTGCGGGTGGAGCCCTTCGACGAGGGCGCGATCCGCGCGCACCTGGCCGCCCTGGGGATCGAGGCCGCCCCGGCCTCCTCCAACTTCGGGGCCGAAGGCACGGGGCCGTCCCTCTACCTCCAGGACCCCGAAGGCAACACCTTGGAACTGAAAGGACCGTCCGCCCCTTGACGGTCCGATAGACTGGATCTTGGCGACCGGGCCCGCGTCCGGCGCATGCCAAAGGAGACGAGCATGGCCCACACCGCCAAGTCCTACGACCACCTGAAGGGCGGCGCCCTCAAGGGGCTCAGCGACGCCCAGCTGGATGCCCATTTCACGCTCTACAAGGGCTACATCACCAAGCTCAATGAGATCGAGGAGAAGCTCGCCGCGATCGACAACAGCAAGTCCAACTACTCCTTCAACGAATACAGCGAGCTGAAGCGCCGCGAGGCCGTGGCCTTCAACGGCTCCTTCCTGCACGAGCTCTACTTCGAGAACCTGGGCGCCGACGCGACGATCAGCGCCGGCCTCAAGGCCGCCCTGGACGCCGCCGGCGGCCAGGACAAGGTCATCGCCGACCTGAAGGCCGCGGCCATGTGCGGCCCCGGCTGGGCCGTGCTGACCCGCAACCGCCGCGACGGCAAGCTCCACACCTACTTCTTCGCCGAGCACCACCTGGGGCTCCCGATCGAGCAGGACCTGCTGGTGGTGCTGGATTCGTGGGAGCACGCGTTCATGGTGGATTACGGCATCGCGCGCGCCAAGTACCTCGACAGCTTCGTCGAGAACATCAAGTGGTCCGAGGTCTCCAAGCGCTTCGGCGCCTGATCCCTCACTCACGTGCTCAAGGTGGGCCCCCTCACGGGGGCCTTCCTTTTTTCGTTGCGCGGAAAACGCGAGCCTCGCAAGATGAGGGTCATTCTCCGGAGCCTGCCCATGAAACGACTCAGCGCCCTCGCCCTCTGTCTCTGTGTCCTGCCCCTGGGGGCCCAGGAGGCCGCCAAGGCCGACAAGAAGCCCGAGAAGCCCCGCTTCGAGCTGGGGGTCCCGGACAAGCCCTTCACCAGCGACGTCGCGAAGCTCATGCAGGAGGTCGCGGACCACCAGCAGGCCTACGCGAACCTGGAGGAGATGTCCGACAGCATCGGCCCCCGCCTCACGGGCTCCGAGCGCCTCCGCAAGGCCCAGGCCTGGGCCATGGACAAGCTGAAGGGCTACGGCGCGGTGAACGTCCACGAGGAGCCCTGGGCCTTCGGCCCCAGCTGGACCCGCGGCCATGACTGGGCGCGCCTGACCAACTGCAACGGCGTGGACCTGGAGGTCGCCGGCCAGGCCTGGGGCCCCGCGACGCAGGGGATCGTGAAGGGCGAGGTGGTCCTGCTGACCGCCAAGACCATGGATGAGCTGAAGGCCCTGGTCCCCACCCTCGCCGGGAAGATCGTCATGTACGGCGATCTGCCGAAGCCCGGGAAGGACCAGGACCGGATGGCCTACTACAAGGAGCTCCTGGGCATCCTGCGCGAGGCCAAGCCCGCGGTGGTGCTCCGCAGCTCCGGGCGGGAGAACGGCCTGCTGAACATGACCGGCAGC
>DASTWQ010000252.1:0-3608 GCA_035758545.1 Holophagaceae bacterium | reverse complement strand
GCTCCACGAGGGCCTGGGCGACCCCAAGTACCGCCCCTGTCCCCTGCTCAAGAAGCTGGTGGACGCCGGCTGGTACGGCAAGAAGAACGGCCGCGGCTTCTACGACTACCGCGGCGAGAAGCCCGTCCCCGCCGTCAAGATCGGCGGCTGAGGCCCTGGGATCCGAAGGCGGGCGGTCAGGCCGGCACGGCCTCGCCGCCCGCCTTCGCCGTCCGGCGGCCCCTGAGCCAGCGCTCCGCAGGGCCCGAGAGGGTCTTCTCCACCGCCCAGCCCAGCAGCCAGCAGAGGGGCACCGCCGGCAGGTACCAGAGCCAGCCGGAACCGAGGTCGGCGCCCCGGGCGCGGAAGAGGCGGACGGCGCCGAACACCACGAACATGTGGGTGAGGTAGATCTCGTAGCTGAGGCGGCCCCAGGATCTCAGCCAGCCCAGGCCGCGCACCGGCCGCGGCGGCCGGGCCTCGAAGGCCAGGAGCAGGGCCAGGGCCGAGCCCGTGAGCACCAGCAGGGTCCCGTCCTTGAGCAGGCGCCAAAGGCCGTCCTCCAGGAAGAGGATCGCGAAGAGCCCGATGCCGCCGAGGATGAGAAGCCCCCGGACCTGGGCCGTCGAGGGCGTCCAGCGGTCCGCCAGCAGCGCGCCGAGCACGCCCAGGGCGATGCCCGCCATGCCCGGCAGGTAGGCCTTCTCCTGCCAGATCTCGTTGGCCGCGAGGGCGTGGTGGGTCCAGGGCAGCGACAGGGCCAGCAGCGCCAGCGGCGCCGCCAGCATCCAGGTGCGGCGGGCCAGCAGGCAGGCCAGCGGGAAGGCAAGGTAGAAGACCTCCTCGATGGAGAGGGACCAGAGCACGTCCCAGCCCCCGGGCAGGTAGCCCTTCATGCCCTCGTACCAGTTGAGGTGGAGCCCGAAGGCCGCGAGGATCGCCCCCGGCAGGGACTCGCCCGACCGCTGGATGGTGTAGTCCTGGACCCGCAGCAGGTGCAGCAGGCTCAGGACCGCGACGAGCGCCGCCAGGGAGGGCACGATGCGGGCGAAGCGGCGGCGGTAGAAGGCCCGGGCATCCAGCTCCGGCAGGCGGCCCCAGCGGTGGAGGGCGTTCCGCGTGATGAGGAAGCCCGAGATCACGAAGAAGACGAAGACCGCCTCGTAGCCGTTGTAGTTCAGGCCATTCAGGAAGCGGACAGGCAGGATCGCCCCCAGGGCCGTCTTCCGCAGCGGGATGCGCAGGCCGAGGTGGTGGAGCACCACCAGCAGGATCGAGAGCCCCCGCAGAAGGTCGATGCCGGCATTTCGGGAGGCGGCGGAGGGCTCGGCGGCGGAGGGCATCCTCCGTTCTATCAGACTTCCTACAGCGAGCGCCGCGGCGGCAGGGCGGCGTTGGCGATGAGCAGGCCCGTCACCAGGGCGAAGGCGAGGAAGGCCGTCCGGAAGGCGGCGTCCATGCCGGAATAGACGTCGCTCTGGGCGAGCGAGGCGAAGCTGCGGAAGCCCACGCTGCCGGGCGTGAGGAGGTACAGCACGGGCAGGAGCAGCAGCAGGGAGGGGCGGCGCTTCCAACGGGAGAAGCCGTTGCTGGCGAGGCCGCCGGCGAGGGCGCCCAGGCCCAGGCCGGCCTCGGGCCCGAGGAGGGCCGTGCCCGCCTGGGCCGCGCCGTAGGCGAGGAAGCCCGCGGCCCAGACCCAGCCCAGGTCCCGGAAGCGGCCCTTGAGCAGCACCGTGATGGCGATGGGCGCCAGCAGCACCGCCACCCAGTCGAACCAGCCCGGGGCCGCCGCGGCCGCGCCGCTCCCGGCGTGGAGCAGGGACCCGAGCTTCTGCCCCAGGGCCACGCCGAAGGCGAGCTGGAGCAGGACGACGAGGGCCCCGGCAAAGCGGGAGGTGCCCGAGACGAGGTGGCCCATGGCCAGCTCGTTCAATCCGATGGTGAGGGAGATGCCCGGCAGCAGCATGATGAGCCCCGCCAGCATGGCCAGGGAGGGCGAGAAGTGCCCGCCGGCCTTGGCCAGGAGCTGGGCGCCGAAGGCCGCCAGCGCGCCGGAAAGGACGAGGTGGAGCCGGGCCAGGGTGAGGAACCGCTCCGTGAGGAGGGTGAGCCCGCCCAGGGCGGCGCCCAGCAGGGCCGCGCAGCCCATGTCCAGCCAGCCGCCGCCCAGCAGGGCGCCGAAGCAGGCGGCCACCAGGGCGAAGGCAGCGACCTGCACCGCCCGCCGGAAGCGCGGCGGCGCGTCCATGAGCCGGTCCAGGCGCCGGGCGGCCTCCGCCGAATCCAGCCGCCCCTGCAGCAGCGCGTCCGTCACCCCGTAGGTCTCGTCCAGCTTCGCCAGGTCCACGGAGGAGGCCGGCACCCGCTGCACGAAGGTGCGGCCCGTGTGGCCCTCGCCGAAGGAGGCGATGAAGCCCGTGGGCATGCCGAAGAACTGGGCTTCCAGGCCCAGCCGGCGGGAGACGGCCTCCATGGCGTCCTCGAGGCGGTGGGCCGGCGTGCCGTAGGCCTGCAGGGCCCGGCCCAGCCTCAGGGCGAAGGCGATGTGGTCGTCCTGGGAGAGGGACTGGGGATCAGGCACCCACCGAGGATGCCGCGGCGGCCATGGCCTTGACCAGGGCCTGCTCCAGGTCCGCCCAGAGATCCGCCGGATCCTCGAGGCCCACGGAGAGGCGGATCAGGCCGGCGTCGATGCCGTGCTGGGCCTTGGCCTTCGCGTCCACCACCCGGTGGGTGAGGGCGGCCGGGTGCTGGATGAGGCTGTCCACGCTGCCGAGGGAGACGGCGGGCGTCATGAGGGTGACCTCCTTCATGAGCACCGAGGCGGCGTCGAAGCCCCCCTTCAGCTCGAAGGCGAGGATGGAGCCGGGGCCCTTCATCTGGGTGCCGACCAGCTTGGAGCCCGTCATGCCGGGGAAGTGGACCGAGGCGACGGCGGGGTGCTGCGCCAGCCGCTCCGCCAGGTGGATGGCGCCGGCCTGGGCGGCCTCCACCCGGACCTTGAGGGTGGCGAGGCCCCGGTGCAGCAGGTAGGCGCCGAGGGGATGGAGATTGGCGCCGGTGATGACGCGGATCTTGCGGATCTCGCTCGCCCAGTGGGCATTGGTGGCGACGACGCCGGCGAGCACGTCGCCATGGCCGCCGAGGAACTTGGTGGCGCTGTGCATGACGATGGCCGCGCCCAGCTCCAGGGGCTTCTGCAGAACGGGCGTGGCGAAGGTGCTGTCCACCATCACCGGGACCGCGCCGGCCTCGGCGACGACGGCGGCGATGTCCACGAGCTTCAGGGTCGGGTTCGCGGGGGTCTCGACGATGACCAGACTGGTGTCGGGACGGATCGCGGCCTTGATCTGCCCGGGCTCGGCCCAGGTGACCTCCAGGCCCAGGAGGCCCGAGGCCAGCAGGTGGTCGCTGCCGCCGTAGAGGGGCCGCACGGCGACCACGTGGCCGCCCTGCTGCTTGGCCGCGAGCAGGACGGCGGTGAAGGCCGCCATGCCGCTGGCGAAGGCGACAGCCTCTTCGGCGCCCTCGAGCTTCGCCAGGGCGCCCTCGAAGCGGGCGACGGTGGGGTTGTGGAGGCGCTGGTAGACCGAGGAGCCGATGGGATGGCCGCCCAGGGCCTGGGCCTC
>DASTWQ010000203.1:0-5292 GCA_035758545.1 Holophagaceae bacterium | reverse complement strand
GTCTGCAGGCAAGACGATCATCCCGCCTGCAGACCTCGACCCTCACCACCTCACCCCTTGTAGAGGTCCTTCCGCAGGATCTGCATGAGCGGCTTGGGGTCCGTCACCGGCTCGAAGCCCAGCTTCTCGTAGAGGCCGTGGGCGTCGCGGGTGGCGAGCATCAGGCGGCGGAAGCCCCGGACCTCCGGCAGGTCCAGCAGGGCCTCCACCAGGGCGCGACTGAGGCCGAGGCCCCGGTGCTCCTCGAGCACGTAGACATCCGCCAGGTAGCCGAAGGTGGCGTGGTCCGTCACGAGCCGCGCGAAGCCCACCTGGGCGCCGTCCGGACCATAGGCGCCGGCGCAGAGGCTGTGGGCGAGGGCCTTCGCGACGGTCGCCTTCGGGATGCCCGGGGACCAGTAGCTGCGGACGAGGTAGGCGTAGATGGCGTCGAGCTGCAGCTCGGCGGGATCCAGGGAGACGCGGTAGCCGGCCGGGAGGGTCATGGCTCCAGGCTAGCGACCCTCAGGGCCCGGCAGCATGCCGCGGCTGATGAGGCAGCTTCGGGCCGTTGAGCAGGCCCCAGGCGGCGACGGCCATCACCTGGGCGCCCTGCACCAACGCCGCCGGGTCCACATGGTCCACGGTGTCCACCTGGCTGTGGTGGGTCACCGTCTCGTAGTCGAGCGGATCCTGGACGGCCGCGAAGGCGGGGATCCCCGCGTCGAAGAACGTCTCCTGGTCGCTGCCGCCGATGATGCCGTAGGGCACGTCCGCGGCGCCAAGGCCGGCGGCGGGCTGGAGGGCGGCGGTGAGCGCGTCGTACCAGGCGTCCACCAGCATGTCGGGGAATCCGGTGATGCGGCCCGATCCTGAATCGTCCACGAGGACGGCCTGCACCTGCCCCAGCTCCGCGGCGTGGGCCTTCAGGTAGGCCCGGCTGCCGAGCAGGCCTTCCTCCTCACCGGAGAACAGCACCACACGCAGGGTACGTCTGGGGCGCAGGCCTGAGGCCTTCATCGCCCGGAGGACCTCCAGGGCCACCACGGTGCCCGTGCCGTTGTCCGTGGCGCCGGTCGCCAGATCCCACGAGTCCTCATGGACGGCGACGATCACGACTTCATCGGGTCGCTCGGCGCCGGGAATCTCCCCGACGACGTTGAAGGCCCGCACGGGCTTCGGGCCGAACCCGCCGCCCAGCTCCGCTTCCACCCGGGGAACGACCCCTCGGGACGCCAGTCGCTGGAGCAAACTTGCGTCCTCGTGGGAGAGGAACGCCGTGGCCCGGGTGTAGGGAAATCCCGGGCCTCCGCCCATGTTCTGGAGCCCGTCCGACTTGTCCGAGGGGAGCAGCAGGAGGCCGCAGGCGGCCTTGTACCAGGCCTTCGCGAGCCGGGCCCTGAAGGCGACCAGGTCCTTCCGCTCCTCGTCCGTGGCTCGGGGATGTTCTAGCAGGAGGACGATCCTCCCCTTGAGCTCCGGCGCCGCGGCCTCCAGCTCCTGGAGGGTCTTCAACCGGAGGATCCGAACTTCGCCGCGTACCGGGCCTCCGGTGCCTTCGGTCCAGGCCATCTGGTCCAGGTGGAGCCTTTGGCCGTTGGCGTTGAGGAGGCGGGCGCGGGCGACGCCCCGGCGCCAGGGGCGTCCGAGGTCGTAGGCTTCCTCATGGACATTCAGCGCACCGTAGGCCCTCAGGCGGGCCTGGGCCCAGGCCTGGGCCCTGCGGAGCCTCCCGGAGCCTGTGAGGCGGGGGCCGATGCCGTCACAGAGCGCCTCGAGGTTCGGCATGAGCTCGTTCCTGGACGCGACCTCGCGGATGAGACGGTCCGCCGGGGCCTCCTGCGCCGTCAGGGCGCAGGAGACCAGGAGGGCCGGAAGGAGCCGGTTCAAGGGAGCCCTCACCGCCCCCCCTCGAAGAGGGACTTCACGAAGGCCGGAAGCTCGCCCTTGTCCCGCAGGGCCAGTGCCTCGTCCATCTTCGGCGAGCGGTTCTCCGGCTTGGCGTCCCGCAGGCTCGCGTAGGCCTTCAGCACCTGCTCCAGGGCGGCCTGGTGGACCGCCAGCTTCTCCTCGAGGGTCCTCGCCTGGGGGACCTGATGCTGGATCTGGTAGACCACGCCCCCCAGCTCGTACTCGAAGCGCATGAGGCGGCGGAGGTCGCCCTTGGCGTTGGACTCGCACCACCTCGCGGGCGCCTCGGGGCCGAAGGTGAGATCAGGGATCTGGTCCAGCCACTGGTCGAACCAGCGCCCGTCACGGGCATAGGTGCCGAGGGGGTCCTGGGCGGCCGAAGCGGCCAGGGCCAGGACGCGGTCCCGCTCCTGGGGGGTGGAGGGGCCGCGCCCTTCGGCGCGGACGGGAAGCGCCAGCGTCACGACGAGCGCGGGGAGGATGAGAGAGGTGGTGCGGGGCATGGAAGCTCCTGGGGGGTGGGTGGACGGAACCTGCGGCGCGGTGGGCGCGCAGGAGGAATCGGGACCGGTCCTCGCCGGAGGGCAGGGCTTCGCCCTCCGGATGGCATCCGGGATTCAGGAACGGGTCAGGCAGGGATGAGGATCAGGGCGAACCCGGACCGCGCGGGGCTCAGGCCTGGGGCGCGCGGTCCTTCAGGGCCTTCGCCAGCAGCCAGAGGCCAAGCAGGATGAAGGCCGCGGGCCACCACCGGGCGAGCCAAGCGAAGGAGACGCCGAAGCGCGTGGCGAGGAGGCTCAGGGTGCCGAAGCCGAGGAAGGCGAGGCCGAAGCCGGCCTTCGCGCCCGGGGACATCACCCCGAGGCCGTCCGGCAGCTCGGTCCCCGAATCGGTCTCCGCGCGCAGGAGGCGGTCGTTGACCCAGAGGGCCCGGCGGTGGGCATCCACCAGGTTGTAGAGCCAGAAGAAGAACATCAAGAAGCCCACGAAGGGCGTGAGGTCCCCGAGCCGGTTCGTGGACATGAGCGCCACAAAGGTCGCGGCGGTGACGCCGTGGAGGAGCGCCAGGCGGTTGAAGCCCAGGTAGGCCTGTCCGAGGCCGGGCATGAGGGAGAGCAGGCCCGCGAGGATCGGGGCCTTGAGGCGCGGATCGCGGTAGTAGCCCTGAGGGCGGAGGAAGGGCGCGTCCTGGGGATCGGGCTGAGAGGTCGGATTCATCGAAGGCTCCAAGGGAAGAGGTCGGTTCGTCAGTCGCGCGTCTGGGGAGAAGGACGCGGCGGGGTGTCCTCGGGTTCGCCGCGTCGTTCATCCCCGGCGTCCCCCGGCCGGGGCCAGGCGCGGACGCTCGCCAGCAGGCGCTGGGCCGGCCGCGGCGGCTGGCCCTCGGGAGCGACGAAGATCCCCGCCACGGCCCGGACCGTCCGCCGCTCCGCCTGGACCAGATTCCCGGCGGAGGCCCCGAGAGGGGAACTCAGGACCGGGGCGCGCCAGGCGTCCAGCAGCCTCGCGGCGGGCGAGTGGAAGGCGAGGATGCCCGCCGCGGCGGCCAGGTAGGCCAGCTCCAGGGCGATGCGGGGCCGCTGGAGGAGCCGGGCCCAGCCGGAGGGCGCGGGTTCGGGCAGGAGGCTCGTGGCCCAAAGCACCCGCGCCGTGAACCCCGGGCCGGGATCCAGGTCCGCGAGGGCGGGCAGCAGGTCCGCGCTGGCGCGGAGGGCCGACACCAGGATCGCGCAGGCCGTACAGTGGTCCAGGTGGGCCTGGGCCAGCGCGGCCTCGTCCGGCGTCAGCGCCCCGTCCACCAGGTCGCAGGCCAGGGTCCGCAGGCGCGCGCAGGGCGCGCCGGAAGTCCGCCCGAGGATGGACCGGGTGAGCTCGGGATCGTCCGGGAAGCGGGTCGGGTCCGTCATCTCAGGCTCCCAGGCCCGCGGCGGCGAGCTTCTCCGCCAGTTCCAGCCGCGCCCGGTGGGACCGGGACTTCACGGTGCCCACGGGCACCTCGAGGATGGCCGCGACCTCTTCCACGCTGAGGCCCTGGATCTCCTTGAGCAGGAGGATCTCCCGGTTGAGGTCCGTGAGCTCCCCAAGGGCCCGGTGGACCTCCGCCTTCCGGGCTGCGTCCAGGTGGGCGGCCTCGGGATCCAGCTCCGTGGTCCGAAGGCCTGCCAGCTCCTCCACCGGCACCTCCCCGAAGGTCGGCCGGGCCTTCATCCGGCGGAGGTGGTCGAGGCAGGCGTTGCGGGTGATGCGGAGGAGCCAGGGCAGGCAGCCGTCGGCGTCCGGCAGGGCATGGAGGTTCCGGTAGACCTTCACGAAGACCTCCTGGGCCAGGTCCCGGGCATCCTCCGGATCGTCCGTATAGTGGTGGGCCAGCGCGAAGACGCGGCCCTGGAACCGGCGGACGAAGGCCTCCCAGGCCAGCTCGTCGCCACGGCGGACCCAGGGGATGAGTTGTTCCAGTTCCATGCCGTCCTTGGGAGGCGGGAGGCCTCTGGGAGATGAACGCGGCGGGGGGCCTCCAGGTTCGCCGATCCCGCTTCTTTTTGTGAGGCCCGTCCGAACCGGTAGCCTGGAGCCATGCGCCGCGCGATCCAGGCCCCCGCCAAGCTGAACCGCTTCCTCGCGGTGCTGGGCCGCCGCGCGGACGGCTTCCACGACCTGGAGCTGGTGACCACGGTGCTCGAGGGCGTGGCGGGGCTGGAGGACACCCTGGAGGCGGAGCCGGCGGCGGAGCTCACGCTCAGCCTCGAAGGCCCCTTCGGCGAAGGCTTGGCGGCGGATGAATCCAATCTCGTCCTCCGCGCCTGGCGGCTGCTGGAGGCGGAGGCGGGCCGCCCCCTGCCCGCGGCCCTGCGGCTGGTGAAGCGGATCCCCCACGGCGCGGGGCTCGGCGGCGGCAGCAGCGACGCGGCAGCAACACTGAGGCTGGGCCGGGACCTCTTCGACCTTCCCCTGGAGGACGGCCGCCTGCTCCCGCTCGCGGCGCGGCTCGGCTCCGACGTGCCCCTCTTCCTCCTGGGCGGGACGGTGCTGGGCCTGGGGCGGGGCGATCGGGTGATGCCCCTGCGGCCCATCCCCTTCGAACCGATGCTGATCGTGCATCCGGGCCTGCACGTGGCGACGCCCTCCGTCTACCGGGCCCTGGGCCAGGTGGGCTATCCGCTGCCGGAGCCCTGCCCCAGCCTGGCGGCGGGCGCCACCCCACCCTGGCGCAACGACCTCACCGGCGCGGCCATCTGGGTCTGCCCGCCCCTGGCCGAGGTCCGCGCGGCGCTGGTGGAGACCGGCGGCGAGCCCCTGCTCTGCGGCAGCGGCAGCGCCTGGGCCGCGCGCTACGCCGACAGCGCCGCGCGGGACGCGGCGATCGAGGCCCTGAAGGCCGCCCACCCCGCCTGGTCGGTCTGG
>DASTWQ010000160.1:0-2700 GCA_035758545.1 Holophagaceae bacterium | reverse complement strand
GAGGCCCCGATGAAGCGCCTGATGGACGACGAGCTCAACCGCCAGCTGGTGGCGCTGCTGCAGGCGGAGGGCCGCATCACCCACGCCGAGCTGGCGGAGCGCCTGGGGGTGAGCCGGCCCACGGTCATCGACCGGGTGAAGCGGCTCGAGGCCGAGGGCGTCCTCGCCGGCTACGCCGCCCGGGTGAGCCCCGCCGCCGTGGACAAGCCGGTGCTCGCCTATGTGGCGGTGCGCTACCGGGCCAACAACGACGAGGGCCTGGAGCAGGCCTTCATCCAGGCCCTGGCCCAGGAGCCGGATGTGCTGGAGGCCCACACCGTCGCCGGTGAGGACTGCCTCCTCATCAAGGTGGTGGCGGACACGCCCGCGGGCATGAACGAGCGCCTGCGCCGCATCCGTTCCCTCGGCCCCCAGGTCACCACCCGCACCACCGTGGTGCTGGACACCCACTTCCACAAAGCCGGCCCCAGCCCCTTCCCCCTGGAGGCCACGCCGAAGCCGAAGCCGGCGGCCCCGCCGGGGCTGCGCCCCGCGGCTCCGCTCCGGCCCGGTCTCAAGCCTGACCTGAAGCCCGGGAGGGCCTGATGCTCGCCTGGCTCGCCTACGCCACCATCGCCCTCGTGTGGGGCAGCACCTACTTCGCCATCGCCCTGGGCCTGCCTGCCTTCACGGCCTACGGCCTCGTGGCCTGGCGCTTCACCCTCGGAGCCGTGCTGGCCCTGCTGCTGGGGAGGCTGCTGAAGGAGCCGCTGCCGGAGCGCCGGGACCTGCCCCACCTGGCCCTGGTGGGGATCCTGCTGCTCTCGGGCTCCAACGCCCTGGTCTCCTGGTCCGAGACCCGGGTCTCCAGCGGCCTCGCGGCGATCCTCTGCGCCCTCGTGCCCGTGGGCCTGGCCTTCTTCGACCGGGAGCGCCTGGACGGCCGCGCCTGGGCCGGGCTCGGCCTGGGGCTGCTGGGCCTCGGTGTGCTGACGGATCCCTTCGGCGGCGCCACGGACCTCCTCGGCATCGGCGCCCTGCTGCTGGCGGTGCTGCTCTGGTCCTTCGGCACCATCCATGGCAAGCGCCACATCCACAAGGGCGGCCTGATGACGAACGTGGGCCTGGAGATGGCCGCGGCCGCCATCGTGAGCCACCTGGCGGCGCCGCTGACCGGCGGTCACCGGCACGGGCCCCTCACGACGACCGCCCTCGGCGCGGTGCTCTATCTGGCGGTCTTCGGCTCGGTGATCGCCTTCACCGCCTACATGTACCTGGCCAAGGCCTGGACCCCGGCGAAGATGGGCACCTACGCCTACCTCAACCCCATCGTGGCCGTGCTGCTGGGCTGCCTCTGGCTGAAGGAGCCCTTCAACGGCCGCATGGTGCTCGGGATGCTCATCGTGCTGGGGAGCGTGGCGCTGGTGCAGCTGCGGCCCGCGCCGAAGGCCGCCCTCTCCGCGGAGACCGCCTGATGCTCGCCTGGCTCGCCTACGCCACCGTGGCGATCGTGTGGGGCAGCACCTACTTCGCCATCGCCCTCGGCATCCAGTCCTTCTCGCCCTACGGGCTCATGGCCTGGCGCTTCACCTTCGGCGCGGTCCTGGCCCTGATCCTCGGGCGCCTCCAGGGCGAGGCGCTCCCGGCGCGCCGGAACCTGCCGCACCTGGCCCTGGTGGGGGCCTTCCTTCTCGCCGGCGCCAACACCCTCGTGGCCTGCGCGGAGACCTACGTCAGCAGCGGCGTCGCGGCGATCCTCAGCGGCCTCGTGCCTCTGGGCCTCGCGATGTGGGACCGGGAACGGCTCTCGGCCCGAGCCTGGGCCGGGCTCCTGCTGGGCCTCCTGGGGGTGGGCATCCTCACCAACCCGCTCCAGGGCGCCGTGGACCTGCGGGGCGTGGCCATCCTCCTCCTCGCCGTGAACCTCTGGGCTTACGGCACCATCCACGGCAAGCGCCACGTGAAGAGCGGCGGCATGCTGACCAATGTCGGCGTGGAGATGCTCGCGGCGGCTTTGATCTGCCATGTCATCGCCCTCGCCACCGGGGGCTACGCCCACGGGCCGATCTCGACGAAGGCCTTCGGGGCCCTGGCCTACCTGGTGGTGTTCGGCTCCGTGCTCGGCTTCACCGCCTACATCTACATCGCCAAGGTCTGGAGCCCGGCGAAGATGGGCACCTACGCCTACCTCAACCCCCTGGTGGCGGTGATCCTGGGCTCGACCTTCCTCAAGGAGCCCTTCAACGGCCGCATGGCCCTGGGCATGGCCGTGGTGCTCGCGGGCGTTGCCCTCGTCCAGCTGCGGCCGGCGCCCAAGGCCACCGCCGCCCCGGAGACCGCATGACCCCCGCCCTCCTCCTCATCGATGTCCAGCGGGCCTTCGACGATCCGTCATGGGGCCCGCGCAACAACCCCGGCGCCGAGGCCGCCATCGCGCGCCTGCTCACGGCCTTCCGCGCCCAGGGCCTGCCGGTGATCCACGTCAAGCACGACAGTGTCGAGCCCAACTCCACGCTGCGGCCCGACCGCCCCGGCAACGCGATCAAGCCCGAGGCCCAGCCCCTGCCCGGCGAACCCGTCTTCCCGAAGTCGGTGAACAGCGCGTTCATCGGGACGGGCCTCGAGGCCCACCTCAGGGAGCGGGGCATCGGCGCCCTCGTCCTGGCGGGGCTCACCACCAACCACTGCGTGAGCACCACGGCGCGCATGGCGGGCAACCTG
>DASTWQ010000017.1:0-20961 GCA_035758545.1 Holophagaceae bacterium | reverse complement strand
CGCTACTACCGGTTCATGGCCTACCTGAACCTGTTCGTGTTCAGCATGCTCAACCTGGTGCTCGGCGCGAACATCGTGATGATGTTCCTGGGCTGGGAGGGCGTGGGCCTCTGCTCCTACCTGCTCATCGGGTTCTACTTCGACAAGGACTTCGCCGCCGTCGCCGCCAAGAAGGCCTTCGTCTTCAACCGCGTCGGCGACATGGGCTTCATGGTGGGCTTCTTCCTGCTCTTCATGGTGTTCGGGTGCCTGGACTACGACACCCTGATGGGCTATGCCCACGGCGTCTCCGCGCTGAAGGCCATCACCCTGTTCGGCCACACCGCGGCGCCCGCCTTCTGGTTCAACATCATCGGCGTCTGCCTCTTCCTGGGCGCCTGCGGCAAATCGGCCCAGATCCCCCTCTACGTCTGGCTGCCGGACGCCATGGCCGGCCCGACCCCCGTCAGCGCCCTGATCCACGCGGCGACGATGGTGACCTCGGGCCTCTACATGATCACGCGCCTGAACTTCGTCTTCGTCCAGGCCCCCGTGGCCCTGGCGACGGTGCTGATCGTGGGCAGCCTCACGGCCTTCTTCGCCGCGAGCATGGGCCTCGCCCAGTACGACATCAAGAAGGTGCTGGCCTATTCCACGGTCTCCCAGCTCGGATACATGTTCATGGGCATGGGCGCCGGGGCCTTCACCGCCGGCATGTTCCACGTCTTCACCCACGCCTTCTTCAAGGCCACGCTGTTCCTCGGGTCGGGCGCCGTCATCGTCGCCTGCCACCACGAGCAGGACATGCGGAACATGGGCGGCCTGCGGAAGGTCATGCCCATCACCTTCGCCGCCATGATGGCCGCCACCCTGGCCATCGCCGGCATCCCGCCCTTCAGCGGCTTCTTCAGCAAGGACGAGATCCTCTGGCGGGTCTTCGAGGGCTGGTACATGGGCGGCAGCTTCGCCGGCTCCAAGCTCTACCTGATCTGCTGGATCCTCGGGATGCTGGGCGCCTTCATGACGGCCTTCTACATGATGCGGCTCATGGTGATGACCTTCTTCGGCGACTACCGCGGCGCGGGGCACGATCCCCACCACCACGGCGTGCCTTCCGAGGCCCACGGCCACGATGACCACCACGGCGACGACCACGGCCATGGGGATCACGGTGATCATGGCCACGGCCCCAAGGAGGTCAGCTGGAACATGTGGTTCCCGGTCGCTCTGCTGGGCGTCCTCGCGGTCGTCGGCGGCTTCCTGAACCTGCCCCCGAGCTGGGGTGGTAGCGAGCACTTCTCCAAGTGGCTCGAGCCCCTCCTCTTCGTGGAGCCCGCCGCCGCCGGCCACGCCTCAGGTATCGAATACGGCCTCATGGCTTTCTCATCCCTTTGGGCTGCCTCCGCGATCTTCCTGGCCTGGCGCTTCTACGGCGCCGACCCGGCCTGGCGCGTGCCCAGGGCCTTCGTCGCCCGGTTCCCCCGCCTCTACGCCTGGGTCCACAACAAGTACTTCGTGGACGAGGGCTACCAGGCCGGGATCATCGACCCGATCGTGAAGGGCTCCGTCGGCCTCTGGAAGTTCGACGCGGGCGTCATCGACGGCCTGGTGAACCTGGTGGCCTGGCTGCTGCGGCAGATCTCCGGCGGCCTCAAGCGCCTCCAGAGCGGCCGGGTGCAGAACTACGCCTTCCTGATGTTCCTCGGCTTCCTGGCCATCGCCCTGTGGAAGTTCCTGGCCTAGGCCGGACGGAATCGGAGTCACCGAGATGAACGCCTTCGCCAATCACACGACGATGCTGGTGGCGACCTTCCTGCCACTGGCCGCCGCCTTCCTCATGCTCCTCGTCCCGAAGGAGAACAAGGCCGCCCTCAAGTGGGGGGCCTTCCTGGCCATGGCCGCGAGCTTCGTGGTCAGCCTCGCCTTCTGGTTCGCCTACGACCGGTCCAACGCCGGGGTCCAGTGGGCGCATTCCTGGGAATGGATGCCGAGCCTCGGCATCCGCTTCAGCATCGGCATGGACGGCATCAGCCTGCTGCTCTGGCTGCTGACCACCTTCCTGGGCCCCATCGCGGTGCTCTGCTCCTTCGAGGCCATCGAGGAGCGGGTGAAGGAGTACTACATCTGGCTGCTGGTGCTGCAGACCTCCATGCTCGGGGTCTTCATCGCCCAGGACATGTTCGTGTTCTACATCTTCTGGGAAGTGATGCTCGTGCCGATGTACTTCCTCATCGGCATCTGGGGCGGCCCGCAGAAGCTCTACGCCGCCATCAAGCTCTTCCTCTACACCCTGGCGGGCTCCCTGCTGATGCTGGTGGCGATCCTGTCCATCTACTTCTTGCAGCAGAAGGCCACGGGGCACTACGACTTCTCCATCGCCTCCTTCCAGGCGATGGCGCCCGTGATCGCGGCCCAGGGCAAGACCTTCGGCCTCCTGCTGGCGCTGGCCTTCTTCCTGGCCTTCGCCATCAAGGTGCCGATGTTCCCCTTCCACACCTGGCTGCCGGACGCCCACGTGCAGGCCCCCACGGCCGGCTCGGTGATCCTGGCGGGCGTGCTGCTGAAGATGGGCACCTACGGCTTCCTGCGTTTCCTCCTGCCGATCTTCCCTGAGGCGGTGAAGACGCTGATGCCCTGGATGCTCGCCCTGGCGGTCATCGGCATCATCTACGGCGCCCTGGTGGCCATGGTGCAGGCGGACATGAAGAAGCTGGTGGCCTACTCCTCCGTGAGCCATCTCGGCATGTGCATGCTCGGCCTCTTCGCCCTGAACCCCTATGGCATGAAGGGCGCCCTGTTCCAGATGATCAACCACGGCATCTCGACGCCGGGCCTGTTCCTCGCGGTGGCCGTGGTCTACGACCGGCGGCACACCCGGCAGATCGCGGACTACGGCGGCCTCATGCAGACGATGCCGCTCTACGCGACGGTGTTCATCCTCATGACCCTCAGCTCCATCGGCCTGCCTCTGCTGAACGGCTTCGTGGGCGAGCTGCTCTGCCTCTGGGGCGCCTTCCAGGCCTATCCCTGGCTGGGCGCGGTCTCCACCGTGGCCATCGTGCTCGGCGCCGCCTACATGCTGTGGATGATCCAGCGGGTGCTGTTCGGGGAGATCTCCGACGCCAACCGCAAGATGGAGGACATGAACGGCCGCGAGCTGGCCACCTTCATCCCCCTCATCGCCGCCGCCGTCTGGATCGGCCTCTACCCCCAGCCCTTCTTCAAGGTGATGGAGGCCCCCGTGGCCAAGCTCCTGCAGCAGGCCCACCCCGGGGCCCCGGCCCTGGAGCAGGCCTCGGCCGCCGCCACCCCTGAATCCGCCCCCGCGACCGAGGGAGGTCACTGATGCCCGGTTTCTCTCAAGGCCTCTGGGATTCCCTGGTCCAGGGCGTCCCGCTCATCCTCCCCCAGATCTTCCTCTGCGTCGTCGCGACGCTGATGCTCTGGCCCGGCGACCTCTTCCTCGCCAAGGGCGAGAAGGGCAAGTGGGGCGTCGTCGCCTTCCTGGCGATCCTCGTGGCCGCCGCGGACCTCTTCATCTATGTCCAGCCCGGCGAGGGCTTCTCGGGCATGTACCGGGTGGACGGCCTCGCCAAGGGCTTCCAGGCCATCGTGCTGCTGTCGGCCCTGGCGGCGGTGGCGCTCTCCCACCGCGTGCTCAACGCCCTCAAGGAGCAGACGGTCGAGTACTACGCGCTGATCCTCTTCGCCACGGCGGGCATGCTCTTCCTCTGCGGCGCCAGCGACATCGTCAGCGTCTACTTCGCCATGGAGCTGATGGCCCTCTGCTTCTACATCCTGGTGGGCTACTTCCGCACCCAGAACCGCGGTGTCGAGGCGGGGGTGAAGTACTACCTGCTCGGCGCCTTCAGCAGCGCCATCTTCATCTACGGCGTGAGCCTGCTCTTCGCCGCCACCGGCGGCCTCAGCACGAACCTCCAGGAGCTGGGCCAGAAGCTGCCCCTGGTGCCCCAGTCCAACAGCCTGCTGGTCTTCGGCGGCGTGCTCTTCGTGATGGTCGGCATGTGCTTCAAGGTCGCCGCGGCGCCCTTCCACCAGTGGAGCCCGGACGTCTACGACGGCGCCCCCACCCCGATCACCGCCTTCATGGCCACGGCCCCCAAGGCCGCGGCGCTCGCCGCCTTCCTGCGGATCTTCGGCACCTCCTTCCACGGCCTCATGGACCAGTGGAGCCTGCCCCTGCAGTTCGTGGCGGCCCTCAGCATGATCCTGGGCAACGTGGCGGCGATCCGGCAGCAGTCCATGAAGCGCATGCTGGCCTACTCCAGCATCGCCCACGTGGGCTACATGCTCATGGGCGTGCTGGCCGCGGACACCGTCGCTGGCGCCCGGGCCGTGTGGCTCTACGCCCTGGTCTACCTGTTCATGAACACCGGCGCCTTCGCCATCGTCATCCACCTGCAGAAGGGTGGCGTGGGCGAGCGCATCGACGACTTCCGCGGCCTCGGGAGGAAGCGCCCCGGCCTCGCCTTCGCCATGCTGCTCTTCATGTTCAGCATGGCGGGCATTCCGCCCCTGGCCGGCTTCTTCACGAAGTTCTACCTCTTCAACGTCGCCGTGCAGAACGGCCTCGTGGGCCTGGTGGTGGTCGCCGTCCTCACCAGCGCTGTGAGCGCCTTCTACTACCTCTGGGTCATCCGCCAGATGTACTTCCACGAAGGCGGCGCGGAGGTGGATGCCCCCGGGGTGGCCACTTCGGCCATCGTGACCCTCGCCGGGGCCGTGACCTTGGTGGCCACGGTCTTCGGCCCCAAGCTCCTGGACCTGGCCGGCCGCATCGGCTGGAACTGACGCCCGCAGGGCTAGACTGGAAGGCGCGGGCCCGTCCCGCGCCTTCGCCGTGAAGGGGGCCCATGCTGCTCCGCCGCATCCAGAAGCAGGCGACCCGGGACGCGGATCCCCGGGAGCGGAGCCTCTGGGCGGACCTGTTCTCCCTCGGCTTCGTCTTCCCCATCGCCATCCTGCTGGGGCTCTTCGGCGGCCGGTGGATCGGCGGCTGGGTCGGCCATCGGGCGGCGGGGCAGTGGATCGGTCTGGCCTGGGGCATTGCCGCGGCCTTCTGGGAGCTGTTCAAGGTCTCCCGGAAGATGGACCGCTTCGACGCCGAGGCCGCCCAATCGACGCAGGCTGCGGAGACGGCCCGGGCCCGGGCGCCGCTGCCCGTGGACGAGGGGGACGAGGGGCCGATCGATGGAAAGCCCTGAGCCCATCTCGACCCCTGCGCCGGACGGGACCCTCCGCCGCATCCAGGGGGCGATGCTCCTGCTGGCCCTGGCGGGAATCCTGGGCTGGGGCCTGGGCCGGTCCTGGCCCGCGGCCCTGGCCTTCGGCATCGGCGCCGCGGCCTCCCTCGGGCTCTGGGGCCTCCATGTGCTGCTGGTGAAGCGGATGCTCACCCCCGGCAACCCGGGCCGGGCCGGCTATGTCCTCCTCAGCACCGCAAAGCTGGCGTTGATCGCGGCCGCACTCGCTGGAATAATGGATCGTTATCCCGGAGAGGGGATCCCGTTCGCCACGGGGCTCCTGCTCTCCATCGGCGCCATCCTGGCTGAGGCTGCGCGGCTCGCCTTCCGAAGGCAAGAGCCCCCGCCCCCAGGACCGCCGGATGGACCCACTCCTGTCTGAGGACCGCCTGCCATGGAACACCACATCTCGCTCCTGGGCACCTGGCTGACGAACGTGCTGCACCTGCAGCGGCACCTCTGGCCTGGGTTCAACGGGGACGTCCAGATGTCCTGGCTCGAGCGCTATGACCACCTGTTCAGCGCCAGCCTCGCCGCCCTGCTGACCCTGCTCGTCTGCTTCGCCGTGAAGCGCAAGCTGGCCCGGATCCCCGCGCCGCTCCAGGCCTCCATGGAGTTCATCCTCAAGGGCCTGCAGGGCATCCTGGACGACAACATCGCGCACCACGCCGAGAAGTACCTGCCCCTGGTGGGCACGCTGGCGATGTTCATCTTCTTCTGCAACCTGTTCGGCATGGTGCCGGGCCTGACCCCCGCGACGACGAACTGGAACGTGACCCTCGGCTGCGCCCTGGTGGTGTTCTTCCACTACAACTGGGAGGGCATCAAGGAGCACGGCCCGGTGAAGTACTTCTGGAACTTCCGCGGCCCGGTGTGGTGGCTGATCCCCCTGATCATGCCCCTGGAGCTGCTGGGCCTGGTGGCCCGCATCCTCAGCCACAGCGTCCGCCTCTTCGGCAACATGAGCGGCGAGCACGTGGTCTCCGGCCTGCTGTTCACGGCCCTGCCGCTGCTGCTCCCCGTCCCCGGCATGGTGCTGAGCCTCTTCGCCGTGCTGATCCAGACCTTCGTGTTCGTGCTGCTGACGGTGATCTACCTCTCGTCGGCCATCGCGCACGAGCACTGAGGCCGCGCGCCTCGATCCCCCGAACCGCCTTTCCTTTCCACCCTTGCGCCGCCGGCGCTCCCAACCTCCCGAGGTTCCCATGAAGAAGTTCCTGACCACCGCGGCCCTCTTCACCGCCTCCGTCGCCGCCTTCGCCCAGGAGCCCGCCGCGGCCGCCGCCGCCAAGGGCTTCGACGGCCACTACCTGGCCCACGTCGCCCTCGGCCTCGCGGCCCTCGGCGGCGGCATCGGCATGGGCAAGGCCATCGCCTCCGCCTGCGAAGGCATCGCCCGCAACCCCCAGGCCGCCGGCAACATCCGCACGAACATGATCATCGGCCTCGCCCTCATCGAGTCCCTGGTCATCTACGCCTTCGCCCTCGCCTTCGCCATCAAGTAGCACCGGCGGGCAGGTCTGCGCGGGGCCCCTATGGGGGCCCCGTTTTTTTCCAGGATGGGCTAGGATGAGGATCCGATGGTTCCCGCGCCGGCCTTCCCGCTCCCCCCCGAGGTCACCCAGGTGGTCCTGGGCGGGGGCTCCAGCATCGACCTGGAGGGACTGCGGTGCGCCTCCCTGGGGGAGGCCAAGGACTTCGCGCAGGCCTACGGCTATGACCTCTCGGTGCCGGTCCAGGCCCAGCAGGTGGGGCGGGTCCAGGCGGAGGCCCTGGACTTCCTGGAGCGCGTGATCCTCGAGCCCGGCGATCCCCGGCCGCCGGAGGCGGTCCGGGCCTGCCTGGACCCTCACCAGCTCCTCGTGTGGGCCTCCGATCGGCCCCGGGATGACCGGGCCCGCTGGTCCTGCGCGGTGCTGCGGGTGATGCACACCCTCTTCCACCTGGACTACGACGTGAACCTGCGGTTCCTCCCCGAGATCCAGGCCCAGGTCTTCGCGCCCTACGACCGGCACCTGGTGCTGGAGGGCAACCGCTGGAAGCTCCGCGGAAGCTACGAGGTGCCCCTGGCGGGGGTGGAGAAGAAGGAGCAGAAGGATCGCGCCTCCATGCTCCTCAAGCTGCTCCACAAGCCCGAGAACGTGGCGGAGACCATCTACGACCACATCGGCATCCGCTTCGTGGCGGAGGACCGCCTGGGCGTGCTGCTCGTGATCCGCTTCCTGCTGGACCACCACGCCCTGATGCCCACCCACATCAAGCCCTCCCGGTCCCGGAACCGGATGATCGACCTGGACGCCCTCCAGGCCTGGATGGCCGGCCTGCCGCCGGCCTTCGAGATCTCCGGCCTGGACCCCGCGGCCCGGGCCGCCCTGAACGCCCGCCTCGCGATCCGGGACGAGGGCTCCTGGGAGAACCCCTTCACCGCCCAGGACTACGCGGCGGTCCAGTTCACCGCCCGCACCCTCATCCGCCTCCCCAGCCCCGCGGCGGATGCCCTGTCCCAGGTCCAGGGCCGCCTGAAGGCCCTGGGGCACCCGGAACTCATGTCCCGGGCGGGGCTTGCCGACTTGCTCCAAGAGCAGGAACAATTGACGTTCTTCTTCGCCCACGAGGTGCAGGTCATGGAAGAGTCCGGGTTCCGGAGCTCCCAGACAGGTCCCGCCAGCCACGCCGAGTACAAGCTCCGGCAGCGGGAAGCTGCCCGGCGCCGGGTTCTTCAAGGTATCCTCTAGCCAAAACGCCAGTCCGGGAGACAGCCATGCTCAACATCCAGACCCGCCAGGAAGGCAGCGCCTCGGTGGTGACGATCCAGGGCAAGGTCAATTTCGAGGTGACGGCCCAGCTGCGGGACGTCATCCGCGAGACCGTCGCCACCCAGCAGCCCAAGCTGCTGGTGATCAACCTGGACGGGGTCAGCTTCATCGACTCCTCGGGCCTCGGGCTCCTGGTGGCCGCGCGTAACAGCGTGGACAAGAGCGGCGGCAAGCTGCACCTGGCCTGCCTGCCCCCGGCGGTGAAGAAGACCTTCGACCAGACCAACCTGACCAACTACTTCTCCATCTTCGCCACGGAGCAGGACGCCCTTCGCGGCGCCTGATCCGGCGCCGCCACTTCGAAGGATCGGAATGGCCAAGGGCGTCGTGCTGGTGGTGGATGACGAGGCGCCCATCCGGGACATTCTCGGCTTCTACCTGAAGCGGGCCGGGTACCACGTGCAGATGGCCTCCAACGGGCGCCAGGCCCTGGAGGAGATCGCCAAGCTGCCCCCCGACCTCATCGTCTCCGACCTCAAGATGCCGGAGATGGGGGGCGACGACCTCTGCCGTCGCGTGAAGGCCGACGCGGCGCTCCGGGACACCTACTTCATCATCGTCAGCGCCCTGGACGGGACGGCCTCCAAGATCGGGGGCCTCAACCTGGGCGCCGACGACATGATCAGCAAGCCCTTCCATGCCCAGGAGGTGCTCGCGAAGATCGACAGCGCCTTCCGCCTCATCGAGATGCAGAAGGAGATCAAGCGGCAGAACCGCGAGCTCACCGCCTTCCAGGAGCGCATGGAGGGAGAGCTGTCCCTCGCTGCGGCCCTCCAGATGGGCCTGCTCCCGCAGCTGCCCGGCCGGGCGCCCGGGGTGCGATGGAGCCATCGCTACCTCCCCGCGGAAGGCATCGGCGGCGACATCTACGCCGTCACCGCGGCGCCGGACGGCGGCGCCGCCATCATGATCGCGGACGTGAGCGGCCACGGCGTGACGGCGGCCCTCATCAGCGCCATGGTGAAGACCAGTTTCGAGAGCCAGGTCCGCGGCGGCGGCGGCCCTCTGGCCTGGGTGGTGGGCATGAACCGGGACCTCACCCGGTCCATCCTCGCGGAGCAGTTCGCCACGGCCTGGGTCGGGCACCTGGAGCCGTCCACCGGACGCCTGCGCTACGTGGTGGCGGGCCATCCGAGCCCCTTCCGCATCCACTCGGGCGCGGAGGGTGGGCTGCGCCGACCGGAGTTCCTGCAGGGAAAGGGCTTCATGCTGGGCCTGGACGAGGAGCTGCCCTTCACGGAGCAGGAGTCGGAGCTGCCCGCCGGCGATCGGCTGGTGCTCTACACCGACGGTCTCGTGGAGGCCGAGCGCGAGGACCGCGCCATGCTCGGGGAAGAGGGCCTGCTCCGCATCTGCGCCGAGCTCCCCGCCAGCGCGGACCAGGCGGCGGAGCACATCGTGGCCAAGGTGAAGGGATTCAACGGATCGGAGCCCTTCCGGGACGACGTCACCCTGGTGGTCCTGGACCGCGTCAGCTAGCGGCGGAGCCCTCCGCGGCCCCGGCCCGGCGCAGCAGTCTCGGTCCCAGCTCCGCCACCAGCGTGGCGGCGACGATGAGGCCGGCGCCGAGGAGCTGCCAGGACACCAGCCGCTCCCGGATGCCGGGGACGAGCCCGCTCACCGCCAGGGCCGCCGCGAAGACCGGCTCCAGGCTGAAGAGGATCGCGGTCTCCGTCGCCGTCACCCGGGCCTGCATGGTGCTCTGGATCCAGAGGGCCAGGGTCGTCGCCAGCAGGCCGAGGTAGAGGAGAGCGCCCCAGATGGCCGGCTGGCGCAGGGCCGCGCCGGCGCCCCGGAACCCGCCCGGGGCCCTCGCCGCGACGGCGGTCATCACGGCGGCGGTGAAGGCCACCTGCACGAAGGCCAGCACCCAGCCGCTGGACCGCCGGCTGAAGCGGGAGGTGAGCACGATGTGGACGCCGACGAGGGCGGCGTTGAGCAGGGTCTCCGTGTCCCCGCGGTTCCAGCCGGCGAGGCCCGTCCCCGGCTGGTAGACCAGGAGGGAGAGCCCCGCCAGGGCAAGGCAGGCGCCGGCCAGGTGGGAGCCCTTCAGCCGGTCGCCGGCGAAGGCCGCGGCCATGGGCGTGAAGATCACGTAGAGCCCGGTGATGAAGCCGGACTTGGTGGTGGTGGTGAACCGCAGCCCGTCCGTCTGGAGCCAGAACAGCGTGGCCAGCAGCAGGCCCAGCCAGAGACCGTCCTTCACCTCCCGGGCCTGGGGGCGGATGCGGAGCACCAGCAGGAAGAAGCCCAGGCCCGCCGTGCCCACGAGGAAGCGCAGGGCCAGGAGGGCCTCCACCCCGAGCCCGGCGTTGAGGGCGTACTTCACGGCGGCGAAAGTGCCGCCCCAGACGAGGGCCGTGGTCCCGAGCGAGGCGACGGCGAGGGCGTGGGATGCAGGGCGCATCCCCGGAGTGTAGCGGCCGAGGAGAGGGCTACTTCAGGAAGACGTAGACCGGGATCTCGATGCGGGGCTTCTGGGGATCGTCCGTGAGCACCGTCGCCTTCTCGGCGTAGCGGCCGGGTCGGGCCTTGGCGGAGAAGACCACCGTGAGGGTCTGCCGCGGCGCCGCGGCCTGGCCCACGCCCTGCACGCTCACCAGCGGCGAGGTGGCGGTGGCGTTGGTGACCCGGAAGGGCTTGCCGTCGGCCTGGGTGAGGACGACGTCCATCCTCAGCTCCTTCCCCGCCGCGGCGTCGCTCCAGGCCACGGAGGCGGGAGCCACGGTCACCGTGGGGCGGACCTGCCACTGCACGTTCACCCGGAACACCGGCAGGTGCGGGTTGGCGGTGTGCACGGTCACCACCTCGATGCCCATGTCCTGGCCCGCGGGGATCTCCTTGCCGACGAGGGAGAGGTCCAGGATGGCGTCCTTGCCCTCCTGGCGGGTCGCCAGGTGCAGGTACGGCGCGCCAGGGGCCTCGGCGCCGGTGAGCTGCACGGCGTTGCCGTCGGTGGAGACGAACCGGACGGAGTCGCTGGCGGTGGCCCGGCGGTCCACGTTGTCGAGGAAGACGTTGTCCTTGCTCGGCTGGATGGGCTGGACCACCTCGGCATCGAAGGTGAGGGTGATCTCCGGCGAGGCGGGATCGTTGCTGACCACGACGATGGACTTGCGGACGATGCCGCGCTGCCCGCGGGGGTCGAAGGTGGCCTCGATCTCGGTGCTGGCTCCGGGCGCCACGGACCACTGGCCCGTCACCGTGGAGGTGCAGCCGCAGGCGGGGCGGACATTGGTGATGCTGAGCACCGCGTTGCCCGCGTTGGTGACCTTGTAGAGGTGGCTCACCTTCTTGTCCGGGCTGATGCGGCCGAAGTCGAAGTGGGTGCTGTCGAAGACGATCTTCGGAGCCTGGGCGAGCAGCAGGGCGGGCATCAGGAAGGGCAGGGCGCGGCGGATCATGGGGCGTTCCTCTGGTCGATTGGATGGGACGATTGTCGCAGGAGTTCCGCGAGCTCCGCCCAGACGAGGTCGGGCCCCAGCCCCGCCAGGCAGGGGTGGCCCTCCACGGTGCAGTCCCGCTGGAAGCAGGGGGCGCAGGGCACGCCGGGCCGGCGCAGGGTCCGGGCCGCCGGGCCCCAGGGGGCGGAGCCGCCGGGGTCCGTGGCGCCGTAGAGGGCCAGCACCGGCGTCCCGCAGGCCGCGGCCAGGTGGCTGAGGCCCGAATCATTGCCCAGGGCGCCGGCGGCGCCCCGGAGCCAGGCGGCGGCCTCCTTGAGGGTGGTCCGGCCGCTGAGGTCCAGGCCCTCGGATCCGGCGATCTCCGCGCAGAGCGCCGCCTCCCCCGGTGAGCCCAGCACCGCCACGGCGAAGCCCTCAACGCGCGCCCTCAGGAGCAGGGCGCGGAAGTGCGCCGCGGGCCAGCTCTTGGAGGGCCAGGTGGAGCCGGGCATCAGGCAGAGGTAGGGCCCCGCCGGCGCCGCCACCGCCAGGCCCGGATCGAAATCCGCGAAGGGCATGGGGGGGGCGTCCGGGAAGGCCTTCCGCAAGATCGCCTCGTAACGCCGGAGGAAGGGGCCTTCCGCCTGCCAGAAGGGCCCGCTCACGGTGTTGAAGAGCCCCGCGAGGCTCTCGTCCACCCCGATGCGCTCGGGCACCCGGGCCAGGAAGGCCGCCAGGGCCGGGCGGAGGCTCTTGGGGAAGTGGACGCTGCGGGCCGCCCGGTGGGCCCGCAGCGTGCGGGCCATCGCCAGCGCCCCGGGCTTGCCCGGCTCCGGGACCACGGCCTCGCAGAGGCTGGTGCCCTCCACGAGGGAGACCGCCGCCGCCGGGCCCCAGACCACCAGGGGCCCCGCGCCGGCGGCCCGCAGGAAGCGGAGCACCGGGATCTGCATGACGGCGTCGCCGACGAAGCGGGGGAAGCGCACCCAGGTGGCGCCCTCGGGGATGCGGGTCATCTCAGGGCCTCCAGCGCGATCAGCACCGCCTGGGGATCCAGCCGGTCGAGCCCTCCGCCGAGATCGTCCTCGGGGCCCGGATACTGGAGCGGCGCCACCCGGGGCCCCAGCGGGCGCCAGCGGTCCGGGCCATGGGCCGGACGCCGGCCCATGAGGCAGACGGTGGGGACGCCCAGGGCGGCGGCGAGGTGCGCGGGCCCGGTGCTCGGCGCCACCACCGCGTCGCAGGCCGCCAGCCGGGCGAGCAGCCGGGGCAGGTCCGCCGGTTCCGGCTCCGAGGCCTCCGGCGGGCCCAGGACCACCGGCGTCCAGCCCGCGGCCGAGAAGGCCGCCCGGGCCCTGTCCCACCATCCGTCTGAAGGCGCGGCGCCGGCGCCGCTGCCCCGCAGGACGAGGCCGAGCCGCGGGGGGCCCCAGGGGGCGAGGTCCGCGGCCCCGGCCGCCTTCAGCGCTGGCGGCAGGACGAGGCGGGGCGGTTCCGGCGGCCCGCCCTGCCAGCCGAAGGGCGCGAGGAAATCCAGGGCGTGCTCCGCCTCGTGGCGGCCCGCACCGGTTCGGCCGCGCCAGAGCCGGTGGGTGGCGGCGAGGATCTGGCCGAGGCCCCGGGCCCGGCCCACGCGGACCTTCACGCCGGCCCGGCGGGCGGCGGGCAGCACTTCCCGGTCCCGGTGGCCCAGGTTCAGCACCGCGTCAGGCTTCAGGCCCCGCATCAGGGCGGCCAGGTCCTGGCCCTGCTCCCGCAGGTGCACCCCGGCGACGCCGGGAGCGAAGGCGAGGACCGGCGCCGTGGCGGGCCGCACGAGCCAGTGGATCTCCGCGGCGGGATCCCGCGCGAGCAGGCGCGCCATCACCGGCAGGGAGACCACGAGGTCGCCCAGGGCGTCGGTGCGGCTGAGGAGGAAGCGCATCGGGCCATGGTCCGGCGCGGGCGCGGCGGGCGTCAATGCGTAGACGCGGCGGGCGTCCCCGCGCGGATGCGCCGGGCGCCAATGTCCGGTGGGGGGCGGCCCTCTCCCGGGGCATACTGGGGCTCCGACTCTCCGATGCCCACCGACGCGCGCCACATCCTGCTCCTAGAGGACGAACAGGGCCTCCGGGAGGTGCTCAGCCTCACCCTGGCCCAGCACGGCTTCCGCTGCACGGAGGCGCGGGGCCTCAAGGAGGCCCAGGCCGCCCTGGCGGGCGGAGGATTCCACGGGGTGCTGAGCGACCTGCGGCTCAAGGACGGCTCCGGCATCGAGCTGCTGGCCTGGATGAAGGAGCGGGGGCTCGACCTGCCGGTGGTGGTCATGACCGCCTACGCCACCACCGAGACGACGGTGCAGGCCCTGAACCTCGGCGCCGTGGACTTCATCACCAAGCCCTTCCGCAACGAGGACCTCATCGCCACGCTGCAGGGCCTCCTGGCGGAGGCCGCGCCCGCGGCGCCGGAGGGCCTGGAGGTCACGGGCGAGCTGGTGGGCGTGGGCCAGACCATGCGCCGCATCCAGGCCCTGGTGGGGAAGGTGGCCCGGGCGGACAGCACGGTGCTGCTCACCGGCGAGAGCGGCACCGGCAAGGAAGTGGTCGCGCGGCTCATCCACCGCTACTCGGACCGCGGCGCCGGCCCCTTCGTCGCCGTGAACTGCGGCGCGCTGCCGGAGAACCTGCTGGAGAGCGAGCTGTTCGGCTTCGAGAAGGGCGCCTTCACCGGCGCCACGGCCTCCAAGCGCGGCCTCTTCGAGGAAGCCGAGGGCGGCATCCTCTTCCTGGACGAGATCGGCGAGATGCCGCTGCCCCTCCAGGTGAAGCTGCTGCGGGCCCTGCAGGAGCGGAAGGTGCGCCGCCTGGGCTCCTCGGAGGAGCGGCCCGTGGACGCCCGGGTCATCGCCGCCACGAACCGCCAGCTGCGGGAGCGGGCGGAGCGGGGAGAGTTCCGGGAGGACCTCTTCTACCGCCTCAACATCCTCCACATCGAGCTGCCGCCCCTGCGGGACCGGCCCGAGGATCTGGCGGTGCTGGCGGACCACTTCATCCGCCGGGCCTGCGAACGGCTCGGCAAGGCGCCCATGCCCCTCCATCCGGACGCCCTGGCGGCCATGCAGGCCTACCGCTGGCCCGGGAACGTCCGCGAGCTTGAGAACCTCATGGAGCGCTGCGTGGCCCTGAATCCCGGCGGCCCCGTGACCCGGGACCTGTTCCCGGAGGATGTGCTGGCGGGCCCCCGGCCGGCCGGCGGGCCGGTCCTGGCCCTGCCGCCGGAGGGCGTGGACCTGGAGGCCTGGATGCAGGCCCTCAAGGGCCACTTCCTCCGCCGGGCCCTGGAGGAAGCCGGCGGGGTGAAGACCAAGGCCTGCCGGCGCCTGGGCATGAGCTTCCGGGCCTACCGCTACTGGCTGCAGGAGCTGGGGGGCCCGGAGGCCCTCCCGGCGGACTTCCCGCGCCCCGAGGCCTTCCCGCCCCCGCCGGACCCGGAGGGAACGGACGGCCCGGGGGACGCATAGATCCTTCTGCTTCCTTGAATTCCCAGCGATTCCTGGCACACTGGAGCGCTTGGGCAGCCCGTCGCTGGCGGCTGCCGCTCCCATTTCCAAGGTCCACCGCCATGTCCCGCCGCCAACAGGGTTTCACGCTCCTCGAGCTGCTCGTCGCCATGATGATCCTGGCGGTGCTCGGCACGCTGGGCTTCCAGGCCGTCCAGAAACACTCGGCCCAGGCCCGCTACCTCAAGGCCAAAGACGACCTGCAGGTCGTCGCCGACGGCCTGGCCCAGTACTACCTCCAGCACGGCCGGTACCCCGACTTCTCCAGCTACGGCGCCATGGTCGAACCCAACTCGCCCCTGGTGAAGCAGAGCCTCATCAAGACCAACATGCCGGCGGACGATCCCTTCAAGCAGCCCTACCAGGGCCAGTCCAGCGCGCGCACCTACACGCTGTCCTGCGCCGGGGATCCGGACAACCTGACGGACCATCCGGCCTTCTCCCTGACGCCCAGCCAGGGCCTCACCACCTCCGAGGGCGCCGCCAGCGCCCCCGCGGCGCCGGGCGACGACAAGGCCCCGGGCGCCGGCGCCCCGAAGGGCAAGTGAGGCCGCAGCCGTGATCGACCGCCATAAGCTGCCCCCCGAGGGCCTCCGACTGACCGGCGCGCTCCAGGAGCTCGCGCTGGAGGGGGAGGACCGGGTGCTGGACGCGGCCTTCGAGGTGTTCCTGCTGCCCTCGGGCCAGGACCTCTTCATCGACGTGAAGGGGACGGGCGCCTGGCAGGGCGCCTGCTCCCGCTGCCTCGCGCCCCTGGACCGGCCCCTCGCGGTGACCGCCCAGTACCTCGCGAGCCCGGACCCGGACCTCGCCCGCCGCGGCGAGCATACCCTCGGCAGCCAGGACCTCGACGTGGTCTTCCTGCCGGAGGCCGAGCTGGACGAGGCGGACCTGGCCCGGGAGCAGTTCGAGCTCCAGGCGCCGGGCCACCCCCTCTGCCAGGAGGACTGCAAGGGGCTCTGCCCCGTCTGCGGCAAGAACTGGAACAAGGGGCCCTGCGCCTGCCCCTCCGAGGCCCTCAAGCCCGAAGGCGCCCTGGCCCGCGCCCTCAAGGGCGTGCGGCTGGACCTCGAGCCCTGATCGCTTGTAAACTTTCTACCCGGAGCTTCCCATGCCGAATCCCAAGCGCCGCCATTCCAAGGCCCGCCGCGACCGCCGGCGCACCCACGACTCCCTGGATGCGATGAGCTCCACCAACTGCGCCAACTGCGGCGTGGCGAAGCTCCCCCACCGCGTCTGCCCCAGCTGCGGCCACTACCGCGGCAAGCAGGCTGTCCGGGTGGCCGCGAACTAAGGCGTCCAGCTTGGGCACCTGCCGCATCGCGCTGGACGTGATGGGGGGCGACTACGCCCCCCAGGCGACCCTCGACGGCGCGCGCCTGGCCCTGCAGGCCTGGCCGGAGCTGGAGCTCCTCCTGGTGGGCGACGAGGCCCGCCTGGACGGCGCCCTGGCCGGCCACGGCCTCGCCGGGGGCCTGCGCAGCCGCCTCGAGCTGGTCCACGCGCCGTCCGTCGTGGATTTCCACGACGAGCCGAAGGCCATCCTCAAGGAGAAGAAGGACAGCTCCATCCGCCTGGCCGCCCAGGCCGTGCGGGAGGGCCGCGCCGACGGCATGGTCAGCATGGGCCACACCGGCGCCGCGATGATGGCGAGCGTCCTCGTCATCGGCAAGATCGAGGGGGTGGAACGCCCCGGCCTCGCGAGCCTGATGCCGAACCTCACGGGGCGGCCGACGGTGTTCATCGAGGTGGGCGCCAACATCGACTCCCGCCCCGAGCACATCGCCTGCTTCGGGCTCATGGGCGCCGTCTTCGCCGAGCAGGTGCTGGGCGTCGAGGCTCCCAAGGTGGGCGTCCTCAGCGTGGGCGAGGAGGACTCCAAGGGCACCGAGGTGACCCTGGAGGCCGCGGCCCTGCTGCGGGAGATGGACCTCAACTTCATGGGCAACGCCGAGGGCCGGGACATCTGGAACGGCCGCTTCGACGTCATCGCCTGCGACGGCTTCGTGGGCAACGTCGTGCTCAAGAGCTCCGAGGGCCTGGCCAAGATGGTGGGCACGGGCCTCAGGGGCGCGCTCATGTCGAACCTGCGGGCCAAGCTGGGCGGCTGGCTGGTGAAGCCCGCCCTGCAGAGCTTCTTCAAGCAGCTGGACTACCGCGAATACGGCGGCCTGCCGCTGCTGGGCGTGAAGGGCGTGTCCGTCATCGGCCACGGCTCCAGCGACGCCCGCGCCGTGAAGAACGGCATCGGCGCCGCCATCCGCGCCGTGGACGGCCGCCTCCACGAGCGCATCCAGGCCCGCCTGGCCCAGCTGGCGCCGAAGGCCTGAGCCTCACTTCGACACGCTGACGCAGAGGAGCTGGTCATGACGAAAACCGCGTGGCTCTTCCCCGGGCAGGGGTCCCAGGCCGTGGGCATGGGGGCGGCGCTGGCCGCCGCCGAGCCCGCCGCCCTCGCCGTGCAGCAGGACGCCGACCACGCCCTCGGCTTCCCCCTCTCCAGGCTCATGGCCGAGGGCCCCGAGGAGCAGCTGAAGCTCACGGAGCACACCCAGCCCGCGATCCTCACCCACTCGACCATGGTGGTGCGGGCCTACGCCCACAAGCTGCCCAAGCCCGATTTCGCCGCCGGCCACTCCCTGGGCGAGTACTCGGCCCTCGTGGCCATCGGCGCCCTGGCCTTCACCGACGCGGTGAAGACCGTCCGGGAGCGGGGCCGCGCCATGCAGGAGGCCGTGCCCGTGGGCGTCGGCGCCATGGCCGCCCTCCTCGGCATGGGCGCCGAGGACGTGGAGGCCAGCTGCGCCGAGGCCGCCGCGAAGACCGGGAAGGTCGTCGTGCCCGCCAACTTCAACGGGCCCGGCCAGATCGTCATCGCCGGCCACGCCGAGGCCGTGGACGCCGCCATGGAGGCCGCCAAGGCCCGGGGCGGCCGCAAGATGGTGAAGCTGCCCGTGAGCGCGCCCTTCCACTCGCCGCTCATGGAGCCCGCCCAGGCCCGCATGCTGCCGGTGCTCGGCGCCCTGGCCTTCAAGGCGCCCATCTGCCCCCTCGTGAACAACGTGGACGCCGCCCTTCAGCGGGAGCCGGAGGCCCTGCGGGACGGCCTGGTGCGCCAGATCCCCGGCGCCGTGCGCTGGGAGGCGACCCTGGACCTGCTGCTGAAGGAAGGCGTCACCCGCTTCCTGGAGCTGGGCCCCGGCAAGGTCCTCAGCGGCCTCGCCAAGCGCCAGGCCAAGGAGCGCGGCCTCGAGGTGGAGGCCCTCTCCATCGCCGGCCCCGAGGACCTGGCCCAGCTGGGCTGATGCCCGCCCTCGTCTACCTCCACGGATTCAGCTCCGCCCCGGGCGGGTCGAAGGGCTCCTTCTGCCGCCGCTGGGCGGAAGGCCGCGGCATCCCCTTCCACGCGCCGGACCTGAACCTGCCGAGCTTCGAGGCCCTCACGGTCACCGCCCAGGTGGCGGCGGTGGAGGCGCTGCTGGCGTCCCTGCCGGAGCCGCCGGTGGTGGCGGGGTCCTCCCTCGGCGGCTTCGTCGCCACCGCCGCGGTCCATCGCGGGGCGAGGGTGCGCTCCCTGGTGCTGCTGGCCCCGGCCTTCGGCTTCGCCGCCCGGCGCCTCGTCACGCCCCTCTGGGAGGACTACCGCGTCCGCGGCACCACGGCGGTCTTCCACTACGGCGAGGGCCGCCTGAGGCGCCTCGGCCCGGCGCTGCGGGACGACCTGCCCCACTGGCTCGGCGACGAGGCCTGGCGCGTTCCCGTGCCCTCGGTGATCCTTCATGGCCGCCGCGACGACGCGGTGCCGGTGGCGGAGAGCGAGGCCTTCGCCGCCCGGAACCCGGAGGCCCGCCTGCACATCCTGGAGGATGACCACGGGCTCCTGGCGCCCGCCTCCCTGGCCCTGCTGGCCGACACCCTCGAAGGGGCCTTCCGATGATCCCGTTCCAGACTCCGCCTGCCGTGACCACGCCTGCCCCCGCGCCTGTGGACCGGGAGATCGCCTTCCCGGGCTTCAACGCCTTCCCGCTGAAGGGCAGCGTGCGGAGCACCGCGGATCCGGCGAAGGCCACCGGCTGGTTCGCGGTGATGGTGGCGGGGCCCGGCCCCATGGACCGGGACTGGTCCACGCCCCTGCTGCCGGTCCAGAGCCACGGCGGCCGGGACCTCGCCGCCTGGCTCGCGGCCCAGGGCGTGGGCTCCCTGCGCTTCGACAAGCGCCTCGTCGGCGCCCGGGATCCCAAGCTCGACACCTCCCTCGACGCCCAGGTGGGCGATATCAAGGCCGCCCTCGCCGCGGCCCGGGCCCTGCCGGAGGCCAAGGGCCGGAAGCTGCTGCTGGTGGGCTTCGATGAAGGGGCCCTGCTGAGCCTGCTGGCCGCCTCCGACGCGGACGCGCTCCTGCTCATCGGCCTGCCGCCGGAACCCTTCGGGACGCTCATCGAGGACCAGGTGGCCCGGCAGCTGGACGGCGCGCCGGCGGGCGTGCGCAAGGCCAATCTGGCCTTCCTCCGCGGCACCCTGAACGCCATCCGCCGGGGCGGGGCCGCGCCCCCGGCCAGCGACCAGGTCTTCCCGGCCCTCGCGAGGCTGGGCCAGTCCCTGGGGGCGCCGGAGACCCTCGGCTTCGTGCGGGGCACCCTCGACCTGGATCCCTGGGCCCTCGCGGCCCGTTGCCCCCTGCCGGTCGCGGCGGTCTACGGCGAGGCGGACCTGCAGACCACGCCACCTGCCCAGGCGCCGGAGGGCTTCCACGGCGCGCTCATCCGCGTGCCCCAGGCCAACCATCTGCTCAAGCGCGAGACCCGCGACAAGACCGCCCTCAGCGCGGCCCTCGCGGTGAGCGCCTACGGCGACGACACCCCGCTGGCAGACCTGGACCCCGTGGCGGCCTGGCTCAAGCAGTTGAAGTGAAGGCCCCCCGGCGTCATCCTCGGGGGCAGACCCCCCGAGGAGATGCCATGCGCCTGACCTCCGCCGCCGTCTGTCTGCTCGCCGCCGGCCTCGCCGCGCCGGCCTCCGCCCAGAGCCCCTCCTTCGAGCAGGCCGTGGCCCAGCTCAAGGCCCGGGTCGTGCGGGAGGGCGGCTCCGGCCTGGTGCTCATGGCCGCGCGCACCGGCGTCTTCGACGTGACCTTCCGGGTGCAGGCCGTCGGCGCCACCTTCGAGGTGATCCAGGTGCGCCCGCGGAACGAGAGCCACAACCCGATCTTCAGCTACGCCGGCAAGCCCACCGACGCCGTGGACGGCAGCGGCCGCCTCAACGAGGAGCCGGACGCCCTCTTCGTCGAGGTCTCCGGCCCCGGCTTCAGCCCCAAGGTGACGATCAAGCTCCCCCGCCGCGGTGAAAAGCCCGAGGTCGCGACGGTCTACGTCGGCGAGAAAAAGGGCGCGGCTGAGTAGCCGCGCCCCTTGAGGGCCTCGCCCCGCTGGGCGGCGGGGCGAGGGTAGCCGGGGATCCGGCCGGAGATCACTTGCTGGGGGGCACCGGATCGCCGGCTCCGGGGTCCGGGCTGATGGTGAGGCTGGTGGAAGTCCCGTCAGCGGCGACGTTCCCGTTGCCGTGCTTGAGCGTGACGGTTCCGTCCGCGTTCAGCGACAGCGTCCAGCCGTTCTTGGCGGCGATGGTGTACTGGGTGTTGCCGGGAAGGTTGCTCCACTCGCGATGGGCCACGGGTCACTCCTGGGTGAGGGTTGAGGGATGTCCTGATGATGGCACGGCTCCGGTGCTGATCCGGTCCCGGAGCTCCCTGAGTTCGGTCTGGATCTCGGGGGCGTCGTGGCGCGGATCGAGGATCCCCTGGTCGAGGCAGGCCAGGGCCGCGGTGCGGTCGCCCCGGGACAGGGCCTCCCAGGCCACCGCCCGGAGCAGGTAGGGATTGCCGGGGATCAGGCCCTTCGCCTGGTCGAGGGGACCTGCGGCTTCATGAGTGCGGCCCATCCGGATGAGGCATTCCGACGTGCCGGCCCATTCCTGGCCCTCCC
>DASTWQ010000027.1:0-17570 GCA_035758545.1 Holophagaceae bacterium | reverse complement strand
GCTCCTGGAGCAGCTCCGCGAGCATGAGGTGGGGCTCGGCGTCCTCCGGGTGGATCTCCGCGGCGGTCTCCAGGGCCTCGATGGCCTCGTCCACCTGGTCCGGCAGCTCCCAGAGCAGGCGAGCCAGCAGCATCCAGCCCTCGAAGTGGCGGGGGCTCAGCTGGACCACCTTGCGGGCCAGGGACTCGGCGTCCTCGTAGCGCTGGGCGGCCTCCAGCAGGGCCGCGGCGGTGTAGATGAGCTCGTAGTTCTTCGGGTCCTGCTGCACCGCCTGGGCCAGGCGGTCGGCGCCCTCCGCGAGCTGGCCCTCCTCCAGCAGGGCCAGGGTCTCGTTGAGGGCCCTCCGCAGCTGGCCCATGGACTTGGGCCGGGCGATGGGCAGGATCCGCGCGCGGTAGCGGGTGAAGAGCTCCCGGGCGCCGATGAGGTGGAGGTTCTCCTCCACGAGGGACTCCCAGCGCTCGCTGAAGGCCCGGGCGTCCAGCTGCCGGTGCTGCTCCATCTCCTGCACGAGGGCCATGAGGCCGTTGCGCAGCATGATCTCGGCCCGCTCCAGCTTGCCGAGCTGGTCCGAGACGGTCTCCAGGTAGGTCTCCACCCGCCGGACCGTTTCCTCCAATCCTGTGATGCGCTCCAGGAGGTGCTCCTCCAGGTCCTCGCCGCCCTCGTCCTCGGCCTCGTCCTCCCAGGTGTGGTCCCCCCGGAGGATGAGCAGCCGGGTGCCGCACTTCAGGCAGGTCTCCCGCTCCCCGGGGTTCCAGGTGAGGCAGTTCTGGCAGTAGGTTCCGGGGGCGTCGGCGGGCATGGCTAGAGCATAGAAGAACCGGGGGGCCGCGAGGCGTCGGGGGGTGAAAAGCGCAAGGGCCGCGAAGTCGCCTTCGCGGCCCTTGGATTTTGAGGTTTCGCGGCCCTTCGCGGATCAGGCCTTGGCGGGGGTCCGCCAGAGCTGGGCCAGGAGGAGCTGGCGCATGGCCGGGAACTCCTTGGGCAGGCGGTCGTAGAGGCGCTCGAAGAGCTCCTCGTGGAGCAGCAGCTCCCGGCGCCACTCGTCCTTGTCCACCTTCATGAGCTGGGCGTAGTGGGGATCGTCGATGGCCAGGCCGTCCAGGACGAGATCCTGCTTCCGGGGCACCCAGCCGAGGGGCGTCTCGACGCCGAAGGCGCGGCCGTGGACGCGGTCCACGATCCACTTCAGCACGCTCATGTTCTCGGTGTAGCCGGGCCACAGGAACTTGCCATCCTCGCCCTTGCGGAACCAGTTCACGACGAAGATCTTCGGCGGGATGGGCAGGGTGCGGCCGATCTGGAGCCAATGGTCGAAGTAGTCGCCCATGTGGTAGCCGCAGAAGGGCAGCATGGCGAAGGGATCCCGGCGCACCTGGCCAATGGTGCCCGCGGCGGCGGCAGTCATCTCGGAGCCGATGGTGGCGGCGAGGTAGACGCCGAAGCTCCAGTTGAAGGCCTGGGTGACGAGGGGCACGGTGGTGGCGCGGCGGCCGCCGAAGATGAAGGCGCTGATGGGCACGCCGGCGGGGTCCTCCCACTTCTCGTCGATGCTGGGGCACTGGGAGGCGGGGGCGGTGAAGCGGGCGTTGGGGTGCGCCGCGGGCTTGCCGCTAGCCTTGTCGTAGGGCTTGCCCTGCCAGTCGGTGAGGCCGTCGGGGGCCTCCTCGCTCATGCCCTCCCACCACACATCGCCGTCGGCGGTCATGGCCACGTTCGTGAAGATGGTGTTCTTCGTGATCGTGAGCATGGCGTTGGGGTTGGACTTCATGGAGGTGCCGGGCGCCACGCCGAAGAAGCCGGCCTCGGGGTTGATGGCGTAGAGGCGGCCGTCCTTGCCGGGCTTGATCCAGGCGATGTCGTCGCCGATGGTCGTGACCGTGTGGTCCTTGAACCGCTCGGGCATCTGGATCATGGCGAAGTTGGTCTTGCCGCAGGCGCTGGGGAAGGCGGCGGCGACGTAGGTCTTGTCACCGGGCTTCCCGTCCTTGCCGGGCTCCTGCAGGCCGAGGATGAGCATGTGCTCCGCGAGCCAGCCCTCGTCCCGGGCCATGGTGGAGGCGATACGGAGGGCGAAGCACTTCTTGCCCAGGAGCGCGTTGCCGCCGTAGCCGGAGCCGAAGGACCAGATCTCCCGGGTCTCGGGGAAGTGGCAGATGTACTTGTTGTCGGCGTTGCAAGGCCAGGGCACGTCCTGCTGGCCGTCTGACAGCGGCGCGCCGACGCTGTGCAGGGCCGGCACGAACTCGCCGTCGCCGAGCACGTCGTACACGGCCTTGCCCATGCGGGTCATGATCCGCATGTTCACGGCGACGTAGGGGCTGTCGGAGATCTCCACGCCGATGTGGGCGATCTCGGAGCCGAGGGGGCCCATGCTGAAGGGCACGACGTACATCGTCCGGCCCTTCATGCAGCCCTTGAAGAGGCCCCGGAGCTTGGCCTTCATCTCGACGGGATCCACCCAGTTGTTGTTCGGGCCGGCGTCCTCCTTCTTGACGGAGCAGACGAAGGTGCGGTCCTCGACCCGGGCCACGTCGGCGGGGTCGGAGAGGGCCAGGAAGCAGCCAGGGCGCTTCTCGGGGTTCAGCTTGCGGAAGGTGCCGGCCTGGACCATCTGCTCGCAGAGGGCGTCGTACTCGGCCTGGCTGCCGTCGCACCAGTGGATGCGCGCCGGCTGGCACAGCTCGGCGACCTCCTCCACCCATGCGATCAGCTTCTTGTTCTGGACGAAACTGGGGACTTGGAGGCTCGTGGCGACGGTCATCGGTTCTCCTGGGGCGGGGGGGCCTCAAGGCCGCTGTGCAGGGCCCCGCCGTGCCGGGTGGCTCGGCCAGTCTAACAGCCGGGCCGGAGATTCAGGACCCTCCGGTCCCGGGCGGGATCCTGGGCAGGAGTTTGTTCCTGTTGCAGCCAGGGCATTTGGATGCCTGATCGGGATGGAGCTGCCTCGGGACCAGGGGAGGCGCGGCATGCCAGGAACCCGTAGGATCGAAGGACGAGGAGCCTCTGTGCCGCGCCCCGCTCTCCGCCTCCTGCCCCTGCTGCTCGCCACGCCGGCCCTCGCCTGCGGGGCCTGCGGCTGCACCCTGAACTCCGACTGGTCCGCCCAGGGCTACGCCTCTGGCGCGGGGTTGCGGCTGGACCTGCGCTACGACTACCTGGACCAGGACCAGCTCCGGCGGGGCCTGGACCGGGTCGCCTTCTCCAGCTTCAGCTTCCCGGCCGCCGAGGAGGTCCAGCGCCGGACCCTCAGCCGCAACACGACCCTCACCCTGGACTGGAGCCCCAATGCCGTCTGGGGCCTGACGGTGCAGCTGCCCGCCACGGTCCGCAGCCACGAGACCCTCGCCGAAGGGGACCTGGAGGCTTCGACCTCCCGCAGCTCCGGCCTGGGCGATGTGCGCATCCTGGGCCGCTACCAGGGCTTCACCGAGGACCACTCCTTCGGCCTCCAGGTCGGCCTCAAGCTGCCCACGGGCCGCACCACGGACACCTTCACGGGCGGCCCCCAGGCCGGCGGGCCGGTGGACCGCGGGCTGCAGCCGGGCACCGGCAGCACCGACCTGCTCCTGGGGGTCTACAAGTACGGGGAGTGGTCGATGGCCTGGGGCTGGTTCGCCCAGGGGACCTTCCAGGCCGCCCTCGCCCACGATGCCGGGTTCCGGCCAGGCAATGGGGTCAACGTGAACGCGGGGATCCGCTACACGGGCTGGCGGGCGCTCACCCCGGCCCTGCAGGTCAATGTCCGGGCGGAGAAGCCCGAGACCGGGGCCGAATCCGACCCAGCCAACAGCGGCGCCACCCTGGCCTACCTGAGCCCCGGACTGACGGCGCAGATCTCCAACCAGTTCCAGGTCTATGCCTTCGTGCAGGTGCCCGTCTACCAGCACGTGACGGGGCTCCAGCTGGAACCCCGCTTCCTCGCCTCCGTCGGAGTGCATTACAACTTCTGAGGGGCCTCTGCCCCGGACGGGACGGCACGGATGCTTGAAAGCTGGCTGAACACGCCCCACGCGGCGCCCTGGCTGCTCGTCATGTGGGTGGCGGGGCTCCTGGGCTCCATCGGCCACTGCGCGGGCATGTGCGGCCCCATCGTCGCCGCCTTCGGCATGGCCCAGGCCCGGCACGGGGGCCGGCTGTGGCCCCGGCACCTGGTCTTCCAGCTGGGCCGGGTCACCACCTATGCCGTCCTGGGCGCCGCCATCGGGTTCGTGGGCGGCTTCGCACGCCTCCAGACGGTCCAGGACATGCACGAGTGCTGCCGCCCCGACGGCGCGGCCCTCGTCGCCGCCCAGGCCTGGCCCTGGCAGGTCTGGGTGAAGCTGGCCATCGGCTTCCTGATGCTGCTCCTGGGCCTCTTCATGCTCCTGGGCCGCCGGGCGGACGCCCTCATGGAGTTCCGCCTGCCGAAGGCCCTCTCCGCCCTCCTGGGCAGGGGGCTGAAGCAGGGCGGCGGCCCGCTGATGCTGGGGATGCTGTGGGGCCTGGTGCCCTGCGGCCTCGTCTACATGATGCTGCTGAAGACTCTGGACTACGGCTCCTGGCGCATGGGCGCCGCGGGCATGGCGGCCTTCGGGCTGGGGAACATGCCCCTCCTCCTGGGGCTGGGCCTCCTCTCCACCCGCCTGAGCCAGGCCTGGCGGCACCGCCTCCTCCGGGGGGGTGGGCTCCTGGTGGCGGCCATGGGGGGCTACGTGCTCTGGCAGGCTGTGACCCTCTTGCGCTTGCAGGGGCTCTGAGAGGGCTATCCTTGAAGGCATGAGCGACGAGCAGGACCGCCCGGACACCCCCGAGGCCAAGCGCCAGGAAGCCATGGAAGTGGTGGGCAAGGCCTACCAGCTCCACATGAAGGGGGAGCTGGAGAGGGCCATCGAGCTCTACACGGACGCCATCGAGATCTATCCCACCGCCGAGGCCTTCACCTTCCGGGGCTGGGCCAAGAGCTTCGAGAAGGACTTCGACGCCGCCATCGAGGACTGCCACCGGGCCATCGACCTGGATCCCGAGTTCGGCAACCCCTACAACGACATCGGCGCCTACCACCTGGAGCAGGGGGAGCTGGACGACGCCATCCCCTGGCTCCGCATGGCCCTCAAGGCCCAGCGCTACGAGAGCTACTGCTTCCCCCACTTCAACCTGGGCCGGGTCTTCGAGCGCAAGGGCGACCTGGACCAGGCCCTCAAGCACTACCGCTCCGCCCTGGACGAGAACCCCCGCTACGCTGTGGCCGCCAAGGCCATCGAGCGCGTGAAGGCCAAGCTGGCGCCCAAGGAAGGCGAGCCCTCGGCGAACTGAGCGGGCCGCGGCGGATCTCGGAAGAACGCTGAGGACGCAGGAGAGAATCCATTATCCTGGGGTCTCTGCGCTCGCTCTGCGGCCACCGTGACCAGCCTCGTGGGAGTCCCCATGTCCGATCTGAAGACCACCGCCGGCCCCGCCCTGGGGAAGATCCCCAGCGGTCTCGCCATCGCCACCGCCCAGCACGGGGCGGCGCGTACGGGGTTCCTGGCCTCCTGGTTCCAGCAGATCAGCTTCGAGCCGCCCCTCGTCGCCGTGTGCATCAAGGCCGGGCGCCCCATCGAGGCCCTCATCCAGGGCAGCGGCCACTTCGCGCTGAACCTCCTGAAGGAGGGCGACCATGAGCCGCTGAAGCGATACGGCCGCGGCTTCGAGCCCGGCGTGGACCCCTGGGCCGAGGATGCCCAGATCCTGATGGATGGCCAGGCCGCGCCGGTGTTCAAGGACGGCTACGCCTACCTGATGCTCAAGCACACCCGGACCCTGGAGACCGGCGGCGACCACCACCTCGTGATCGGCGAGGTCGTCGGCGGCGCGCTGCAGGACCCCGAGGCCCGGCCCCGCACCCACGTCCGCAAGGACGGGTTCGGATATTGAGGCTTTGGGCTCTCGACCCTGGGCTCTCGCCGGGCCTGGCGTTCGAAGCGTCCGTCAAAGTCACATCACCGCTCGCGGGTCGGCGCTAGCCAGAGCCCAAAGCCGAAAGTCGAGAGCCCCAAGATGAAATTGGTGATCGCCCACTCCCCCGACAGCGACGACGCCTACATGATGGCGCCCCTGGCCCTGGGCTGGATGGACCCGGAGGGCTTCGAGTTCGAGTTCGTCCGCAAGGACATCGAGACCCTCAACGCCGAGGCGCTGGAGGGGCGCTACGACGTCACCGCCATCAGCTTCGGCGCCTACCCGGAGCTGCAGGGGACGTACGAGCTGCTGACGGCCGGCTCCAGCATCCAGGAGGGCAAGGGCCCGCTGGTGGTGAGCCGCGTCCCGGCCTCGGCCAAGGGCCTCCAGGGCAGGACCATCGCCATCCCCGGCCTGCGCACGAGCGCGTTCCTGAGCTTCAGGCTCTGGTGCAAGGCCATGGGGATCGAGCTGGTCCACGAGCTGGTGCCCTTCGACCGGATCATGGAGGAGGTCTCCCTCGGCAGGTTCGACGCGGGCCTGCTCATCCACGAGAGCCAACTCATGTACAAGGACGCCGGGCTCCATCTCGTCGAGGACCTGGGCCGCTGGTGGAAGGAAGCCTACGACCTGCCGCTGCCCATGGGCGGCAACGCCATCCGCGCGGACCTGGATCCGGCGGTGAAGGCCCGCTTCGCCTCGGTGATGCGCAAGAGCGTCGTCCTGTCCCGCCAGCGCCACTGGGAGAGCGTGGACTACAGCCAGTCCTTCGGCCGCGGCATGGACCGGGACATGGTGAGCACCTACGTCCAGATGTGGGTCAACGACTTCACCGAGGACCCCGGGCCCCGGGGCCGGGAGGCGGTGGCCCGCCTCCTCGGCCTCGAGCCGGTGTGGATCCAGGGCTGATCAGTAGTAGAGCCCGACGGGCGCCTTGAAGGTGCCCGGGCTCACAGAGCTCTGAAGCCGCACCACGCCGGTCCCATCCGCGCTGACGAGGTCGTTCAGCCCGTCCCCATCCACGTCGGCGATGGCGACGGAGAGGGGCCCGTAGAGGCCCGGGAGCACCGTGGCCGCGCCGAAGGCGCCGCTCCCGTTGTTGAAGAGCACCGACAGGCTGCCGGGATCTCCGGGAAGGCCGGCGTTCGCCACCGCCAGGTCGGGCTTGCCGTCCCCGTCGAGATCGCCGATGGCCACATCCTGGGCGTCGGCGTCGCCGGTGGCGTAGGCGACCCCGGCGGCGAAGGCGCCGGTGCCGTTGTTCAGGAAGACGATGACGGAACTCGCCGCGCCGTAGTCCGTGACCGCGAGGTCCGGCCCGTTCACGCCGTCCAGATCCCCGACCTTGATGGCGGAGGGCGCCGTGCCGCAGGCGTAGCTGACGGCGGCCTGGAAGGTGCCGTCGCCGTTGCCCTTGAGGACGGCGAGCTGGCCGGTGCTCAGGCCCACCGCCAGGTCCTGGAAGCCGCCGGAGAGCGGCGCCGCGGCCACGCAGTAGGGAGTCGCGCCGAGGGGGAGGGAGACCGGGGTCACCCCGGTGAAGCCGCCGGAGGCGTTCTGGAAGAAGATCAGCAGGTCCGTGCCGCCGCTCGCGGCCACGGCGATGTCCGGCTGGCCGTCCCCGTTGAAGTCCGCCACGGCGGCGCCGTAGGCGTAGCGGTTGGCGCCGAGGGCCAGGTCCACCTTGCCGCCGAAGCTGCCAGCGGTGGTGGCGCTCTCGTAGAGCAGAGTGATCGTCGGCGAGGCCGCGTCGCAGAGGACGAGATCCGGCAGGCTGTCCCCGTCGAGATGGGTGAGGATCATGGGGCCCGGAGCCTGGCCCCCGTTGGAGCGGAGGGGCGAGGCGAAGTCGATGCTGGGGGAGGTCCCCTGGCCAAGGCGGGAGGAGACGAAGCCCTGGAAGGAGCCGTCGTCGTAGCTGCGGGCGAAGGTGGTCAGAACGTCCTGGCGGCCGTTGGTGTCCAGATCCGTGACGGCCACGGAAGTGGCGGTGTCGACATATCCGCCGCCGCTGCTGGAGGTGTCCAGGCAACCCAGGAGCGGCACCAGGGCGGCGGCGGTGAGGAGGGGGCGGATGAAGGGCTTCATGGCAAGCCTCCGGCTCAAAGGATGGGGCAAAACTTTCGATGCCGCGAGCGGGGGAAAGGTTGATCGGTCCCTCCTTACGACTTCTGAACCGGCGCCTTGCCGGGGCCCGCCGCCCGGGGGATGCTGGAGGATTCCTGTTCCGGAGTCCCCATGCCCTCCCGCCGCCTCGCGGCCCTGGTGCTTCTCGCCGGCGCCCCGCTCCTCTCCCAGGCGCTCAAGCCGGGTCTCGCCCTCATCCCCGCCTCGGTGGAGACCGTGGAGATCTACCCTCGGCCGGCGGAGGCCGAACTTCGGGGACGGGCCTTCAGCGCCCGGTTCGGGGACGCGGGGCCCTTCTCCGGCCTGGAGGGCCGTACCGGCCTCCGCCCCGCGGAACTGAGCCCCGGCGCCGCCTTCCTGGCCGAATATCCAGCGCCGGAGGTCCAGGGCACGCCTGCGAAGCAGGCCGCCCCGGCCCGGGCACGGTACCTCGCCGTGGTTCCCGCGCCCGCGCCGGAGGCCCTGCTGACCCGCCTGAAGGCTACCCGTCACGGGGAATTCTGGACCTACACGTTGGCGGGGGAGACGCGCTACGCGGTGGCTCGCGGCGGCTTCCTGCTGATCTCCGCGGACCGGGCCACCCTCCAGTCCGCCCTGGCGGTGAAGGAGACCCTCGCAAAGGAGGTGGACGCCCCCCTGGAGGCCTGGCTCGCGTCCCACGACACGGACCTGCTCTGGAGCGGGCGGACCCTCCGGTCCGGTCTGGACGGCGCCGTGGCGGACCTCCACAAGCCGGCCGCCGCACCCGATCCCGGCCTCGCCTGGAAGATCCGCTTCCGCGCCCTGGTGGAGAAGGCCCGGGCCTCGGTGGTCCACGCCGCGCTGGGCCTCGACCTGGCCCAGGACGGCTCGGTACGGATGTCCGTCAAGGCCTTCTACCGGCCAGGCAGCCCGCTCGCGGTCGATGCCGCGGCCCTGGCGCCGCTGGGGACCCACCCCCTGGCGGGGCTGGCAGAGGGGCCCTTCGCCCTGGCTATGGGCGGCCAGTGGCCGGACTGGTTCAGCCTCATGGGCTCTGATCCCGACCTGGCCCAGGCCGCCTACCCTGCTGGCTCCCTGCCCACGGGCTTCCAGGTCCGCATGGCCCAAGCGCTCCAGGCCGAGCAGGCCCAGGTGCAGGCCCTCTCCGTGCGGGTCGCCCCGCCGGCCCAGGCGGGGGATCCCCTGTTGAAGGGAGCCGTGAGCGTCCTGCGGGTGTCCGATGCCTCCGCCTACCTGGCGGCCCAGGACCGGGTCGTGGCCCTCCATACGGAGGCCGCGGCCAAGAGCGGCCTGGCCCCGCTCCTGACCCTGCAGAAGGCGATCCTCCCCGACGTACCCAGCTACGCCCTCGTCACGGATCTCACCCGCCTCCAGGGCGGCCAGGCCCAGGCGGCCATGGTGGGCGGGTTCCTCTTCGGCGAGCCCCGGATGCGCCAGAGCGTCGCAAAGGTGGATGAGCACACCCTCGTCAGCGTCTTCGGCGATGCGGAAGCCCTCCAGCGGACCCTGCAGGCCTTCAAGCGCGCGGGCGCCCTCTCCGCCGCGCCGGGCATCAAGCGGACGGACACCCTGCTGCCGCCTGACAGCCGGTTTACCCTCTACCTCGATCTGAAGGGTCTGCGGGACCTCGCCCAGGCCCTGGCCTCGGCCTTCGGCAAGGGCGGCGCACCGCTGCCGGAGGTCCCGGCGGTGGCGCCACTCGGCCTGGCCTTCACCTGCGATCCGAGCGGGTTCCAACTCCAGGGGGCGGCCCATCCCGAGACCCTCGCGGCCCTCTCAGACCTCTTCGCCCAGCTCCGCAAGGCCACGGCGCAGGCGCCCGACGCCACCCCGGAGCCCGGCCAGGAGGCCGCCCCGGAGGGGAAGGAGCCGGGCGGTGAGCCAGCCCCGGAACCGGACGCGGACTGAGCCGTCACCGGAGGGTCGCGCCCGGCGCCGTTCCGTGACAGGGACGGCAGGGTGCGGCCCCTTCGGATGACCCAATCGTGGCATAACCATGATTGAGCCATATTCAAGTAAAATAACGCATCACCCGATTGATTTTGATTTGTATTGGTTTGATACTCCTTTTTGCCCGGATGGGTGTGTTTCTCAGCGACGGCCAGGCCACCGACTTCCTTGAAGCGGGCCTGGCCGTCGCGCATCCGGAAGGAGACCTCCCATGACCCAGCTCCCCACCCCGCCCGCCTTCCCCCAGGCCGGGACCCGCTCCAAGTCCCTCGCCCTCGGCATCCTGACCGCCGCGGTGATCCTCCTCGCCGCGGGCGCCATCGCCGTGGCCAAGGCCCGGACGCCCCGGCAGGCCGAGGCGGTGGTGCCTCCACCGAGTTACGAGGAGGCGATGCGCCAGGCCGAGGCCGAGGATCTGGCCAAGGGCATCACCCCGGAGATGGCCGCGGCCCTGCGCCAGAAGGGCCATGCGGAGGCCCAGGCTCAAGTCCCTGCCGCCCCTGCCGGCGGCCAGCTCTAGGGAGCACTTTCGATATGGCAAGGGCCCGGATCTCGCGATCCGGGCCCTTCCTGCATCAAGGGGGGCCTACCGGGCGAAGGCGACGCCCAGGAGCATGATCGCCACGTAGATGCCCACCACCAGGGCGGCGCCCGCGGGACGGGCCTTCACGAGGTGGCGCATGGCCAGGTAGGTGAGCACCAGGCTGGCGATGGTGAACGGATTCAGGGCGTAGAGCAGCGCCTGCAGCTTGGGCGACGCGGTCTGGATGAAATAGCCCAGAGAGGTGGGAGCCACCTGGTCCGGCTTGTGGCCACCGATGGGCTTCAGCAGGCAGATGGCGAGGATGATCAGCGTCTCCGGCAGGCGGACCAGCCCAGGGATCACCGCGGCGGACAGGCCGTGCAGGTAGGAGGGCGGATTCGCCCCGGGCTCTCCCAGCCCGCGGCCGAGGGCCCAGTTGAGGAGGCCCCCGATGAGGACGAAGACCGGGATCCCGATGAGGGAGAAGAAGAGGCCGCCGAACAGGATGAACTTGGATCCCATCTGGATGGCCTGGTCGATCTGGTCCGCGGACATGTTGGGGTTCCGCTCCATGGCGGGCCGCAGCATCGCGTCGGCGTCCACCTTCAGGCCCCAGGCCACGGTGACGAGGACGGCCAGGACCATGGTGAGCAGGAGGGCCGGGACCCAGCTCGGGCCCCGGTGGAGCCGCTCGAAGAGCGCCTTCGGCGCCGTGAAGATCCCCTCGATCTGCTCGAGGAGGGTCGGCGGCTTCGTGGCCGCGGGGACGAGGGGGCTCTCGGGGGCGCCGTAGAGGGAGTCGGACATGGGGGCTCCTTGGATCAGGGAATCGATGGATCCAGCCTAGGGCGTCAGCGCAGTGGCAGGACAGGGGGGATCCGGCCGCCGGGGACCCGGGCGGGCCGAGCGGCGCGGCGGCGCCGATGAACGGTCACTCGTAGCGCAGGGCCTCGATGGGATCCAGCTTGCTGGCCTTGGCGGCGGGGTAGAGCCCGAAGACGACGCCGATGGCCGCGGGCACGGCAAAGGCGGCGACCACGGCCCAGAGGGGGACCATGCCCATGGTGCCGAACAGCGCCTTGCCCAGCGCGGCCCCGAGCCCGAAGCCGAGGCAGATGCCGATGGCGCCCCCGGCGATGCAGAGGAAGGCGGCCTCCACGAGGAACTGGATGAGGACGTCGGCGCGCTTGGCCCCCACGGCCTTGCGCACGCCGATCTCCCGAGTCCGTTCGGTGACGCTCACCAGCATGATGTTCATGATCCCGATGCCGCCCACCAGCAGGGCGATGGAGACCATGCCTCCGGCCACGGCCGTGATCGCGCCGGTGATGCCGCTGATGATCCCGGTGATCTGCTTGGGGCTGAACACCTTGAAGCCCTCAGGCTCCCCGGCCCGCAGGCCCTTGATGCGCCGCAGCGATTCGGTGACCAGATCGGCCCCGTCGTCGGCGGAGATGCGGGGGTCCACCCGGGCCTGGAAGAAGAGCTGGCGGCGGCTGGCGTCCGAGAGGGTCGCGAGGCCGGTGGTGAGGGGAACCAGGATGTTGCTGTCCGGATCGTTGCCCAGGGAGCTGCCCTGCTCCTCCAGGACGCCAATGATCTGGAGCGAGAGCGCCGGGGTCTGGATGATGCGCCCGAGGGGGCTGCCGGTGATGCCGAGCTTCTCGGGCACCCGGGAGCCGACGATGGCCACCTTGTTCTGGAGCCGGAGGTCGGACGGGACGAAGTTGCGGCCGGCGGCCAGGTTGATGCTGTTCAGCTCCAGGTAGCTGTCGTCGGTCATGACGAGGTTGGTGGTGGCGCTGCGGCCCTCGGATTTCACCTCCGCGCCCGTGAAGAATAGCGGCGTAAGCTGAGTGATCTGAGGCACGCTCCGGCCCAGCGCCCGCATGTCCTCGAGCGTTAGGTCCTTGTTCTTGATCTTCAGGTACTCGGCGAAGGGCATGTCCGTCGGGAACACCGGCCGCACGAAGAGGGTCTGGCTCCCGGCCTTCTCGATCTGCTTCAGGACGTTCTTCTTCAGGCCCTGGATCAGGCTCACCACCACGATCACCGCGGCCACGCCGATGATGATGCCGAGCGTGGTCAGGGCGCTGCGAAGCTTGTTGGCCTTGAGCGCCCGGACGGCGGCCGAGACGGGCTCCTGGATGTTCACTTGGAGCCCCGCGCCTTGCGGCGCTCGGCCTCGGCGGCCAGCTGGGAGTCCGACTTGTCCCGGAGCTCCACCGTCCCGCTGTCCTTCAGCTCGCGCAGCTTGCGCAGAGGACCGGTGATGACCTTGTCTCCCTCGGACAGTCCGCTCTTCACCTCAAAGGCCTCGGTGCTGGCGATGCCCAGCTGCACTTCCCGCTCCTCCGCGCGGCCGCCCTTCACCACCATCACGACGTTGCGCGTGGGGGCCAGCAGGAGCCCGCGCTTGGCGGCCTCCTCGGGGCTGAGGTCCTTCTCGAGCACCGCCTCCAGCGGCACCCGGAGGACGCCCTTCACCTCCCGGGAGAGGATCACTGCCCGGGCGCTCATGCCGGGACGGAGCAGGGCCACGTCCTGGCCCTTCATGTCCAGGGCGACCTTCACGAGATACATGTTGGCGTCCTGGCCGGTGCCACCCTCGCTGCCGGTGGCCACCTCATAGACCGTGCCGTTGAAGACCCGCCCTGGGAGGCTGTCCACGGCCACCTGGGCGATCTGGCCGGGATGGAGGCGGACGACCTCGCTCTCGTTGACCTTCACCTCGGCCATCACCTCGTGCATGTCCGAGATGATCATGAGCGTCGCGCCGGGCAGGTTGCTCTGGCCAGGGATCGCCATCTCGCCCATCTCCGCCTTGAGGCTCGTCACCTTCCCGTCGATGGGGGCCCGCAATTCACCCTTGTCGAGGCTGTCCTGGGCCTGGCCGAGGCCGGCCGCGGCCTGGGCCACCTGGGCCTGGGCGCCCTGCCAGCTGAGGTCCGCGCTTTCCTTTGCCAGCTTGGCCTGTCGCCAGGCCTCCTCGCTGATGAGGCCCTGGGCGTGGAGGGCGTCCTGCCGTCGCCAGGTGGATTCCGCCGTGTCCCGGGCGGCCTTGAGCCGGGCCTCCTCCTGCCGGGCACCTTCGAGGGCGGCCCGGGCCTGCGCCACCGCCTGGCCGATGCGGACCCGGTCCAGGACGACGAGCACGTCGCCCTTCCTCACGTCCTGGCCGTCCTTCACCGGGATCGCCTTGATCTCGCCGGCCAGGGTCGTGCCGATGTTGATGCGGGTCTTCGCCTGGATCTCGCCACTGGCGCTGATGACCTCCCGGATGTCCCCCCGGGAGACCGTGTCCCAGGAGAACCGCGCGGAGTCGTCCCCCGCCCGGCCGAACACCGCGGCGAGCAGGACCACGAGGGCGATGCCCCCGAGGATGGCGGTCCAGACGAGGCCACGACGGCTCATGGGCAGACTCCCGGCAAGGCTCCAGCCTAGAGCAGGGGCGCCTCGTCCGGACCCTTCGGGCCGACGAACGGCTCCCGGGAGCCGGCGAACGGAGCCCAGGCCCGGGGCGGGAGGGTCAGTTGGCTCCCTGCGCCTGCTCGGCCCGGCCCATGGCCTGGAGCTGCTTGATCTTCACGTTCATGTCTGCTTCGAAGGCCACCAGCTCCTGGAGCTTCGCGTTGTAGGCGGCCAGGGCCTCCGGGCTGGAGAAGAGGAGCTTCCGATCGGGGCTCATGCCCCTGACGCCCTGGTCGGCCATGGTGACGAGGGCGTCGATGCGCCGGTAGTAGTCCTGCTTGAGCCGGGTGGTGTCGATGACGAACTGGACCTTCTCCCGGCCGGCCTGCATGCCTTTGATCATCCCTTCCGCGAAGGCGGGGTCCTCCGGGACCAGTCGCCGGAGGATCCCGTCGGAGGCGGGGCCCGCCAGCTCGTCCTCCTTCTGGGCGAAATCGCCCAGGACCTGGGCCAGCTCGCCGAGGTTGCGGTGGCTGAGGGCCCGGGTGCTGGGCAGGGCGATCGCATCCACGCCCAGGGCGCCCTCCACCGCGGGGGAGAGGGCGGCGATCCTCCCTTCCAGCGCCTTGAGGGCGCTGACGTGGCTGTAGAAGTGCTCCATCACCGGCCGGTAGATGCCGTACTTCTCCGGGTCGGAGGAGAGGGGCGGAAGGGGCTGGCCGCTGAGGAAGGCCCGCTCCGCGGACTGCATGTCCGCCGCCACCGCCGTCCGTTGGATCAGGCGGGAGTGGCAGGCGGTGAGGGCCAGCAGGGCGCAGACCGCGGCGAGGGCGGGGAGGAGACGGCGCATGGGGGCTCCGGAGTGGGATCCAGGCTGGGACGGGGTCAGATCCGGCTCATCAGCTCGAGCTGGATGAGGCGCATGAAGTCCTGGGCGTTGGTGACGACGCCGAAGGCCTGGTGGGTGCCGCGGTCCTTCAGCTTGGAGACGAGGAACTCCGTCTGGTCCACGCAGATCGTCGTGATCTCCGCCAGCTCCCCGTTGGGCTTGGTGCAGAAGGTGGGCAGCATGTTGCCCGCGGCGATGCTGTGCAGTGCCGTCGCCACCATCACGACCATGGTGGCCCTGCTCGTGTATTCGCGCATGCGGCCCTGGGCCTCCAGGGCGTCGGTGATGGTCTCGGGCAGGGGGCCGTCGTCCCGGATGGAGCCCGCGAGCACGTAGGGCGTGTCCGTCACGGTGCAGGCATGCATGATGCCGTCCTTCACCTTGCCCTGCGCCACCAGGGCCTTGATGGAACCGGCCTTCTTCACCTCGTTGATGGCGCGCATGTGGTAGGCGTGGCCTCCGACCTCGGGCGTCCCGTCCTTCTTCATGCCGAGGGTGGAGCCGAAGAGCGCCGCCTCCACGTCATGGACGCCGACGGCGTTGCCGGCGAAGACGCAGTGGGCGAAGCCGTGGTGGATGAGCCACTCCATGGCGTCGCGGCCCCGGGCGTGGACCAGGGCTGGTCCGATGACCCAGAGGATGTGGCCCTTGTCGCCGCGGTTCTCGAGGAACTGCTGGAAGATCGCCTCGTAGTTGACGGGCTTCTCGCGGCTCACCTCAGAGCTCATGAACCCGAATGCCTCGGCATGGATCTCGTCGGCCTCCTCCTGGAAGCCCTTGTCCCAGACCAGCACGCCCTCGCTGCCGTCCTCCTTCGTGGCCACCGCCACGAGGTCCCCCTGCTTCACGAGGCGGAACTCCTTGATGAGCAGGCGCTGGGCCTTGGGATCCCACACCAGGTGCGAATCCATCCTCGGCATCTCGGGCATGCGCCACTGTCCGCCGACGTTCACGTAGGTGGGGAAGTTGGTGGTGCTCATGAAGCCGTCGGGCAGCGTGGCGTCCTTGGGCGCGGGCTCGAAGCGGCACTCGGGGGCGCTGGCGAGGCCCAGCCTGGCGAAGTCGGGGTGTCGGTAAGGCACGGAAGCTCCGGGATTCATGCCATTGTGACCGGGGCTTGACCCTTTCGTCGAAGGGCCCTAGCAGCCTGGATCCATGCCGCTGCCCTTCCTGCTGACGCCCCCCGCCTTCCGCCAGTTAGAGCCTCCGCCGGCCTGGCTGCCGGCCCGGGTCCGGACCCTGGTTCCCGGGGAGACCGCCCGCCTGCAGGCGGAGCTCTACGGCGCTCCCGGGGCATGGCTGGTCCGCGTGCTCCAGCTCCCGGAGGACGGGGATGTCCCCACCTGGGCCGAGCGGTGGTTCACCCTGGAGGACCCTGTCGGCAAGGCTCGCCCGGTGCCGCTCCAGGACGTGCAGGCGGATCCGGACCGGGCCCGCTACCTTGGCGCCTCCCTCCCACTGGCGGGCCGTTGGGTGATCCCGGCCCGCTGAGCCCGCCGGCCGAATCCGGCCGCTGGACCGGCCGGGCCCGCGGCCTACCTTGAGGGGATCCCCGGAGGTGGGCCATGGGCTGGAACGGGAACGAGCGGCGCGGCGAGGATCTGCCCTTCAACGGGCTGGAACGGCGGTCGGAAGCCCGGTCGCGGATGCTCTTCCAGTCCACCCGGCTGGCGGATGTGGAGGTCCGGGCCCTGGCGGACCAGCGCCGGCTGGAGGAGGCCGAGGCCTGGGACACGGCCGAGTACCTGGAGTGAGTCTTCCTCCCCAGGCCCGGCCGGGGATCCTCCCCGATTGAGCCCGGCGCCCGCTCCGCGGACACTGGGAGGCGGAGCGAGACCATGACCGAGCATCCTGAAGCCCCGAACCCGCAGGCCGGCGCGCCGGGATGGCTGAAGGGCCTCCTGGCCGGCATGGGCGGCCTCGTCCTCGTGGCGGTGCTGCTCTTCGCGGGCCTGGTGTGGCTCCTGCGCAGCAGCGTCTCCCGGGGCGAATCGGGACTCGCCGCGAAGGGACAGGATGTCTCCGCCGTGGCGTTCCTGGACGCCGCCGGGACCCGCCACACCCTGGCGGAGTTCAAGGGCAAGGTCGTCGTCGTGGACGTCTGGGCCACCTGGTGCCCGCCCTGCCGCAAGAGCCTTCCGGGTCTCGCGAAGCTCGCCGCGGCGGCGGGGAACGACTATGCCGTCCTGCCCCTGTCCGTGGACGACACCGGCCTGCAGGCGGTGCAGCCCTTCCTCCAGCAGCACGCGGATCTCGCCCCGCTCCCGGCCCTCGTGCCGGATGGCGCCCAGGGCCTCGCCCCGCTGGGGCAGGTGCAGGCCATCCCCTCCACCTTCCTCGTGGACCGCGATGGGAAGGTGCTCGACGCCTGGTCCGGCCTCCAGGAGGCCCGCCTCGAGCGGGGACTGAAGGCGGCGACCGGCCGCTAGGGCCTCAGGCCTTCCGGGCGGTCCAGCGGGCGAAGCCCAGGGCCGACAGGAGCCCGAGGCCGCCCATGACCATCCACAGCCTCGCCGCGCCCAGGCGAGGCAGCAGCGCGAGGCCCAGCCAGGGCCCACCGGCGAAGGCGAGGCCGATGGCCATGCTGTAGAGGCCCATGTAGGCGCCGCGCCGTTCCGGCGGAGCGAGGTAGGCGACGTGGTCGCTCATGGCCGGCAGCAGGATCATCTCGCCGAAGGTCCAGACCGCCACCGTGGCCCAGACGCCGAGGGGACCGCGGACGAGGGCCATGGCGCCGAAGCCCGCGGCGGAAAGCAGCGCGCCGAG
>DASTWQ010000258.1:0-23088 GCA_035758545.1 Holophagaceae bacterium | reverse complement strand
GACGATGCCCCTCGAGCGCACGGGCTGCTCCCGGAGGGGGCGGTCCGGCGCCAGGCGGTGGTCGAAGGCGTAGATGGCCGCGCCGCTGGCGATGCGCGTGCCCTCGCCCACGACGATGCCCTTCGCCCCGCCATCCAGCCGGGCGCCGGCGTTCACGCTCACGCCGGGGCCGAGGCGGATGGGGCCGTGCAGGAAGGCCTGGGCGGCGACGGCGCAGCGGTCGCCGATCACCACCGGCCGCCCCGGCTCCCCGAAGATCGCCGCCTCCGGCGCGATGAAACAGCCTTCGCCGAGCTCCACGGTCTCCTGGTCCCGGAGGAAGGCCTGCACCTCCGCCTGCCAGGCTTCAGCCCAGGCCCGGTGCTTCGGCTTCAGGCTGAAGTAGAGCCAGGGCATCCAGCTGAGGCGCTTCTGATGCTGGGCCCGGAACCGTTCCAGATCGGTCATGCGGCTAGGATAATCGCATGCACCTCGCCCCCGCGCCGACACTCGCCTTCGCTCTGGGCGTGACGACGTCCCTGTTCTCGGTCATCAACCCCCCGAGCTCAGCCGTGGTCTTCGCCGGCGCCACCTCCGGGATGGAGAAGGCCGAACTGCGGGCCTGCGCCCGGAAGGCGAGCCTCACCGCCGGCATCGCCATGTTCACCTGCGCGATCCTGGGCCAGTTCCTCTTCAGCTTCTTCGGCTTCACGGCGCTGGCCATGCGCTTCGTCGGCGGCGTGCTCGTCTTCCGGAGCGCCCTGCACATGCTCTACGGCGACGAGGAGCAGGATCGGAGCATGGCGACGGAGCGGGCCCAGGCCGTGGGCAAGCAGGCCTCGGACTTCGCCATCATCCCCTTCGGCATCCCCCTCCTGGCCGGCGCCGGGACCATCTCCACGGTCATGGGCATGATCGTGGGGCTCTCCTTCCTCGAATACCTGACGGTGCTGGCGGCCATCATCGCCAATGCCTGGATCTGCTACCTGTTCCTGGCCCACAGCCCCAAAGTGCTCGCCAAGCTCGGTCCCATCGGCAGCAAGGTGCTCACCAAGCTTATGGGCCTCATCCTCTGCGCCGTGGCAGCCCAGTTCCTCATCAACGGCGTGAAGGACCTGGCCCTCGACATCCACCACCAGCTGGCCCAGCCCCCGGTCCACAGCGAGGGCTGAGGATCCACCCCCGGATCCGGCGGACCCGCCCCATCCCGGCGACCCCCGGGGCCCGGAACGGGGCTAGGATCGGGCCGTGAGGCACCGGATCCTGGCCCAGTGGAAGGTCGCCGCCGTCTGGGCGGCGGGGGTCCTCTACTTCACCTCCCAGGACTACCTGGCCCTGCCCTCCATGCGCGCGAAGTGGGCGCACCTCCTCTTCCTGAACGCCCTCCAGATCACGGTGTGGGCCGTGCTGGTGCTGCCGGCCCTGGCCTTCCTGCGGCGGAAGCCGCTCCAGGGGCCTGCGGCCTGGCGGCGGATGGCGGTCTTCGCGCCCATGACCCTGGCCCTGGTGAGCCTCGGCATCCTCGGGGCCTTCCTCCTGGCCCGGATCGACCTGGGCTGGAACGAGGCCCTGGCCACCCTCAGCTGGGCCGCCCTGGGCCGCTACTTCACCCTCTATTTCCACTTCTACTTCCTGACCTACCTGTCGGTGCTGTTCGCCTACCACGCCCATGTCTGGCGCCGGCAGGCCCAGGCCCAGGAGCTGCTGGCGTCGCGGCTCGAGTCCCAGCTGGTGCAGGCCCAGAACCAGGCCCTGCGGATGCAGCTGCAGCCCCACTTCCTCTTCAACACCCTGCATTCCATCTCGAGCCTGATGCACTCGGACCCCGCGGCGGCGGACCGCATGGTGACCCACCTCGGCGACCTGCTGCGGCTCAGCCTGGACCGCAGCGGCGCCCAGGAGATCAGCCTCGACGAGGAGCTGGCCTTCCTGCGCGCCTACCTGGAGATCGAGCGCAGCCGCTTCAAGGAGCGGCTGGCGGTGCGCTACGAGGTGCCGGAGCTCCTGCTGGGGGCCCAGGTCCCGACCTTCATCCTCCAACCCCTGGTGGAGAACGCGCTCAAGCACGGCCTCTCCCGCCGCAAGGAGGGCGGCCGGGTGGCCATCCGCGCCACGGCGGAGGCCGGGGCCCTCCGGCTGGAGGTGGAGGACGATGGGGTCGGACCCGCGGCGTCCCATGGTGAAGGGGTGGGCCTGCGCTCGGTGCGGGAGCGCCTGGCCCTGCTCTACGGCGCCGCTTCGCACTTCAATGTGGGGCCCGGCGCCGCCGGCGGTTGCCTCGCCTCTCTGACCCTGCCGCTCCGCGGCGCCGCCGGGGAGGCCGCCCCATGAGCCTGCGCGCCCTCCTGGTGGACGACGAGATCCTCGCCCGGGAGCGGCTCAAGGCCTTCGCCGCCCTGGAGCCGGACCTCGAGCTGGTGGGCGAGTGCGCCGACGGCGCCTCCGCGGCGGCGAGCATCGAGGCCCTGGCCCCGGACCTGGTCTTCCTGGACATCCAGCTGCCGGAGCTGGACGGTTTCCAGGTCATCGAGGCCGTGGGCCTGGACCGCATGCCGCCGGTGCTCTTCGTCACCGCCTACGACCGCCACGCCCTCAAGGCCTTCGAGGTCCATGCGGTGGACTACCTGCTCAAACCCTTCGACCGCCCGCGCTTCCAGGCCTCCCTGGCCCGGGCCCGCACCTGGATCCAGGGCGCCGCCGATGCCGGTCGCCTGGCCGGGCTGATGGAATCCGTGCAGGCCTCCCGTCCTCCCCAGGATCGGATCCTCGTCCGGGCCGGGGACCGCCACCTGCTCCTGAAGGTGGAGGAGATCCAATGGATCGAGGCGGAGGACAACTACGTCCGGCTGCACGTGGAAGGGACCTCCCACCTGGTGCGGGGCACCATGGGCGGCATCCTGCAGAAGCTGGACCCGGAGCGGTTCAAGCGGGTCCACCGGTCCAGCATCGTCAACCTGGACTTCGTGAAGGAGCTGCGGCCCTGGTTCCACGGGGACTACCAGGTGCTCCTGGCGGACGGCACGCGGCTCACGATGCCCCGGGCCTACCGGGACCAGATCACGCGCCTGAAGTGAGGCGCCGCGCCGGCTGGCGCGTCCGCCCGGAAGGTGCCGCGGATCCGCCCCGCGCCGGCGGGATTGGCCCCCGGCCCCGGCGGCTACGTCCCGGAACCGTGGAAGGGAGGGGCGGGAGCACCTGAGCCTTGGGCTGCCCTTCCTTCCCGCTGCGGGCGCCCCGCAGCCCTTCCGGAGTCCCTCCATGGCTCGCACCCTCACCCGCCTCGGCCTGCTCGGCCTCTCCCTCGTGGCGGCCACCGCCCTCCCGGCCCAGGGCACCCAGACCGGCAACCTTACCGGCACCGTCCGGGAAGGCGCCACCGGCAAGCCCATCCCTGGCGCCCACGTCACCGTGCGCACCCCCCAGGGGGACCGCACCACCACCACGAACGCCGACGGCCAGTTCCGCTTCGCCCAGCTCATCCCCGGGCCCGTCACCCTCTCTGTCGCGGCGGAGGGCTATGTCGGCGGCTCCATCGCCACGCGGGTGCCCCTGGGCTCCACCAACGTCACCGACTTCCCGCTTTCGCCCCTGAGCGTGGCGACCACCACCGTCACGGTGCTCGGGACGGCCAACAACATCGACACCACCGACGCCAAGGTCGGACAGAACTTCACCCTCTCCGCCATCAACGACCTGCCCATCCCCGCCACCCAGCGGACGGTCACCAACATCGCCGCCCTCGCCCCCGGCGTGAGCGTGGACGGCAACGGCGGCCTCACCCTCCGCGGCTCGCAGAGCACCCAGGTGCTCTACGTGGTGGACGGCGTGGACGTGGCCGACCCCGTCACCGGCGGCTACAGCGCCCAGCTGAACGAGGACATGCTCTCGGAGGTGCAGGTCCTGGACGGCGGCATCTCCGCCGAATACGGCCGCTTCACCGGCGGCGTCGTGCAGGCCGTGACCAAGTCGGGCACGAACGATTTCGAGGGCGTGGTCCGGTTCTCCTTCCTCAACCCCGATTGGGCCGCCTACAACCCCCTCAACCGGGGGGCCAACGGCTCCGTGCGGTTCAAGGACACCACCACCGTGCAGCAGAACGTGGTGGTCTCCGGCCCCATCATCAAGGACCATCTCTTCTTCGTCATCGGCTACCGGGCCCAGGCGCCCTTCGCCCGCTCGGCCACGGCCCAGACCACGGCGCCGCCGGCCTACGGCGGCGGCCTCCCCTACAACGCCACCCAGACCGATGAGCGGAAGGACATCAAGCTCGACTGGCAGATCACGCCGGCCTACCGGCTCTTCGCCCAGTACAACAAGACCGAGATCGACCAGACCGGCCGGGACTACGCCACCGCCTTCTTCGGCGGCAGCACCTCCACCGCCACCCTCAGCAACCAGCCCAACGCCTTCAGCTATTCCGCCATCGGATTCCAGGGTCAGCTCAGCGACAACATCCTGCTCAACCTGCATTACGGCAAGAAGGACGAGCAGCTCGGCGGCCCTGGTGGCGGCGGCCAGGGCGGGCCCACCGTGCCCACGATGGTCGATCTCGTCTCGGGCTACGTCTTCGACAACGGGTTCTTCGGACCCGATGCGGACTACCGGCCCATCCGGAACGCCTCCGCCAGCCTCACCTGGTTCGTCTCGGCCTTGGGCGACCACGAGTTCAAGGCCGGGGTGGACTGGTACGAGTCGAGCCACAACGCCGCCAACAGCCAGTCGCCCACGAACCAGATCATGTACTTCGACGGGTTCGTCAACACCGTGTCGCCTTCGGATCCGACCCCCTTGAACGGCGACACGAGCCTGGCGAACCGGAATTTCGACGCCAACAGCTACCTCTCGGTCTTCATCCCCTATACCGGCACAGCTAAGAACACGATCTGGTCCGGCTACCTGAACGACAAGTGGAAGCTCAACGGCCACTGGAGCTTCAACCTCGGCCTGCGGGTGGACAAGAACGTCTCCAAGAGCGACATCCAGGCCACCAACTACGACGTCACCGCCTACTCCCCTCGCCTCGCGGCCATCTGGGACCTGCGGGGGGACGGCGCCTGGGTCCTGCAGGCCTCCTACGGCGTCTACACCGGTCAGGTGATCCAGGGCGCCACGGACGGCGCGTCCACGGTGGGGAACCCGGCCGAGTACGACTACGCCTATGTGGGCGGCCCCGGCGACCAGCGGTCCAGCTATGGCACCACGCCGATCTACGTCCTCGACGCGGGCCTCTACCGGAACTCCAACCTCATCGACCCCAACCTCAAGATGCCCGAGATGGACGAGATCGCCGTCTCCGTGAAGCACGCCGATGGCCATGACGGCATCTGGAGCGCCACCCTTAACCGGCGGAAGTGGCGGAACTTCGTGGACGACTTCAAGGACGTCCAGCCCAATCCGGTGGACGCCAATGACCAGAGCCTCACGATCTATCGGAACGACCCCTCCTTGGTCCGGGACTACCTGGGGCTTGACCTGCAGTACCAGAAGCAGTTCACGGAGGCCTTCAGCCTGGGTGGCAACGTCACCCTCAGCCAGCTGAATGGCAACTACGAGGGCGGGCAGGTGGGCGCCACGGAGCAGTGGAACAACTTCGGGCCAGAGGGCGCCTACGCCGGTCAGCCCACGGCGGCCCAGCTGGGGCACACCTACGGGCCCCTCACCGCGGACGTGCCCCTCCGCATCCGGGTCTTCTCCAACTACACCCGCCTGCTCGGGCGGGGCCGCCTCAATGTGGGCGCGATCTTCCAGTACACGTCCGGGGCGCCCTACAACAAGACCGCCCTCTCCACGAACCTGACGCCCCAGCTGCGGGCCATCGGCGGGAACTCCTACACCGAGTTCTTCGCGGACCGGGGGGCCTTCCGCTTCCCCGACTTCTACCGCACGGATCTGCAGGTCGCCTACGACCTCAAGATCTGGCGTCGCATCAACTGGTTCCTCTCCGTGAACCTGCAGAACGTCTTCAACCACCAGCAGCTGGTCACCTGGAACACCTCCGCCTCCGTGAGCGGCGCGGGGGCCTGGACGCCGGGTTCGAGCTACGGCCGCCCGACCTCCTCCGGAAACTACCTTGCCGGCCGGACCCTCACCTTCTCCACCGGCTTCAAGTTCTGAGTTGCAGGCGCACCCGGGCCTCCGGCCAACGGCTGGAGGCCCGGCGTTCAGCGGAGCGCGAACACCAGCAGGGTGGCCGTCGCCAGCTCCCCCGCGGCCAGGGCCCAGCCCAGCCGCTTGAGCTGGTGAGGCTGCCAGGGCCGGGCCAGGAGCCGTGCGCCGAGGAGCGGCAGGGGCAGGCACGCCAATCCTGGGAGCCACCGCCCCTGGGCCAGGAGGATCAGGCCCGCCCCGGCGCCCAGCCCTGTCAGCAGCGGAGCGCCATACACGCTCAGGGGCTCGGGCCGGCGCCTCAGCCCGGCGAGGAACTGCCGCACCAGGAGCGTGCCGAGGAGGAAGGCCCCGCCCAGCCCCGCGGCGAGGCCCAGCGCCGGCCCAAGGCTGGCTCCGCCCCGCAGGGCCAGGGGCGCGCTTGCCCCTGCCAGGGCCAAGGCCGCGAGGGCTTCGCCCGCCAAGGACTTCTCCTCCCCCCGGAGGATGCCCGGCAGAAGCAGGAGGGCCGGCAGGGTCGGCAGCAGCGCCGCCTTCCGGGCCAGTAGTGGGCTGCCCTGAAGCCCCAGCAGGCCGAGGGCGATGGCGCCGGCTCCAAGCGACCCCAGCCACAGCGCGGACGTCCCACCCCGTTCGCTCCGGACGCGGGCGCCTCGCTGGCCGAGGAGCACCAGCAGGGGTTCATGGGCGAGGAAGGCCAGGACCACCGCACCGGTCCAGGCCCAGAAGCCGGGGGGGAATCCCGGAACGAGCGCGGTGGCGGCACCCAGGGTCAGCGCCGCCTGGGCCCAGGCGCCGTGTTCACGGGGGAGGGGAAGGCGCGCGTCCATGGACCCAGACTCATCCCGCGCCGCCCGATGCGCCTTGATTCGGATCAAGCCATCGGCTGGTCCAGCGCCGCCTCGATCGCCGCCCTCAGCTCGGCGCTCTCCGGCGCCACCGAACTCGGGAAGGCCCGGATCACCCGGCCGTCGCGCCCGACCAGGTACTTGTGGAAGTTCCACTGGGGCTCGCCGTGTCCCTCGGCCAGGAATCCGTAGACCGGCGACTGGGCCGGCCCCTTCACGTCCACCTTCGCCGCCATCGGGAAGGTCGTGCCGTAGGTGGTGCGGCAGAAGGCCTCGATCTGGTCCGCGCTCCCCGGCTCCTGGCCGCCGAACTGGTTGCACGGGAAGCCGAGCACCGTGAAGCCCCGGTCCCGGTAGGCCGCCTGGAGCGTCTCCAGGCCCGCGTACTGGGGCGTGTAGCCGCAGGCGCTGGCGACGTTGACCACCAGGACCGCCTGGCCCCGGAAGGTGTCGAGGGGCAGCGGCTCGCCCCGGAGGCTACGGGTGGAGAGGTCGAAGAGGCGCATGCTCAGCTCCAGGTCACTTCGAAGACCATCCGGCAGGGGTGGGCCTTCCCATCCATGGCCGCGGGGCGGAAGGTCCAGGCGTGGGCCCAGGCCTCCAGCTCGCCTACGGCCGAGGCCGGCGCCCCGTCCATGGCCACGGCCTTCACGGCGCCCTGCTCGTCCAGGGTCAGCTCCAGCTTCACGGTGCCCTGGAAGCCCGGCAGCTCCGGCTTCTTCGGGATCCCCGTGGCCTCCGCCGGCACGGCCTGCACCCGGTCGGGACGCTTCCCGGCGGCTTCCAGGCGCTTCGCCACCGCGTCGTCGAACTGCGGCGTCACCGGGGACGCGGACCGGCGGCGGAAGCGATCGAAGAATCCCATGTCCCCATTATCCCACGCCGGCCGGACGGATCGGCGGCTGGGCCCCTCCGCCGTGCCGTCCGGCGGCGCCCCCGTGCGGCGGCGCCGGGCCTGCGCCATGCTTGTGCCATGCGCTCGCCCGAGGTCCGACTGGCCCTGCGCGCCCGGCTCGGCCGCCGGGCGCCCTGGATCATCTCTGGCCTGTTCTGGGCGGTCTTCGCAGCGACGACCCTGGTGATCTATGCGGTCCATGGCGGGCTCACGCCGCTGACGGCCCTGAACGGCCTGCTGATGCCCGCCCTGGTCTCCTTCGCCTATGGTTTCCTGAGCCCTCTGCCCTGGCAGTGGACCGGCGATGACCGTCCCCAGGCCGGCTGGAGTCGGGGTGCCGCCCAGAGCCTGGCCTTCCATGGCCTGCTCATCACCGCCCTGACCGCCCTCAGCTACCTCCTCCTCCTGCAGGCCGACAGCCCGGTGCTCGTCGAGAACGGACGCCGGGTGGGATTCCTGCCGGTGCTCCTGCCCCAGCTGCTCATCGGCTCCTGCCTCATGACGCTCATCGGCGGCATCATCACCGCCGGCGAGTCCGCTTACCGGGAGCGCCTGGAGACCGCCCGGCGGCTGCGGGAGGCCCAGGATGTCCTGCTCCGGGGCCAGCTCGCGCCCCACGCCCTCTTCAATGCCTTGAACGGTCTCGCGGAGCTCGTGCGCCAGGATCCCCGTCTCGCGGAGACCGCGATCCTCGATCTGTCGGCACTGCTTCGGGAGGTCCTGCGGCAATCCACCCGCGCCTGGTCCACCCTGGGGGCCGAGCGGGACGTCGCCGAGCGGTTCCTCCGCCTGGAGGCGCTGCGCCTCGGGACCCGCCTGGAGGTGGCCTGGGCGTGGGACCCGGTGCTCGATGACGCGACGGTCCCCTGCCTGCTCATCCAGCCGTTGGTGGAGAATGCGCTCAAGCACGGCATCGCTCCGGAGCCCGCCGGCGGCCAGGTCCGCATCCAGGTCTCGCGGCAGGGGAAGGGTCTCCGGATGGAGGTCGCCAATACCGGCCGGCCCACGCCCCTCGTGCTGGGGGAGGGGGTGGGGCTGACGAACCTGGAGACCCGCCTTCGGCTGGCCTACGAGGGCCGCGCCTCCTTCCGCCTCTACCGGGACGGAGACTGGACCCGGGCGGAAGTGCTGTTGCCGGAGGCCCCATGAAGCCCCTCAAGGTCGCCCTCGCCGACGACGAACCCCTGGCCCGGGCGCGGCTCGCCCGTCTGCTGCGGGAGGCGGGTTGCGAGATCGCGGCCGAGCTGCCGGACGGCCCGGCGGTGCTGGCCTGGCTCCAGGACCGCCCCGCCGTGGACGCCCTCTTCCTCGATATCCAGATGCCCGGTGTGACGGGGCTGGAAGTGCTCGCCGAGCTCCCTTCCCGCCTGCCAGTCGTGTTCGTCACGGCCTACGCCGAGCACGCGGTGCGGGCCTTCGAGGCCGCGGCCCTCGACTACATCCTCAAGCCGGTGTCCGAGGCGCGCCTGGAGAAGACCCTCGCCCGCCTGCGGGAGGCGCCCCAGGGCAACGTCACCGGCGGCGCCAGCCCGGGCCGCTACCCCGCCAGGGCCGGGGAGGGTCACATCTTCCTGGAGCTCCGCCGCACGACCCACTTCGAGGTGGAGGACGAGGTGGTCTGGGCCTGGTGCGGCGGCACCCGCTTCCGCACCGGCTGGACCACCCTGGCCGAGGTGGAGCAGACCTTTCCCGTGGCCGGCCTCCAGCGCATCCAGCGCCACCTGCTTCTGAGGCCCGAGGCGGTGCTGGGCCTGCGCCCCCTCGATGGTGGCCGGGCCGCCCTGCGGGTGGGTGAGGGCCTGGAGCTGGAGGCCAGCCGCACCGCGACCCCGAAGCTGAAGGAGCTGCTGGGGCTGTAGCCACGCTACCCTCAGCTCTCCGGGTGCGCATGAGACAAAACAAAGGGCCCCTTGCGGGGCCCTTTGGATACCTGGCGGACCAGGGTTTTAGAAGCGGATGCCCATGTCGATCTGGTAGCTCCGGGCGAAGCCAGGACCGCCCCAGTTGTTGGCGTTCTGGATGTCGCCGTAGCCGATCGGGGACGGCGGAGCCGTGCGGCGCACCCAGGGAGAGGTGAGGCTGCCGGCATTGTAGCTCTGGGTGTTGAAGCTCGTGATCTGCTGGTGATTGAAGAGGTTGAAGATCGCCAGCTTCACGAAGGCGTTGACCGGGGTCGAACGCACCTTGAAGAGCTCCCAGTTGTGGGTGATGGCCATGTCGACCGTGGACACCGCGGGGAAGACGTACTGACCGCGGGTGTTGTCCCGGTACTGGGTCGCCGTGGAGCCGAACTGGCTGCTGAGGCCAGCGTTCAGGGCAGCGCGGGGGACCGAGCGGGTGTCGCTGTAGTGGCTGCCGCTGTCGAAGCGGTAGATGAAGCCGAAGGTGGTATCGCCGAAGATGGAGTGGACGGACCGGTCGGCCTCCCACCGCATCCGGATGGGCTTGTGGCCCGTCAGGTAACCGTAGGGGGTGGTGATGTTGTGGTCGTACATCGCGACGCCGTTCTGGGTCGTGAAGTACTCGAGACCCTCACCGCGACCGGGGGTGGAGGAGCCCTCACCCTCGTAGTTGCCCTTCAGGCTGCTCCAGGTGATGCCGCCGTTCAGGCTCCAGGGGCCGCGGATCAACTGAGCCGCGAACTCCAGGCCCTTGTACTTGCGCTCGGCGATGGGGCTGTTGTACCAGGTCTTGACATAGATGACATTACCGCTGGGATCCGTCACCGTGCCGTCATTGCCGACGCGGTAGTCGATCAGGTCCTTCCAGTCACGCTGGACGGCGGTCAGGCTGACGAAGCCCTGGCCCAGCCAATCGAAGTTGAAGGAATAGGCCGCGGAGAGCTGGGCTTCGTCGGTGTGGGGGGCCTTCAGGTCGCTGGCCAGCTTCACGTTCAGAGCCGGGTTGTTGTAGTACAGCACGCCGGCAGGCGAGAAGTCGTAGTTGGTCAGGTCCTCGAGGGCGCTGTAGGGCTGAGGGCCCGCGGCGCCGACCCAGGCGTAGTCGATCTCGGTCGGGTTGCCCTGGTTGGTGACCTGGTTGACGATCGTGTCCAGCACCTTGCCGTTGTAGCGGGACCAGGAGGCGCCGATCAGCCACTTGCTGTCGCCGAAGATGTCGTACTTCACGCCCAGACGAGGGGAGAAGCCGTTGGCGCCAGCGGAGCGGTTGCCGCGGTCATCCGTCGCCTTGTACTTGTCGAAGCGGAGGCCGATCTGGGCGGTGAAGTGCTCGTTGATGGACCACTTGTCGTTGGCGAAGAGGCCGTAGCTCTCGTTCGTGGCCTGACCGTCCGAGCTCTGGAAGGTCCAGATCGCCTCGCCGAAACCGGTCCGGTTGACGATGTCGATGGACGGCATCAGGTAGTAGGGGCTGAGGTTGTTGTTCTGGTCCGGGTTGCCGACTTCGATGATGCGGCCGGTGACGGACTGGTCATTGCGGGACTTGGAGATGCCCTTGATGTACTGGACACCGAAGTCGATCTGGTGCTGGCCCTGCCAGTCCAGGAACAGCGAGCCCTTGGCGGCGAAGGTCTTGTTGTTGCGGTTGTCGCCGCCGTCATTGGAGTTGAAGATGCCGTTCTGGAAGAACAGGCCGTTGTCGTCGTCGTAGATCGGGCTCAGGCCAGGGACCGGGGAGCCGGCGGAGAGCTTCTGCTTCTTCTCGCCGTAGCGGACGTCCGTGGAGAAGGCGGAGGTCCAGATGCCGCGCCAATCCACGTTCCAGAACTCGGAGGTGTTGGTCTGGGGCACCAGGGCCGCCAGCTCACCCGCGGAGTAGTTCCGGTTGCCCTGGGCGTTCTGGGAGTTCGCGTAGGACATCACGATGGACTGGTTTTCGGTGAGGGCGAAGGTCAGCTTGAAGTCGCGACGGATCTCATCGTTGGTCGTGACGTAGTTGCTGCCAGCACCGCCGGGGCCCGCCTCGCTGTTGGAGGAGATCGCGCCGTTGCCAGTCGAGCTCGTGTTGTAGTAGCTGGCGAAGAACCAGATGCGGTCCTTCCAGAAGTAGCCGCCCAGGCTGACGGTCTTGATCTCATTCAGCTTGTTCTGGACAGAAGCCGGATCCTGGTAGGGCACCAGGGCGTTCCAGGCGGAGTTGGACAGCGACCAGCGGAGCTGGCCGTGGAACTCGTTGCTGCCGGACTTGGTGACGGCGTTGATGACGCCGCCATCCACGTCGCCGTACTCGGCGGAGATGGCGCCGGTAAGGACCTGCACCTCTTCCACCGCGTCATCGATGAGCTGCACGCCGCGGGTGTTGTAGGCGTTGTCGGCCACGTCCTGGCCGTCCACCAGGTAGAGATTGCCGGAAGTCATGGCGCCGCGGACCTGCACGCGGCCACCCACGCCGGAGGTGACGCCAGGAGTCAGCAGGGCGACGGTCTCCACCGCGCGGCCGCTGGGGAGCTTGTCCACGTCCGCCAGCTGGTAGTTGGCGGCGGACTTCACGTCGGTCTTGTCGACGAGGGGATTGGCGGTGGCGACGATCTGCACGGTCTCCGTGGCGACCGTCTGCATCACGACCTTGGGCTGGTAGTTCTGGTCGATGCCCAGCTGCTGGGTGAACTTGGCGGTCTGGAACCCGTCCTTGGTGATTTCGATGGTGTAGAAGCCCGGAGGCAGCAGGCGGGTGACGAAGGTGCCGTCAGCGCCGGTCACCAGGGTGCGGGCCAGCTGAAGGCTGGGGGAGGAGAGGCGAACGGAGGCGCCGGCCACCGCGTTGCCCTGGGCGTCGACGATGCGGCCCGTCACGCTCGCGGTCTGGGTGCCCTGCGCGTAGAGCGCGGAGCCGGCCACGAGGGACACGGCCGTGAGGCCGAGCCGGGAAAGGACACGGTTCATACATGAACTCCGTGAAGACTGCGGGGTCACCCGCAGGAGTGAAAGAAGGGCGCGTCAAGGGCGTCCGCGAAAACCCCGGGATCGGGGGCGGGAAGCGCGGACGACAGGGTGAAGCCAGTGGAAAGATCTAATGGAGCGTTCAACTCTTACAAGCCTGTGACGGTTGGCTCAAGCAGAAAATTCAAAAAAAATTCATTTCCGGGAACCTTCCGCCACTTTGACAACTTCAATCAGACCATTAAAAACAAATGACGGTAAGCCTCACTCCACGATCCCGAGAAGCCAGGGGAAAGGCGCTGGCGCTTCACCTGAAATGGAAAAAGACGACAAAACTTTTTGAGCGGGAACGGGATCTGCGGCGCGCATCAGGAGGGTGGCGAGGGGCTGGCCCTGGGACACCCGCGTCCCCACCGGGGCCTCGATCCGGATCCCGACCCCCAGGTCCAGGACGTCCGAAAGGTCCCGGCGGCCGGCGCCGAGTTCCATGGCGCAGATCCCCAGGGCCCGGCCATCGATGGCCGTGACGAATCCGTCGCGATCGGCCTGGATGACCTCCCGCCGGGCCGCCTGGGGCAGACGGGAGGCATCCTCCAGCGCCGCGGGGTCGCCGCCGTTCAGAGCTACGAACCGGCGGAGGACGTCGAGGGCCCGGCCGGAGTCCACGGCGCCGGCCACCTGGGCCTCGGCCTCCGTCAAGGAGGCGGCGCCGCCGCCCGCGAGGAGCATCTCCGCCGCAAGGCGGAAGCTGAGCTGGGCCAAGGGCGTGTCGCCGTGAAGGCCCTGGAGCACCTCGACGGCCTCCACCACCTCCAGGGCGTTCCCGATGGCCCAGCCCAGGGGCTCCTCCATGCGGGTGAGCAGGGCCTTGATCCGCATGCCATGGGCCTTCCCTACCGCCACCAGGCTCCGGGCCAAGGCCTCGGCCTCCTCCCGGGTCTTCATGAAGGCGGCCTCGCCGCACTTCACATCCAGCACCAGGCCTTCGGCGCCCCCGGCCAGCTTCTTGGACATGATGCTGGCGGTGATGAGGGGGATGCTCTCGACGGTGGCCGTGACGTCCCGCAGGGCGTAGAGCTTCCGATCCGCCGGGGCGATGTCGGCGGTCTGGGCGCTGTTGGCGAAGCCCGTCTCCCGCAGGCTGCGCAGGAACTCGGCCTCGGTCAGCTCCACCTTGAGACCCGGGATCGCGCTGAACTTGTCCACGGTGCCGCCGGTGTGCCCCAGGCCCCGGCCGCTGAACATGGCGCAGGGCACGCCGCAGGCGGCGACGATGGGCCCCAGGATCAGCGTGGCCTTGTCCCCCACGCCCCCCGTGCTGTGCTTGTCCACCTTGGTGCCGGGGATGGAGGAGAGGTCCAGCCGGGCGCCGCTGTCCCGCATGGCCAGGGTGAGGGCCAGGGTCTCGGCGGTGCTCATGCCGCGCCAGCAGATGGCCATCAGGAGGGCCGAGCTCTGCTCCAGGGGCACCGTGCCGGCGGTGACGCCTTCGACCCACCCGCGGATCTGGGCCTCATCCAGCTCCCCCCCGGTCTTCTTGCGGTAGATGAGGTCGTACATCCGCATGGGCGGCGCTCCCAGGGGTCGGCGTTCGGCCGCTAGATGCTCTGGACCAGCCGCTGCAGCTGGGCGCGGTCCGAGGCGTCCTTGAAGCGGGTCCGGTAGGCGTCCAGATCCTTCAGGGCCTGGGCCCGGTCCCCGTTGAGGCGGTCCGCCTCCAGCTGGCTGGCCCAGTAGGCCTGGCCCCAGGGCGTGTCCGCCGTGGCCTTGGCGCGCAGCGGCGCCAGCACCGCGGCAGCCTCCTTGCCCTTGCCGAGGGCCGTGAGGCGCTGGGCCTCCCGCAGGCGGCCCCAGGGGGTGTCCGTGGAAGCGGCGGGGCCTCCCTGGCCCGTCAGCTCCAGCCTCCAGGTGGCCAGGAGGCCCTGGGCCTGGGCCCGGCGGGACGACGGGGCGGATCGGGCCAGCGCCTCCAGCCTGGGGAGGGCCGCCTGCATGCGGGCCTGCAGCTGGCCCGGGGCCTCGGCCGAGGAACCGTCCCCTTCGACCTGGATCTGGAGGGCCGCCACCTGAGCCTCGAAGGCCTGATCGACCCTGTCCCGGTGGGCCGACCAGGCGCCCCAGCCCACGATGCCGGCCACCAGGAGGCCCGCGCCGATGAGCACCGCCTTCAGGGCCGAGGAGCCCTCCCCCGCGGCGGCCTTCTGGAACTGCTCGAGGCTCTGGGCCTTCTTCTGGACCTGGATCACCTTGTCTCTGGCCATGGATGGGCTCCGGAACGGCTAAAGGATTGAGGATGCCCTAGGCCGCGCCATTCCGCATTGGAAAACCCGGGATTCCGTGCTAGCGTGGTCGTTCCGGCCAGGTAGCTCAGTTGGTAGAGCAATGGACTGAAAATCCATGTGTCGGGGGTTCGACTCCCTCTCTGGCCACCATGACAAAGGGCCCCAGACGGGGCCCTTTGGCGTGGTAGAGGGGGAGGAGAATCCCCACTGGCCCCGTGTGATCGGGGCCCGAAGGCCCCGGGAGCACGGCTGGCAGTGGGGCGGCGGAGGCGGCACGCGCCGCGTGACGCCGGAGGACTCCCTCTCTGGCCACCATGACAAAGGGCCCCAGACGGGGCCCTTTTCGCTACTCCGGGACCTGCTCGACCGTCAGTAGCTGGCCACCGGGGTCTGCATGCCCTCGGCGTAGGTGACGGGCACCCGGGTCCGGAGGCGCTCGTCGAAGGCCGCGGCGGCCTTCTTGAAGTGGTCCTGCCGCCAGGCCTGGGCCAGCTGGGACTTCATCTGGGCATTGGCCTGGAACGCACTGAAGGGGGGCAGCCCCTGGGCCTGACCGGCCGCCTGGCGCTGGGCCACAATGGCCTCGTAGAAGGCCTGGAGATCCTGGTCGGTGGGCTGGACGCGGCCGGCCTCGCGGCTCGCCAGGGCGTCGGCGTAGATGGAAGCCCTGGCCTGGGCGAGCTTGAACTGGACGGCCGGGTCCTGATCCAGGTGCTCCTGGGCGGCCACCTGGTCCAGGGCGGCCTGGAAGGCCAGCTGGTGCACCAGCTCTGCCCGCTGGGGGGCGGCAGCCTCGGAGGTGAGGAAGGCCTTGACCTGCGCCGGATCCTCCACGAGGGACTGGATGGTCGCCGCGATCTGGGCCTGGGTGATGCGGGTCCCGTTCACGTTGGCGAGGACGGCGGAGGTGTCGGCCGGGGTGGTGGAGGCGGCGTGGCGGCCGCAGCCCACCAGGGCGGCCAGGGCGCCGGCGGCGAAGAAGATGCGCTTCATGGGGTGCTCTCCAGGCGGAATGCCCCAGAATGACAGGAGGAGGAGCCCATGGCGACGGCCGCGGATCTCAAGGGCCTGGACATCACCATCTACTCGGCTGGCTGGTGCCCGGATTGCCGCCGGCTGGAGGGGTGGCTCGAGCGGGAGGGGCTTCATTTCCCCATCGTGGACATCGAGGCCGTGGACGGCGCCGCCGAGCGCCTGGAGCGGGAGACCGGCAAGCGCGCCATCCCCTTCCTCCTGGTGAACGGTCGGACCTGGGTCCGGGGCTACCACAAGGAGCTCCCCACCCGGTTCGATCCGGCCCTCCTCGTCCAGGAAGTGACCGCCGCCGCGGCCAAGTAGCGCGGGGACCTCCCGGCGCCCCTGTGGCACCCTAGGAGGTCCGCCCGAATCCCCTCAGGAGTGCATGGTGCCCAGCGTCTTCTCCAGCCAGTTCTGGTCCAACCTCTTCACGACGGACCTCGCCATCGACCTGGGCACGGCCTCCACCTTGGTGCACACCAAGCAGGCGGGCCGCATCGTCATCTACGAGCCCTCCATCGTGGCCCTCAACACCGTCACCGGCGAGGTGGAGGCGGTGGGCGACGAGGCCAAGCAGCTGCTCGGCCGCTCCCCCCAGGGCGTCAAGACCGTCCGCCCCATGAAGGACGGCATGATCTTCGAGGTGGACGCCGCCGAGAAGATGCTCGCGGCCTTCATCGCCAAGGCCCGGCCCAACCGCGGCCTGGCCCGCACCCGCATCGTCGTCAGCGTGCCGCCCCGGGCCCACCAGGTGGCCCGCCGGGCCGTGCGCCAGTGCTGCTACGACGCCAAGGCCGGCGAGGTCTTCATCGTGGACCAGACCATGGTGGCGGCCATCGGCGCAGGCCTCGCCATCAACGAGAAGCGCGGCTGCATGATCGTGGACATCGGCGGCGGCACCACGGACGTCGCGGTGATCAGCTACAACGGAAAGGTGTTCAGCGACTCCATCCTCATCGCCGGCGACGAGATGGACGAGGCGATCTCCAAGTACATCCGCGAGAAGTACAACGTGCTCATCTCCGAGGCCGCGGCGGAGGAGGTGAAGTGGACGCTGGGCAGCGCCTGGCCCAGCGAGCACACCCGCACCATGGAGGTCTCGGGCCGGGACCAGTTCGAGGGCCTGCCCAAGACCCTCACCCTGCACGACGCCGAGATCCGCGAGGCCCTGGCGGAGCCCATCAACGCCGTCATCGACCTGGTGCGCCGGGCCCTCAACGAGACGCCCCCCCAGCTCGCCGCGGACCTCATCGACCGGGGCATCTGCCTCACCGGCGGCGGCTCCCTGATCCAGGGCCTGGACGAGCGCATCCGGAAGGAGACGCACCTGCCGGTCTACCGCGCCGAGGACCCGCAGACGGCCGTGGTGCGCGGCACCGCCCAGCTGCTGGACAACATCCCGTTCTTGCGCCGCATCCAGATCCTCGACTGATGACCTCCCCCACCTTCGGAGCCTGACATGGCGCGGCGGGCCTCCCCCTGGGGCTGGTCCCCGGCGGGCCGGCGGCGCTGGGCCCTGATCCTGCTCTGGCTGGGCCACGGCGTCTGGGTGCTGTCGGGCCCGGATGCCGGCGGCGCCTGGCGGAACGCCGCCTCCACCGCGGAGCGGCCGGTGGAGGCCCTCGCCGCCGCCTGGCGGGGCTGGCGCCTGCGCCGGGCGGAGCGGGCCACGGATCTGGCGGCCGCCCAGACCGAGCTGGCGGCCCTCCGCCAGCAGGTGCAGGCCCTGGAGACCGCGCAGCTGGACGCCGCCCCCAAGCTCGCGGAGGGTGCGGCCGCGGTCCAGCTGCTGGGCCTCAAGCAGCGGCTCCCCCTCTCCACCCGGGCCGCGCGGGTCCTGCTCACCCCCGTCGGCGCCCCCTTCGGCGGCCTCATCCTGGACGCCGGCAGGGACGCAGGCCTGACGGAGGACCAGGGCGTCCTCGCCCCCGAGGGCGTGGTGGGCCGCATCTGGAGCGTGGGCGCCACCCAGAGCGAAGTGCTCCCGGCGGACGCCCCCAACGCCTCCATCGCCGTGATGCTGGCCCGGTCCCGGGCCACCGGCGTGCTGCAGGGCCTGGGCTCCAACCAGGCCGCCATCCGCTACCTGAACAACCAGGAGGTGGTCCAGGCCGGCGAGGCGGTCTACACCTCCGGGCTGGACCAGGTCTTCCCCCGGGGCCTCCTCGTGGGCTACGTCACCGAGGTGAAACCCGGGGACCTGGAGCTCCAGGTGAAGGTGGCCCTGGCCGCGCCGCTCCGGCGCCTGCCCCTGGCCCTCATCCTGCCGGCCCAGCCCCCGCTGGAGGTCCAGCCGCCCCTGGTGCCGAAGCGGAATCCCGGGGAGGCCCGATGAAGCGCGCCCTCGCCGCCCGCCCGCCTGCGCAGCGGGTCCTCGCCGCCGCCGCGGGGGCCCTCGGCATCGGCCTCCTGGCCCCCTGGCCGGGCCCCCAGGCGGCGCTCCACGCGGCCTTCGTCTTCGGGCTGGCCCTCGATCCGGAATCCGCGCTGCTCACGGCGGTCTGGGCCGCCGCCGGCGGCTGGATCCTGGAGGGCTCCCTGCGGATCTATCCCCACCACGGTGGCACCGCCTGGGCCGACATGACCCTCGCCCTGGCGGCCTGGTGGCTGCTCCGGGAGTGGGCCGTGGACGACCTGAGGGCCTGGATGGGCCGCCAGGCGATCCTGGCGGCGGTGTGGATTCCCGCCGTCCACCTGGCGGTGCGCCTGGCCGCAGGCCCCCACCTCTGGGGGAGCGGCTGGATCTGGATCGCCCTCACCCTGCCCGCCTGGAGCTGGCTCGGCTGGCGCTGGCTCCGGCCCGCGGGCCGCTGAGGCCCTCATGGACGCCCGCTCCCGCCACCTGCTGAGCCAGCGCCTGCGCGTAGTACAGGCCCTGCTCGCGGGGGGGCTCGGCTTCCTCGCCCTCTACTACGGGTGGCTGCAGATCCTCCGGCACGGGGACTTCGAGAAGCAGGCCCTCAGCCAGGCGGTGAAGGAGCGCTCCCTCCCGGCCCCGCGGGGCGTCATCTACGACCGCAACGGTCATCCTCTGGTGGACAACCGCAAGGCCCTCCACCTCGTCATCCAGCGGGAGGACCTGCCCACGGACCCGGCGGTGATCGCCTCCCTGGCCGCGGAGCTCGGGCTGGACCCCGCGGACGTGGCCCGGAAGATCCGTGCCTACCGGCAGGCGCCGAAGGGCCGCCCCCTGGTGCTCCTGGAGAACCTGGACGAGGCCGGCATCGCGATGGCCGAGCGGGTGCGGGCCCGGAACCCCTTCCTGAGCATCCAGGTGGCGCCCCGGCGCGTCTACCTGGGCAACGACCTCGCCGGTCATGTGCTGGGCTACGTGTCCGAGGTGGACGACCGGATGATGCAGGCCAACCCCCGGAAGTACCAGCTGGGGGAGATCGTGGGCCGGGCGGGCTTCGAGGCCAGCGGCAACGACAAGCTCAAGGGCGTGGACGGCGAGAAGCGCGTGCTGGTGGACCAGCTGGGCCGGGAGGTGGCGAGCCTGGATCGGGAGAACCCCACGCCCGGCCGCAGCCTCTACCTCACCCTGGACGCCGGGCTCCAGCAAGTGGCGAAGGAGGCCTTCGGCGAGGAGAAGGGCGCGGCCGTGGTGCTGGATCTGCGGGACGGCGGCGTGCTGGCGATGTACTCCAGCCCGGGCTACGACCCCAACCTCTTCCTGGACCGCCTCAGCCAGGAGATGGTGGACCGCTACCTGCGGAACCCGGTGCAGCCCATGCTGAACCGGGCCACTCAGGGCATCTACGCCCCAGGCTCCACCTGGAAGCTGCTCATGGCCCTCTCCGGACTGGAGCACCACGTCATCACGCCGCACACCGTCTTCTACTGTGGAGGCCACAAGGCCTTCTACGGCCATGACTTCCGCTGCGACGCCTCCCACGGGAGCCTCGACCTTGTGGGCGCCATCGAGAAGAGCTGCGACATCTACTTCTACGAGGTCGCCTCGCGCCTCGACATCGACCAGATCTACGAGACCGCGGAGAAGTACGGCCTCACCGTGCCCACGGGCGTGGACCTGCCCCACGAGCGGGCGCCGCGGGTGCCGAGCCGGGCCTGGAAGCAGCGGGTGAAGCACGAGAAGTGGTACGCCGGCGAGACCATCAGCGTGGGGATCGGCCAGGGCGCCGTGGGCATGACCCCCATGGCCCTGGCGCGGTTCTATGCCCTCCTGGCGACGGACGGGAAGGTCTACACCCCGCACCTCTTCATGGCCTTCCGGGATCCCGCCACGGGCCAGCGGGAGCCCGCCCCGCCGCCGCCGGTGCACCAGGTGGAGACCTCCAACCCCGAGTGGTGGGCGGTGCTCCACGAAGGGATGGCACACGTGGTCGAGACCGGCACCGCGGCCGTGAATCCCTTCGTCCGCCAGGTGGCCAAGGAGGTGCCCTTCTCCGGGAAGACCGGCACGAGCCAGGTCACCACCTTCGTGGACAAGGCCCACTACGCCCGCCTCGCCAAGAGCCTGAAGGACAACTCGCTCTTCGCCGGCTTCGCGCCCACGGGCCAGCCCCAGATCGCCTTCGCCGTGGTGGTGGAGAACGCCGGCTTCGGCTCCGAGGCCGCGGCGCCCATCGCCGCCAAGCTGGTCCAATACTGGTTCGTGGACCGGGTGAAGAATCCGCTCCCGCCGCCGGGCGGCCGGCTGCCGGATGCCTTCCCCGCCGCGGCCCCTGAGGAGGAGGACTGATGCTGCGCCGCCTCCGGGCCGTGGATGGCCGCCTCCTCTCGCTGATCCTGGCGCTGCTCTTCCTGGGCACCCTGACCCTCTACTCCGCGGGCCGGGGCACCACCCAGTCCCGGCTCTGGATCACCCAGACCGGGTGGAACGCCGTGGGACTCCTGGCCATGGGGCTCCTGGCGAGCGTGGACCCCTCCCGGCTCTTCCGGAAGAGCCTGCTCATCTACAGCCTCGGGATCCTCAGCCTCGTGGCGGTCCTGCTGGTGGGCCACCGCATCGGCGGCGCGCGGCGCTGGCTGGCCCTCGGCGGCCAGACCTTCCAGCCTTCCGAGCTGATGAAGTGGATCACCCTCCTCTTCGTCGCGCACCGGCTGGGGTCCCGGCCCATGGACCGGGTGGAGAAGCCCGACCTCCTGGGCGCCCTGGCCATCGTCGCCTTCCCCATGTTGCTGGTGATGAAGCAGCCTGACCTGGGCATGGCCCTCAGCTTCACGCCCATCCTGCTGCTGCTGCCGATGATCAAGGGGCTGCGCAAGCGCACCCTCCTCATCCTCGTCATCCTCCTTCCGGTGGTCGGCGCCGTGGCCTGGAAGAAGGTGCTGCGGCCCTACCAGAAGGAGCGGGTGCTCACCTTCCTCAATCCCGAGCGGGATCCCCAGGGTAAGGGCTACCAGATCACCCAGAGCCGCATCGCCATCGGCGCGGGCGGCGTCATCGGCAAGGGATTCACCGGCGGCAGCCAGACCCAGCTCAACTACCTGCCGGTGAAGACCACCGACTTCGTCTTCGCCGTCTGGGCCGAGGAGCGCGGCTGGATCGGGGTGCTCATCGTCCTGGGCCTCTACGGGGCCCTGCTCCTCCGGATGCTGGAGGGGGCCCGGGCCGCCAAGACCCTCGCCGAGTCCTACTACTGCGCCGGCGCCGCGGGCATCTTCGCCATGCACATCCTGGTGAACATCGGCATGGTGGCCGGGGCCCTGCCCAACAAGGGCATCGCCCTGCCCTTCTTCAGCTATGGCGGCAGCGCGACCCTGAGCGTCTTCCTGGCGCTGGGGGTGGTGATGGGCGCCCTCCACCGCGCGAGAATCAGGTGATGGATCTCCAGGCGCGCATGAAGGGGCTCGCGGACCAGGTGCGGGAGCACCGGTACCGCTACTACGTCCTCGACCAGCCCACGCTCTCGGACGCCGAATACGACGCCCTGGAACGGGAGCTCCGGGACCTGGAGGCCGCCCATCCGGAGTTGGCGGACCCCAACAGCCCCACCCGGCGCGTCGGCGCGCCGCCGGTGGAGGCCTTCCCCCCGGGGCGCCATGAGCCGCCCATGTACAGCCTCGACAACGCCTATTCCGCGGACGAGCTGCGGGAGTGGGACGCGCGGGTCCGGAAGCTCCTCGGCACCCTGCTGCCCGTGGACTACGCCGCGGAGCTCAAGGTGGACGGCCTCTCCCTCTCCCTGGTCTACGAGGACCGCGCCCTGGTCCTGGCCCTCACCCGCGGCGACGGCGAGGTGGGCGAGACCGTCACCGAGAACGCGCGGGCGATCCCGGACATCCCCCTCACGCTGCCAGCCTCCGCCCCGGCCTCCCTCATGGTCCGCGGCGAGGTCTTCCTCTCCCGCAAGCGCTGGGAGGAGCTGAACCGGGAGCGGGACGCGAAGGGCGAGCCCCGCTACGCCAACCCCCGCAACACCGCCAGCGGCACCCTGAAGCTGCTGGACAGCCAGGAGGTGGCCCGGCGGCGCCTGCAGTTCCTGCCCTGGCAGATCCTCGGCGAGGGCGATCACGCCGCCGCCATGCGCCAGCTGGAGCGCTATGGCTTCCCGGCCATGCCCCTCCACGCCGAGGGGGACCTGGACGCCGTGATCGCCTTCATCGACGCCGTCGGGGCGCAGCGGGACGGCCTCGGCTTCGACATCGACGGCGTGGTGATCAAGGTGAAGGACGCCGCTCTCCAGCGCCAGCTCGGCTTCACGGACCGGGCGCCCCGCTGGGCCATCGCCTACAAGTTCCCCGCCACCCAGGCGACGACGGTGGTGCTCGGCATCACCTGGCAGGTGGGCCGCACCGGCAAGCTCACGCCCGTGGCGGAGCTGGAGGCGGTGGAGGTGGCCGGCTCCACCGTGCGCCGGGCCACGCTGCACAACGCCGACGAGCTCGGCCGTCTCGGCGTCGCCGTGGGCCACCGGGTCTTCATCGAGAAGGGTGGGGACGTCATCCCGAAGGTGGTGGCCCTGGTCCCCGGCGAGGCCGAGCGCGGCCTGCCGCCGCCGGAGCTCCCTTCGGCCTGTCCAGAATGCGGCGGCGCCGTGGGCAAGGACGACGACGCCGAGGTGGCCATCCGCTGCCTCAACCCCGAATGCCCGGCCAAGCTCACGGCCCGCTTCCTCCACTTCGGCTCCCGCAGCGCCCTGGACCTGGAGGGCCTG
>DASTWQ010000237.1:0-8460 GCA_035758545.1 Holophagaceae bacterium | reverse complement strand
GGTGGCCGTCCACCTCGGCGGCCTCGAAGATGCGGCAGACGTTGGGATGGTCCACCTGGGCCTGGGCCCGGGCCTCCAGGAGGAAGCGCTGGGCATCCTCGGCCTCCAGGCGCTTGAGGAACTTGATGGCCACCGTGCGCTGCAGCTGGCGGTCCAGGGCCTTGTAGACCACGCCCATCCCGCCTTCGCCCAGGACGTCCAGGGCCTCGTAGCGCCCGCCGTCCTTGAGGGGGAAGCGGGCGAGCAGCTCGTCGACGCTGAGGCCGGGCGCGGGATCGCCGGAATCCCAGGAAGGCCGCCTGGGATCGAGCCGCCAGAGCCCCGTGGGCTCATCTCCCGACGCGGCGCGGCCCGTTGTCCAGGCCTCCGGCGTCCCTCCTGTTCCGGAGGGGGGCGTCGGGTTCTCCGGGCCGGGATCGGTCATGGGGCGCGGTTCCCATGGTGGGGCCTTCCCGCCTCCGCGGCCAGGGGCTTGGGAGCGCCGGGATAGGATGGTCCCTGTCCACCCTGAGGGGCCTGCCCCGGGGTCCGAAGCGAGCCGATGATGAAATCCGCCCTGGCCCTGGTTCTCTTCTGCTGCTGCGCCCTCGCCGGACGCGTCGACCGGCTGTCGGGTCCCTCCCGGACCACGGTGCAGGAGCTCAGCTGGGGGACGATCTATTTTGAGCCATCCCGGCTCGGGGACTGCGAACTCACCCGGATTCCCGGCGGGTTCAAGCTGGCCTCTCCCGAGGGAGAGGTGCTCATCCAAGGCAGTGAGGCCAGCGGATTCCGGCTCTCCTGCGGGCAGGACGTCCTGGAGCTCCGGCCGGTGAACGGGGGAGGCGGCGTCGAGGTCCGGGGGCAAGGCCGCGCCTGGTCACTCCGGATCTCGAACGGGACGGTGACCCTGGTGTCCTCCTCGCCAAGGGACACGGTGGTCTTCAGGCGCAGCGCCAACCCCATCCTGATCGAGGGTTCCCGCGGCAAGGTCTCCATCGTCTCCGAAGGCGGCGACCTGCGGATCTCGAGCCCTCTGGGCGTGACCGAGGTCGGGGACTCACCAGGCGGGAGGACCTTCCATGGGCCGGCCCTGGACCGCATCCCCTACCTCGGAAGGGGGATCTTCATCCCGTTTCATGGGGCCGGCGTGTTCCTGGACCTTCGCCGGGCCTTCCCGCTGCCGGAGACCGCCGAATGGGCGGACTGGAGGGACCTGCTCCTGCAGCCTTAGCGGCGAGGCCAGAGGAGGATGAGGACACTCAGGTCCGTCACCGCCCAGGCGGCCAGGGCCCGGTACATGCCGGACTCGTGCTCGGCGTCGCTCATGCGGGCGTGGCGGGCGCGCCAGGGCAGCAGGAGGCCCAGCCAGGCCACCAGGCTGATGACGAGGAAGACGGGATTCCGGCCCGCGCGCAGCGCCGCCTGGGCGAACCAGAGGTGGGCCACGAGGGCCGCCAGGACCGCGTAGGTGAGGCTCCGGCCCACGCCCATCCGGATCACCAGGGTCTGGTCCCCGCGCTGGGTGTCCTCGGCCACCTGGTAGATCTGGGTGAGCGGGTAGAGGGCGGCGAAGAGGAAGAAGAAGCCCACGCAGAGGTCCACCAGCCCCCGCTCCAGGCCGCGGCCCGTGAGCACCCAGCCGGCCATGGGCGTGAAGAACCCGAATCCGAGGCAGTTGATGAGCAGGTCCCACCCGGCGCGGGCCTTGAGGCGGATGGGCGGCACGCTGTAGAGCACGCTCATCAGCACGCAGGTCATCATGATCTCGAAGAAGTAATGGCCGCCGGGCTTGATGGCCGTGAAGGCCATGCTGCCGAGGAAGCCGGCCGCCAGGAGCAGGTAGCCGAAGAGGGCCAGGCGCCGGGGGGGCGGCGGCGGGTTCTTCAGGTAGCCGATGTCGCCCTCATCCTGGTCGAAGGCGCTGTTGAGGGCGAGGGTCCCGCCGTTCAGGGCCACCACGAAGAGGGCCCAGCCCGCCGCGGCCCAGGCCCAGGGCCAGGCCGCGCCGACGGCGAGGCAGGTGCCGAGGAAGAAGTGGGCCGTCATGATCGGCCACTCCGCAGGCCGGAGGTGGAGCAGGTAGGGCAGCGCCCGCCGCCCGACGACGCGCTCCGCGAGGGCCCGGGCCTTCACGCGCTGGCGCCCGCGGTCAGGGGCTGCACATTGCCCCGGGACTTCGGTTCCACCAGGGCATCCATGGCGGCCACCAGGTGCGGCACGCTGAACTCCGTGTCCACGCACATGCCGTGGGGCAGGTGGAGGGGGATCACGTAGGCGGGCACCTCCGGCAGCTTGGTGAGGCCCTTCAGCAGCCGGTCCGTGCAGGAGACGGCGACGATGAGATCGGGGCGGAACTCCCGGGCCTCCCGGTAGGCCTTGTGGCTGCGGTTGGTGATGCGGGCGTCCCAGACCCGCTCCAGGGTGGACTCCAGCACGTCGCCCACGGGGCAGAGGCCGCACTGGTGGCACTTGGAGAGGTCCGTGAGGATGGGCGCGGCGCACTTCGCCATCTGGATGCAGTGGGGGAGCAGGACCAGGGGACGGGAGGCCCGGCGGGCCTCGAAGACCTCCCGGACCCGGGCGTTGTTCCAGGCGGTGAAGGAGAGGATCCAGGCCTCCTCCTTGCCCATCAGCCGCGCCAGGGGACGGAGAGCCTTCGCCCAGCGGCCGTCCCAGCGGATGATCGAGATCCGGTGCCGGAGGTAGGCGTCGCCCCGGGCGAAGGTGGGCCAGGCGATGGCCAGGCTCGCCGCGGCGAGCAGCAGCCACCAGCCCAGCCCCGCGGGATGGAGGGCGGCGACGGCCAGGGCCAGGCCCGCCCCCGCCAGCGGCACGCCCCGCCGGACCCAGAGGAAGGGGCCGTAGGTGTCGCGGGGCAGGGCGGTGGTCATCGGGGCCAGTCTACTTCCCGGCCGCGGCCAGGCCGATCAGCTTCTTCAAGTCCTCGTCCTTCCAGCGCAGGCCGCCGCCCACGAAGAAGGTCCGTAGGTCCTTGTTGGCGATGTCCTGCACGCCGGCCTGGACGTAGGCGCCCTTCCAGAACTGCCAGCTGCCGGTGACCCGGACCCGCGGGTTGGGCTTATCGTCCCGCTTGCTGAAGTCGTAAGCCAGGACGCCCAGGCGCAGGCGGTCCTGCAGGCCCCGCAGCTCCACGCCGCCGCCGCCCTTGCCCTCGACGATGCCCGCGCTGAACACCGCGGGCCCCCAGCGCTTGGCGAACTGGGCGCCGAATGTGAAGGTCTGCTCGGTGGTCACGTAGCGGTTGTTCTCGAGCACCGAGACCGGAAGGCCCGTGACGGGATCGATCTGCGTGACGGTGCGGGTCTCGTCGTGGAGCCGGCCGTCTGGGGTGGACGCGAGCTGGATGGCGTACCAGTAGTCCGCGCGGGGGGCCAGCTCCACGTTGAAGTAGGTCGAGCTGTCGTGGCGCTTGGTCCACTGGGCCGCGCCGAGGTCCAGGCGCAGGTCCAGCTTCTTGAACCCGCCGAGGGCGTCGTTGACGGAATCCAGGGTCTCGTTGAGCTTCTTGACGGTGGTGTCGTCGTTCAGCAGCTTGCCGACGGTGCCCTCGCCGCGGTTGATCCGGGCGGTCATCTCCCGCAGGTTCGAGGCGGTGTCCTCGAAGTTCTTCGCGAGCTTGTGGGTCTCCTCCAGGGTCCCCTTCAGCTCCGGCCGGTTCTCCTGGATCATCTCGTCCAGGTGCTTGCCCAGGTCGTCGAAGCGCTGGGCCAGCTGGGGGATCCGGTCCTTCAGCTCGCCGGTGAGCTGCTGGACGTTGGCGACGGTCTCGTTGATGCCCTGGTGGTTCTCCTGGGCCATGGCGCGGAACTCGGCCGTCAGCACCCGGATGTTGTCCACGATCTCATCCAGCTTCTGGCGGCCTTCCTCACCCCCGATGCTCTTGTTGAGGGCGTAGGTCACCCCCTGGACGTTGTCGCCGACCTTCTGCAGCGTCTCCATGAGGGTGTCGAGGCTCGCCCCGGATTTGGAGGCGATGCGGTCGTCCTCGCCGAGGAGGCCCGCGTCCGGCGTGCCGGGATTCAGGTCGATGTACTTCTCGCCGAGGATGCCGATGGAGGCCAGGGTGGCGGTGGCGTTCTTGTAGAGGGGGACCTTGCCTTCCACGGAGAGGCCGACCTGGGCCTTGCCGTCCTTCAGGTCGATGGAACGGACCTCGCCCACCTTGACGCCCGCGACGCGCACCGCGCCCTGGAGCCCGAGCCCGGCGACCTGGTCGAACTGCACGGACGCCTTCCTGTTCGTCGCCGCGCCGCCGATATCCAGTTTCTCGACCCGCAGGATGAGCAGGCCGAGGATGGCGATGGTGGCGAGGAAGAAGGCGCCGACCTTGGTCTCAAGCTTCATGGGCGCTCCTCGGAGCGGCGGTCCCGGAACCGGGGCCGGAGTGGCGAAGGGGCGGGGGATCCTGCAGGAAGGGGCCCTCGGCGTCGCCCCGCAGGAACTGCTGGACGACCGGGTTGGGGTCGGCCTGGAAGGCCTCCGGCGTCCCCACGGCGATGCACTCGCCGCGGAAGAGCATGGCGATGCGGTCCGCGATCTGGAAGGCGCTCTTGAGGTCGTGGGTGATGCTGATGCTGGTGACCCCCAACTCCGCCTTCAGGTCCAGGATGATGCGGCCGATGACGTCCGTCATCACGGGATCGAGGCCCGTGGTGGGCTCGTCGAAGAGCAGGATCCGGGGCTTGAGCGCGATGGCCCGGGCGAAGCCCACCCGGCGCTTCATGCCGCCGGAGAGCTCCGCGGGCTTCAACTCGCCGCCGCCCTGGAGGCCCACGAGATGGAGGCACTCCTCCACCCGGGCCCGGACCTGGGCCGGGGTCATGTCCGTGTGGCGCACCAGGGCGAAGCCGATGTTCTCCGCCACAGTCATGGAATCGAAGAGCGCGGCGTCCTGGAAGCACATGCCGATGGACTTCCGCAGCTCGAAGAGGCCTTCTCGGCTGAGCTGGTCCACCACCTTGCCGTCCACGGAGACGTGGCCCTCGTCGGGCCGGAAGAGGCCGAGGACGTGCTTGAGAAGCACGCTCTTGCCGGTTCCGGAGCCGCCGAGGATGACGAGACTCTCGCCGTCCTGCACCGTCAGGCTCACGCCCCGCAGGACCTGCTTGGGGCCGAAGCTCTTGTGGAGGTTGACGATCTCGATCATCCCGTCACACCAGCAGGAGCTTCGTGAGGAAGAAGTCGGCGACGAGGATCCAGAGGCTGGAGGTCACCACGCTGGTGGTGGTCGCGTTCCCTACGCCCTCGGCGCCGTTGCGGGTGCGGTAGCCCCGCCAGCAGCCGACGAGGGCGATGATGATGCCGAAGACCAGGGCCTTGGTGAGGGCGATGCGCAGGTCCCGGAAGTCGAGGAGCTTGTAGAACCCGTCCTGGTAGGCCGCCGCGGGGGTGCCCTGGACGCCCACCAGGAGCTCGTAGCCGCCCCAATAGCCGATGTAGATGGAGAGGGCCGTGAGCAGGGGGACCATGAAGATGGCCGCCACCAGGCGTGGCACGAAGAGGTAGTGGACCGGGTCGGTGGCCAGGCATTCGAGTGCGTCGATCTGCTCGGTGACGCGCATGGTGCCGAGCTCCGCGGCCATGGCCGAGCCCACCCGGCCGGCGAGCATGAGGCCGGTGATGACCGGCGCCAGCTCCCGGACGATGGCGAGGCCCTCCACCTGGGCGGCGAGGCCCTCGGCCTGGAACTGCTTGAAGCCGTAATGCAGCTGCACGGCGAACACCATCGCCACCGCCAGGCTGGTCAGGGCCACCACCGGCACCGAGGCGGCCCCCACGGCACCGAACTGGCGGAGCAGGGCGGGACGGTCGAAGGGGCGGCGGAAGATGTCCCGGAAGGCCCGGCCACCGAGCACCGCGAAATCGCCAGTCTGCTCCAGGGCCTGAAGGACCCAGAGACCTGTCCGGTCGAGCAGCGCAGTCAACACCATGGATCCCGAGAAAAGCTCGATTCTAGCCGACTTTCGGGCCGCGCTTGGCCCGCTGGCGGGCGGCGCCGCCCTCCTTGTTCACCTGGGAGGTCCGGGACAGCGCGAGGGCATCCGCGGGCACGTCCTGGGTGACGGTGCTGCCCGCCGCGACGATGGCCCCGTCGCCCACGGAGACCGGCGCCACCAGCTGGGTGTCGCTGCCGATGAAGGCGCCCTTGCCGACGACCGTGCGGTGCTTCGCGAAGCCGTCGTAGTTGCAGGTGATGACGCCGGCGCCGACATTCGTGCCCTCGCCGATCTCCGCGTCGCCGAGGTAGGCGAGGTGGTTGGCCTTGGCACCCTTGCCCAGCCGGGCCTTCTTCGTCTCCACGAAGTTGCCGATGTGCACGCCGGGGGCCAGCTCGGTGCCCTCCCGAAGGCGGGCGAAGGGGCCCACGACGGCGCCGGCGCCGACCTGGGCGCCCTCCAGCACCGAGTAGGGGCGGATGCGCGCGCCCGCCTCCACGGTCGAGTCCACCAGAACCGCGCCCTGGCCCAGGAGGCAGCCTTCGCCCACCACGCAGGCGCCCTCGAGGCGCACCAGGGGCTCCACCACCGTGTCCGCTCCCAGCGTGGCCCGGGGGCCGATGAGGGCTGATGCGGGATCCAGGAAGGTGACCCCTTCGGCCATCCAGAAGGCGTTCAGGCGGTCCCTGGCCGCGGCCTGGAGCAGCGCCTGGTCCGCCCGGGAGTTCATGCCCAGCAGCTCACCGGGATCCGCCACCTGGACTGCCACGGGGACCTCCGCCGCGACGGCGGCCACGGCATCGGTGAGGTAGTACTCGCCCTGGGCGTTGTCGTTCTTCAGCCCGGCGAGCGCGGCCTTGAGGGGGCCCCAGGGCAGGGCGTAGACACCGCCATTGACCCGCCGCACGGCACGCTGGGCCTCGGTGGCGTCCTTGAACTCCACGAGTCCCGCCAGGCGGCCATCCGGGTGCTGAAGCACGCGGCCGTAGGCGCCGGGCCGGTCCAGGTCCATGGCCAGGAGCGCCGCGTCGTGGGCCGTCAGCTCGATGAGGGTCTCCTGCCGGGTGAGGGGGACGTCGCCGGAGAGGATCAGCACCCGTTCCGCGCCCAGGCGGTCCAGGGTGGCCGCGCAGGCCTGGAGGGCGTGGCCGGTGCCGAGGGCCTGGCCCTGGTCCACAGGCTGGGGCTGGACCCGGAGGAGGCCGTCCTCGTGCCAGCCGAACATGGCCGCGGCCACTTCGGACTTCCCGTGATGGACCACCACCAGGGCGTGGTCGATGTCCTCGGGCAGACTGCGCAGGACCCAGAGCAGGGAGGGGTCGCCGAGCACCGGATGGAGCACCTTCGGCAGGCGCGACTTCATGCGGGTGCCGAGCCCCGCGGCCAGGATCACTGCGACGGTCTTCATGGCTCCAGCTTCCCACACCCCGGCGCGGGTCTGAAGGGTGGGGGGGTCATGTGAGGTGTCCCGGCCAGACCCCACGCAGGGCGTTGAAGCACCAGAGCCGCCCCCAGGCCAGGTCCTCCACGCGGAAGGCCCGCACCCGGAGCGGCCGCGAGCCCGCCCAAGCGGGAAGGTCCAACCGCTCCGCGAGGCTCGCGACCCGGCCCTCCGGCGGCGGGATCCAGAGTTCCCCGTCCACTTCGAGTGCGATGCCCGCGAGCCCGGTCTCCGCGAGGGTGCCGTCCGGCCAGGCCAGAAGCGCATCGTCGGCGCCCGCGGTCCGGGCCCTGAGGACCGCCTCCTGGCCCCAGGCACCTGTGAGTCCCTTGTGGGCCGCCAGCGGATGTGCGCCGGGCCCTCCCAGGGGATGGGGCTGGAGCTGGAGGCGGTAGGGGGAAGGGGTCTCCGGGAGAGGCTCCAGCAGGGCGCCCAGAGCCGCGCCATGGAGGCGCAGTCGCAGGGCGAGGTCGGGCGAGCCTTCCGCCTCGCCGGCCACCCAGGCCGCGAGGGGCGCGGCCTGGTCCAGGATCCAGGGGCAGGGCGTCCCCGCGGCCTCGGCGGCGTCCTTCAGCCGCGCCAGATGGGCCTCGAGGTGGCGGATGTGCCCATCCTCCACCTTGGCGGCGGACCGGGGCACGACGGCCAGAGGGTCCCAGGGGGCCGCGGGACCGGGCCCGAAGTACCTCAGCCCGGTGAGGTCCACCGGATCCCCTTCAGGCGACCCGCCAGGCGGATCGCCACCGCCGCGGCCTCCTGGAAGTTCGTCGGGTCCGCGATCCAGCGTCCCGCCTTGTCGAAGGCCGTGCCGTGGTCGGGGCTCGTGCGGACGAAGGGCAGGCCCAAGGTGACGTTGACGGCCCGATCGCCCTCCAGTGTCTTCACGGCGATGAGACCCTGGTCGTGGTAGAGGGCCACCACGGCGTCGAACTCGCCGTCGGCTGCGCGACGGAAGAGGCTGTCCGCCGGATGCGGGCCGCTGAAGCGCGCGCCGGGATAGGTCGACCGTCGGCGGGCCAGGTCCAGGGCGTCGCCAAGGATGACCTCCTCGTCGCCGCAGGCGCCCTGCTCGCCGGCATG
>DASTWQ010000249.1:0-8942 GCA_035758545.1 Holophagaceae bacterium | reverse complement strand
GCGGTTCCTGCGGGAGGAGCTGCTGCCCCGCATGGAGCGCGCCCATCCCGGCTTCGGCGGCGCCCGGGCCGCCCGCACGGTCGCGGGCCTCAGCATGGGCGGCTTCGGCGCCCTCAACCTCGCCGCCCGCACCGAGACCTTCGGCCGCTGCGTGGCCCTCTCGCCGGCCCTGGTGGACGTGCCCTTCCGGGGCGTGGGCTTCTGGATCCGCTGGAGCCTGGAGCGCACCTTCCCGGAGGACGCCGCCGGCTTCGCGCCCTGGAACCCCTGGAAGCACCTCGCCGGCGACACCGCGCTGGTGCTCGGCTGCGGCACCGAGGACAAGTACCACCTGGCCCCCGCCACCGAGGCCTTCGCCCGGCGCTGCCGGGAGGCCGGCCACCCGCCGGTGGCCCTGATCCTCGCCCCCGGCGGCCACGACTGGGCCTTCTGGACGCCCACCTTCGAGCGCCTCGCCCCCTGGATGGCGGGCGAGGCGCTGCCCGCGGACCTGGGCGCGCCGCTCAGGACCACGGCCGCGGCGCCTACACTGGAGCGGTGACCGCGCCCATCCCTTCGCCCCTGGAAGCCGCCCAGCGCCGCGCCGCCCTGCTGGAGGCGGCCCTGGCCGCGGCGGCCGCCGCCGCGCCCGCCCGCCTGCCGGCGCCCCTGGCCCTGCTCGCAGAAGGCCAGGACGCCGAGGCCCTGGCGGCCCTGGAGGCCGACGGCTTCGCCGAGGCCGCCCTGGACTGGGCCCGGGCCCATCGGCGCGACGATGCCGCTCTCCGCGCGAAGCTCGACCCCCTCGCGGCCCGGGAGAAGCAGCGCCGGGCCGGGCGCCTGCAGCTGGATGCGGACCGCCTGCTGGCCCGGGCCCGCTACACCAAGACCGGCGCCGCCCTGCCCTTCGGCAGCCCCGAGCTGCAGCGGCTTTTCGCGGAGGTGCTGCGCCTGGAGGGCCTGCCCCTGGAGCTGGACCTGGGCAAGCGCCCGCGGCCCCTCCTCGCCTGCGCGCCGCCCCTGCCCCCGGGCGCGGGCTCCGAGGGCGAGTGGCTGGAGGTCCAGCTCCGCCGCAGCGCCGGCGAGGCCGAGGAGCTGCTGCCCCGCCTCAACGCCCGCCTGCCGGAGGGCCTGCGGCTCCTGGACTGGACCGAGCTGCCGGTCTTCGCGACCCCCGTCGCGGAGCTGGCCCGCACCGCCCACTGGCGCTGGGGTTCGGACCAGGCCGACGCCCCTGAGAAGGTCGCCGCCTTCCTCGCCAGCGAGGCCTTCTTCCTGGAGAAGGCCGGCAAGGTGGAGGGCCAGAAGGCCGAGAAGCGCGTGGACCTGCGCCCCGTGGTCCTGTCCATGGCCTGGGAGGGCCCCGACCTCACCTTCACCACCGCCCTCGGCCCCACCGCCGGCCTCAACCCTCTCAAGCTGCTGGGGGCGATCCTGGGCCGGGAGCCCGAATCCCTCACGGGCCTGCGGCGCGTCGGCTTCGACCTCGCCGAGGACCCCCGCCTCGCCCAGGCGGACCGCTACACCACCAAGCTGAAGAACATGTACGAGGACGCCGTCCTGCTGGGCGCCGGCTCCAACATCACGCTGGTGGATGACGACGAGGACGAGCCGCTGTCTCTTGGGTGAGGGACGAGGGCTGAGGGGCGAGGTGGCGAGGTTCCCATCACTTGCGGGCCTTGGGCCCGCGCCCTCATTGAAGGGGACGCGGCCGGAGGCCGCAACAGATCGACCTCACCACCTCACCCCTCACCACCTCACCCCTCACCACCTCACCCCTACGCCGTATCCTTCGACACGCTCAGCAGCAGCCCCAGGATCAGCAGGCTCGCCATCAGGCTCGAGGGGCCGTAGCTGATGAAGGGGAGCGGGATGCCCTTGTTGGGCGCCAGGCTCAGGACCACGCTCATGTTCATGAGGGCCTGCACCACCAGCAGCAGGGTGAGGCCCATGGCCGTCAGGCCCAGGAAGGCGTCCTGGCAGCGGCGGGCGATGCGGAAGCCCCGCCAGAGGATCGCCGCGAAGAGCGCCAGCACCAGCACGGTGCCGATGAGGCCGGCCTCCTCCCCGATGACGGCATAGATGAAGTCGGTGTGGGCCTCCGGCAGGTAGAAGAGCTTCTGCATGCCCTGGCCCAGGCCCACGCCGGCGACGCCGCCGTTGCCCACCGCCACGAGGCTCTGGAGGGCCTGGTGGCCCGTGCCCAGCGGGTCCGCGTCCGGGTGCAGGAAGCTGGTGACCCGCTCCCAGCGGTAGGCCGAGAGCCGCACGAAGAGGAAGCCCACCAGGCCCAGGGCCGGCGTGGCGATGGCGAAGATCCACCGGGGCGCGCCCCCCAGGAAGACCACCAGCATCACCACGAAGACGATGAGGAAGGTGGTGCCGAAGTCCGGCTGCTTGAGGATCAGCGCCAGGGGCGGCAGCAGCAGCAGGGCCAGCCGGAAGAGCCCCGGCAGGGCCTCCTTGGTCTCCCGCCACTTGTCCTGGTGCCGCACCATCCAGGAGGCCGCCAGCAGCACCGCCAGGGGCTTGAAGAACTCCGAGGGCTGGAAGCTGAGGGGCCCCAGCTTCATCCAGCGGTGGGCGCCGTTGATCTTGTGGAAGGCGAAGACCCCCAGCAGCAGCAGGAGCATGAGCCCGTACCAGACCTTGAGGGGCCGCCAGTCCTGCACCAGCCCCCCCAGCTCCGCCTGGGTCGCGAAGAGCATCAGCACCAGCCCCACCCCGCAGCCCACCAGCTGCCGCGTGAGGAAGGCCGCCCCCGCCGGGTTCACCTGGAAGGCCTTCACCGCCGACGCCGAATAGATGAACACCAGCCCCAGCGCCATCAGGAGCAGGGCGAAGAGGAGCAGCAGGCGGTCGACGGGGCGGCGAGGCATATCTAGGTTTTAGGCTACCCTGAGGAACGCATGCGTTCCTCAGGATCTAACGGCAGGCTTCAGGCTTCTGGGGGCCAGTCGTGCGGTGGGAGTGGCCCATCCAGAGGGCCCCGAGAGCCCGTCAAAGGGCCGATGCGTTCTCTCTTGGCATCCCGAAGGCCCGGCGTAGGATGTGGGCCATGATCCACCAAGTCTGCGGTCTCGGCACCGAAGCAGAAGTTTCATTCTCGCCATGTCCGCTGCCCACCTGAGCGCGGGATCCATCTTCCAAAGCACCGAGGAGCTGGTCGTTGGGCCCGCCTTCCTCCATCGTTAGGCCTTATCCAAGGAGATCTCGTGACAGTCGATCAATGCATCGCAGTTCTCCGGATTTTGGTTTGGCCAATCGTTGTGATCTGGCTTGCATATATGTTCAGAGCAGAGCTGCAAGCCCTGATGGATCGGATGTCTCAATTTCGCTACCGAGATTTTGAGGCGAAGTTCAATGCGAAGATGGCTGAGGCCGAGCAAGGGCAGAAATCTGCTCCCATGCCACAGGCTGAGCCCAAGCCGGATCAATCTAGAAATGAGCGAATCCAGTCCCTGATTGCAATTTCACCCAGGTCGGCCGTTCTTGAAGCCTGGATTGAATTTGAGCAGACGGCCCGCACCCTCTCGGAACGGCTAGGAATGCAGATGGCCCTTCATAATCCGATGGCTCTGATACATCGGGTCGCATCTGAAGCGAATCTTCCAGATCAACTCGTTCGAGCCATGGGCAATTTGAGAGAACTCAGAAACATGGCTGCGCACGCCCCAGATTTCGCGATTTCGCCTGAGATGGCTCAGAACTATGCCAACCTCGCGTTCAGAGCAATTGACTTGCTTAACGACACAGCCAGAAAGGCCTAACCACTCACTCAAGCGGGCCCAACCGCGTTGCAACTGGACCACCTACATTGATCGTTAGTTGCCACTGGAGAGACTATGGATCGGCCTCAGCTAAAAGCATATTTCACTGAAAGTTCGCCGCTTGATTGGGTTTGTCCGACTTGCCGGAAAAGCGTACTTCGAATTAAGCCGGAGACCTTTCAGAAGGTGGAAACACGGTCGTCGCGGGAAGCGCATGACCACGAGGCGTGGGATCCTGACTGGATCCGGTATTCGTATATCTGCCTACTTGAGTGCAGCAATGATTCCTGCAAGGAAATTGTCGCTAATGTTGGCCGCGGCGTAGTCGACTACGATGTCAAGTTCGACCGGGACGGGGAGCCGGACTATATCTTCGCCGATTTCTTTCGGCCCCTGTTCTTTGATCCACCGCTCACACTTTTTAAGATCCCGGCCGAATGCCCTGAATCCGTCGGCACCGAGCTAAAGAACTCGTTTGCCCAATTCTTTGCCTCGCCCAGTGCAGCGTTGAACTTTGCGAGGTCCGCTATCGAGGCGTTGGTTACTCACTTGGGCGTCAAACGTTTCCAAGTTCAAGGGGGAAATCGTCGGCCTATATCCTTGCACATCCGTATTACCTTGCTACCGGCCCAATACGCAAACGTCAAAGAGCTCCTTCTGGCAATTAAGTGGCTCGGCAACGCAGGCAGTCATCCAGGTGCTGAGATTTCTGCGGATGACGTCCTGGATGCGTACGAGCTAATCGAACATGTCTTGGCTGAGTTATTCGATGGCAAGTCAAAGGCAATGAAGGCCCTGGCAAGGAAGGTAAATAAGCGTAAAGGGCCCAAGGGATGAAACCTAACGATTCATTCAAGCAAAAACCGCTCTGCGGGTCGGCTTGAATCAGGTGTTTTGGATACAGTGAATCGAACCTTGAGCAACAATGCCTGAATCCACCACCGAAACGTCCACCCGGGACTGGTTGAAGACCTTCATCTTCATGGCCCTGGGGACCTGCCTCGGATTCGTCACCGCTGCCGTCCTTGGGGCCGCCACGGGCGTCATCGCCATGTGCTCCTGGGCGCCGGGATGGTGGGATCCCGTCTATTTCGTGCTCGCCTTCGCCTTGGTCTTCGTTATAGGCCCGTATCTCGGATTCCGGTTCTCACGGCCGAGGGCCAAGGGATATCCCGAACTCTGATGGGTCGTTCAACGCCAATCTGGGACTGACGAGCCCTGCTGGCATCGAAGCCGGCCGATTGGCTCAGAGCACTAACCTCTCCTGGTACTCGCCAAAGACCTCCCGCAGCGCGCCGCAGATCTCACCCACGGTGGCGTAGGCCTTCACGGCGGTGAGGATGGGGGGCATGAGGTTGTCGGAGCCCTTGGCCGCCGTCTGCAGGGCCTCCAGGCACTGGCGCACGGCGCCGTTGTCCCGGCGGTCGGGCGCTGGAGGGTTCAGGGGCTTGCGCGGTCCAACAAATGTGATACATTTAATCCGAGGGCCGCATGGAACTCGTCTGGGGAAGCCGGAACCTGGAGAAGATCGAGGCCCACGGCCTCACCGCCGAGGAGGTGGAGTAGGTCTTCGATGCGCAGGATGCCGGGTTCATGCCCAGCGAGGAGCCCTACCGGTTCATCGCGGAAGGCACGGCTTCCTCCGGGAGGCTGATCCGCGTGATCTACGCGGAGACCGATGAGGGTCTCTACCCGATCACCGCCTTCCCGATCCGGACCAAGCAGAGGAGGACCCGATGACCAAGACGATCAAGCCCACGACCAAGGTGCCCACCAAAACCCAGCGTCCCACCGTGGCGGAACTTGAAGCCCACCTGGAGCAGGAAGCCGCCTGGGCAGAGGCGAAGTACGGGCCTCAGGCCGCCAGGCGGCTCACCCGCCCCGGGCGCCCGCCCAAGGGCGCCCGGGTGGAACCCACGACGCCCCACTCGCTCCGGGTCCAGGACAGCATCTGGTCCGCCGTGGCCACCAAGGCCAAGGCCGCGGGCATCACCGTCAATCAGGCGGCCCAGATCGCCCTGCTGGAGTGGTCCAAGCGCTGATCCTATAACCGGCCTCCGGGCCCGGTCCTCACCAGCCCCGGCCCCCGGCCTCCAGCCCCTTGCTCAGAGCACCAACCGCTCCTGGTACTCGCCGAACACCTCCCGCAGCGCGCCGCAGATCTCACCCACGGTGGCGTAGGCCTTCACGGCGGCGAGGATGGGGGGCATGAGGTTGTCGGAGCCCTTGGCGGCGGTCTGCAGGGCCTCCAGGCGCTGGCGGACGGCGCCGTTGTCCCGGCGATCGCGCAGGGCCTGGACCTGCTTGCGGCGCTGGTCGCCGAGGGCCTCGTCCACCCGCAGGAGCTCGGGCATCTGCTCGTTCTGGATGGTGAACCTGTTCACGCCGACGACGATCTGGTCGCCCTTCTCCACGGCCTTCTGGTAGGCGTAGGCGGCGTTCTGGATCTCCTTCTGGGGGAAGCCCTTCTCGATGGCGCTCACCATGCCGCCCAGGTCATCCACCCGGGCGATGAGGGCCTCGGCCCGCTTCTCCAGCTCGGCGGTGAGGCTCTCCACGTAGTAGGAGCCCGCCAGGGGGTCCACGACATCGGCGGCCTTGGACTCGAAGGCGAGGATCTGCTGGGTGCGGAGCGCGATCATGGCGCTCTGCTCCGTGGGCAGGGCCAGGGCCTCGTCCCGTGAGTTGGTGTGGAGGCTCTGGGTGCCGCCGCAGACCGCCGCCAGGGCCTGGACGGTGGTGCGGACGATGTTGTTGTCCGGCTGCTGGGCCGTCAGCGTGGAGCCGGCGGTCTGGGTGTGGAAGCGCAGCATCTGGCTCTTGGCGTCCCGGGCCCCGAAGCGGTCGCGCATGATCCGGGCCCAGAGGCGGCGGGCGGCGCGGAACTTCGCCACCTCCTCGAAGAACTGGTTGTGGCTGTTGAAGAAGAAGGAGAGCCGCGGCGCGAAGGCCTCCAGCTGGAGCCCGGCGTCCAGGGCGGCCTGCACGTAGGCGACGCCGTCCGCCAGGGTGAAGGCGATCTCCTGGGCCGCCGTGCAGCCGGCCTCGCGGATGTGGTAGCCCGAGATGGAGATGGTGTTCCAGGCGGGGACCTGGTCCGCGCAGAAGGCGAAGATGTCCGTGATGAGCCGCAGGCTCGGCCGGGGCGGGAAGATGTAGGTGCCCCGGGCCATGTACTCCTTGAGGATGTCGTTCTGGATGGTGCCGCCGACCTGGTTCCAGGAGACGCCCTGCTCCTCCGCCACCGCCAGGTAGAAGGCCAGCAGCACCAAGGCCGGGGCGTTGATGGTCATGCTGGTGGTGACCTGGTCCAGGGGGATGTCCTTGAACAGGGTCCGCATGTCCTCCAGGGACGCGATGGACACGCCCACCTTGCCCACCTCGCCGAAGGACATCGGATGGTCCGGATCCAGGCCGATCTGGGTGGGCAGGTCGAAGGCGACGCTGAGGCCCGTGGTGCCGTTGGCCAGCAGGTAGCGGTAGCGGGCGTTGCTCTCCTCGGCGGTGGCGAAGCCCGCGTACTGGCGCATGGTCCAGAGCCGCCCGCGGTAGCCGGAGGCCTGCACGTGGCGGGTGAAGGGGAACCTGCCGGGCGCCCCCAGGTCCCGCAGGGGATCCTGGTCGGCGATGTCCGCCGGGGTGTAGCTGTTCTTCAGGGGGATGCCGGAGCTGGTCTCGAAGGAGGGCTGCCGCAGCTTCGCCGGGTCCTCCTGGACCTGCAGCTGCTCGCGGACCTGGGCAAGGAAATCCGGCTGGTACATGGGTCACTCCCAACCCTTCACGGTATCGAAGGGCGGGCCCCGGGCGAAATGGAGACTTACACTGGCGGGACGCTCCCGAGGTGGTCATGCCGCAGCTCCCGCCCCCCGCCCCCGCCGTCACCCTGCTCACCGGCGCCCAGGTCTGGCAGGACGACGGCCGCCACGGGCGCTTCGCGAAGGGCCTGGCCGTGGCCCTGGCCGGGGACCGCATCGCCGCCGTGGGCCCCGCCGCGGCCCTGCGCCGGCGCTACCCGAAGGCCGTCCGGGTGGACCTGAGGGGCGGCTCCCTGCTGCCGGGCTTCCTGGAGAGCCACGCCCACGTGGGCGAGCTGGGGGCCATGGCCCGGCAGGCGGACGTGACCGGCCTGAAGTCCGAGGCCGAGGTCCTCGCCCGGGTGAAGGCCTGGTGCGCGGCGAACCCGAGCGGCTGGGTCCGGGCCCGAGGCTGGGACCAGAACCTCTGGCCGGGCCAGGCCTTCCCGACCCTCCAGGAGCTGGATGCCCTCACCGGCGACCGCCCCGCCTACCTGGAGCGGGTGGACGGCCACGCCGCCTGGGTGAACTCGGCGGCCCTGCGGGTCGCGGGCATCACGAAGGCCACGCCGGACCCGGCGGGCGGGCGCATCCTGCGGGACGCCGTGGGGAACCCCACCGGCGTCCTCGTGGACGGCGCCAAGGACCTCATGGCCGCGAAGCTCCCCAAGCCCACCCTGGCGGAGGCCGAGGCCAACCTGCTGGCGGGCCTGCGGCACCTGGAGGCCCTGGGCTTCACCTCCGCCGATGATCTCGACGTGCCGGCCCTGGACCTTCAGGCCTACCGGGCCCTGCAGGCCCAGGGGAAGCTGCCCATCCGGGTCTTTGCCTACGTGCACCGGGACGACCAGGACGCGGTGAAGGCGGAGCTGGCCCAGCCCAGGGCCACGGCCCTGAGCTTCTTCCAGGTGCAGGGCGTGAAGTTCTACATGGACGGGGCCCTGGGCTCCCGGGGCGCGCGGCTGCTGGCGCCCTACGCGGATGAGCCGGGGCGGAAGGGCCTCTGGGTGATGGATCCCGGGATGGTGCGCCGGGAGGCCCTGGCGGTGCTGAAGGCCGGCTACCAGCCCGCGCTCCACGCCATCGGCGACGCGGGCAACCGCGCAGCCCTGGACCTGCTGCAGGCGGACCTGAAGGCCCTGGGCCACGCGCCCAGCGCCCCGCCCCGCATCGAGCACGCCCAGATCGTCACGGATGCCGACGCGGCGCGCTTCGGGAAGCTCGGCATCATCGCCAGCGTCCAGCCGATGCACTGCACCGACGACCACGCCTGGACGCCCGCGCGCCTGGGCCCGGCGCGGGTCCATGAGGCCTACCCCTGGCGGCGCTTCCTGAAGGGCGGGGCCACGGTCTGCTTCGGCAGCGACGCGCCCATCGCCGATGCCAACCCCTTCATGGG
>DASTWQ010000240.1:0-9300 GCA_035758545.1 Holophagaceae bacterium | reverse complement strand
CTCGCCGAAGGGCGTCGCCACCGTCCGCCGCTCGCGCACGGCGACCCCTTCCATCGCGTAGAGCCCGCTGCCGCCGAGGATGCCGATGAGCGCCATGGGGGAAGTGTATTCACCGCCGAGGCGCGGAGGACGCGGAGAAATCCAGTCCACACCCGCCGCGGGAGGAACGACGCCCCGGATGCGATCAGCAGAGGCCTCTCCTCTGCACCCTCCGCGCCTCTGCGGTGAAGGCTTCTCTCAGGGCAGGTCCAGGATCAGGGTCTCGCCCATGCGGGCGCGGACACCGAACACCTCGCGGATGCGCGCGGGGGTGAGCACCTCCTCGGGGGTGCCGGCGGCGGCGAGGCGGCCCCGGTCCAGCATGAGGACCCGGTCCATGCAGTGGGCGACGCGGAGGTCGTGGACGCTGAGCAGCACCAGGCCGCCGGCCACGGAGAGGGACTTGGCCAGCTCCAGCAGCTCCAGCTGGTGGCGCACGTCCAGCTGGGAGAGGGGCTCGTCCCAGAGTTGGAGCGGCGCCTCCGTGGCCAGGGCCCGGGCGAGGAAGGCCCGCTGGCGCTCGCCGCCGGAGAGCCGGGTGAGGGGCCGCGCCGCGAGGGGCTGCAGGTCCAGCCGGTCGAGGGTCTCCTCCACGCCGCGGTCGTCGTCGCCGTGGGCGAAGCGGCCCATGGCGACCACCTCCCGCACGGGGAAGCCGAATTCGGCCCGCAGCTCCTGGGGCACCCAGGCGAGGCGGCGGCCGCGGTCGAGGGCGGGAATCCGCGCCAGGGCCTCACCCTGCCAGGCCACCTCGCCGGCGCAGGGCAGCAGCCCCGCCAGGGCCTGGAGCAGCGTGGACTTGCCGGCGCCGTTGGGGCCCACGACCGCGGCGAGGCAGCCCATGGGCAGCTCGAAATCGAGGTCCTCCAGCCGGCCGGGGACCGACAGGCGCCGGGCGAGGAGGCCGCTCACGGGCGCCTCCGCAGCAGCCAGAGGAAGAAGGGCCCGCCCACCACGGCGCTCACGACGCCCACCCGCAGCTCCCCGGGCGCGAAGCGGGTGGCGAGGTCGCAGGCCAGGAGGAAGCTGGCCCCGCCCAGCATGGAGAGGGGCAGCAGGCGCCGGTGGCCGGGGCCCACCAGCAGCCGCAGCAAATGCGGCACCACCAGGCCCACGAAGCCGATGAGGCCCGCCACGGCGGTGGCGAGCGCCGTGAGCAGGGTGGAAAGGGCGATGAGCTTCCAGCGCAGGCGCTTCACGTCCACGCCCAGACTCTGGGCGCCGCCCTCGCCCAGGGCCAGCAGGTCCATGGGCCGGCCCAGGGGCAGCAGCAGCAGGCACCCGAGGAAGACGCCGGGCACCGCCATGGCGACGTGCTCCCAGGTGCGGTCCTCGAGGCCGCCCAGCATCCAGAACACCATGGCGATGGAGCGCCGGAACTGGTCCGCGTGGAGGCTCAGCACGAAGCTCGTGCCCGCGCCCAGCAGGGTCGCGAGGGCCACGCCGCTGAGGAGGAGCCGCTCCATGCCTGCGCCCTGGCGGGCCAGCATGAGCACCAGGGCCACGGCGAGGAAGGCGCCGGCGAGGGCGCAGAGGGGCACCGCCACGAGGTTCTCGGCCCCGAAGCCGAAGGAGAGGGCGATCACCGCGCCCAGGGCCCCGCCGCTGCTCACGCCCAGGAGATCCGGGCTCGCCAGCGGATTGCGGAAGAGGGCCTGCATGACCACGCCGGAGGCGGCCAGGCCCGCGCCCACGGCCACGGCCACGAGGGCCCGGGGCAGGCGCAGGTTCCAGATGACGGTGTGGGCCAGCTCATCCGTGCCCCGCAGCCCCGCCCAGATCTGCGCCAGCGAGAGCCGCAGCTCGCCCACCGCCAGGCTCGCCACCAGCAGCCCCAGCAGGAGGGCCGTCAGCAGGAGCCAGGCGCCGCGCCTCACCGGAAGCGCTCCGGATGCAGCTCCTTGGCCAGCGCCTCGTAGGCGTCCACCCGGTGCTGGCTCACGGAGGCCAGCAGCGCCTCCGGCAGCAGCACGCAGCGGCCCAGGCGGGCGGCGTCCAGGTACTTGTAGGGCGCGGCCTGGCGCACCCAGGCGAGGGCGGAGGCGCGGTCGGGGCCCTCCAGCACCAGGGCGTCGATGCGCCAGGTGAGGACCTTCTCGGAGGAGACCGGGGCGTGGCCCTGCACGCCGGCCTCGGCGGCGACGTTGATGGCCCCGGCGTGCTGGCAGACGTCGTCGAAGGTGGTGCCGTGGCCGGCGATGTAGCCGTAGCTGGAGGGCGCCAGCAGCCGCACCGGGACGACCCCCTGGAGCCGCCGGGCGAGGGCGTCCACCCGGGCCTGCATCCGCGCGATGAGGGCCTCGGCCCGCTCGGGATGACCGACGGCCGCGCCGATGGCCCGCAGGTCCGCGCAGGTGTCCGCGTAGGTGTCGAAGCGGTCCAGCAGGATCACCGCGACCCCCGCCCGCCGCACCTGGGCCACGGTCTCGGGCCGGGAGTAGGAGGCCATCAGCACCAGGTCCGGGTGGAAGCGGAGGATGGCCTCGGCGTCGGAGGCCGCCAGCTGGGGGAAGCGGGCGGCCTTCGCCGCGTCGTAGCAGTAGGCCGGGTCCCGGGCGAGCACGCTCAGGGCCGCGATCTGGCCGGGATCGGCGAGGGCCATCAGCATCTCGTCCGTGCCGGCGGTCTGGGAGACGACCCGCTTCGGGGTCCCGGCGAAGGCCAGGACCCCGGAGAGCAGAACGAGCAGCAGGCGACGCATCTCAGTAACGGTAGCGGAGGGCCACCGTCGCCGTGGGGCCCTGGGCCGGGAAGACCGGGACGAGGTAGGCGTCGTTCTGCCGGAACCGGTCCCCGTCCAGCCACTGGGCCGTCGTCCAGCGGGGCTGCAGCAGATGCTCGCCCCGGAGCTCCAGGCTCAGGCCCTGCCCCAGCGACCAGAGGGCGCCGAGGGCCAGGTCGTTGAAGTGGGTGCGGGTGCCGTCCACGGCGCTGAGGGCATCGACGTACTGGTAGCTGGAGCCCGTCCAGGACCAGCGCAGGTAGGTGTCCACGGGGCCGAAGGCGGCGGAGGCCTTCAGGCCGCCCATGAAGAAGGGCCGTCCCGTGGCGCCGCCGCTGCGGAGCTGCAGCTCCGGGGCCACGCTCTCGTTCCTCGCCTCCTGGCTGCGGGCGAAGGCCTCCAGGCTCCAGCCCCGGCCGCGGTAGCCGCCCCGGGCCTCGAGGCTCTGCACCCGGAGGTCCGTGCCGTTGGCGTAGCGGTAGGTGAAGCCCGGCAGGGGCACGTAGACCACCACCTGGCTGTAGGCGGTGCGGGAGGCCTCCAGGGCGGCGGTCCAGGGGCCCTGCGCGAAGGCCGCGCCGAGCTGCAGGGTGCGGCTCTTCTCGTTGCCGAGGTCGCCGTAGCCGTTGGCCAGGTTGTAGGTGAGGTCGTAGAGCTGGGGCGTGTTGTAGCTGTTGCCGAAGGAGGCGTAGACCCGCCAGGCCTGGGCGAAGGACCAGGTGAGGCCGAGCTTGCCGACGAAGGCGCGGCTGCCGCGCTCGGGGATGCCGGTGCCGTCGCCGAAGGTGTAGGCGATGCGGTCCTTCTGGCCCCGCTCGCTGGCGACGAGCCGCAGGCCCTCCGCGAGGTCCACCACCTGCTCGAGGCCCATCGCCAGGTGCCGGGCCTCGGCGCGGTCGTTCCCGGCGGTGGTGTACGAGGGCGAGCCCACGGACTCGACGCTGGCGTCGAGCATGCCGGAGAAGCGGGTGCGGGGACCGGGGGTCCAGGACAGCGACGCGACGGCCTGGTTGCGCTGGCTGTGGAAGCGCTCCGGGCCCGCGCCGAAGCCGGGCTCCACGCGGTCCTGTAGGCTCTGGCCCAGGCTCAGCTCCAGGTTCAGCGCGTCGCCGAAGCCCTGGCGCCAGCTACCGATGAGCTGCTCGTTGCGCAGGCTGGATTCACGGTCCGGGTTGTAGAGGGGCTGGTAGGCGTAGAGCGGCGGCGGGTAGGAGGCGTCGTAGGGGATGGGCTGGGCCTGGTAGTGGTTGCGGTAGGTGAGGGAGAGGAGCCCCTCCTCGCCCACCTGCTGGCCCAGGCTCAGGGCCGCGGCGTCCTCCCGATAGGGATCCGTGGTGGGCGTGGGCGCGTCCTCCTTCCGGGCCCGCAGGTCCAGGCGGGCCCAGCCGCGGCCCCAGGCGTAGGCGGGGGAGGCCTGGGCGAAGGCGTTGCCGTGGTTCCCGCCGCCGAGCAGGGCCTCGCCGGAGAGGCCGGGCTTGCCGGGGCCGGCGCTGTAGAGGGCCACGACGCCGCCGTGGGTGTCCGCGCCGTAGCGGGTGCTGGCGGGCCCCTGGAGGATCTCCACCCGGTCGATGCCCTCGAGGCCGATGGTGGCGAAGTCCGGGCTGAGGTTGGAGGCGTCGGTGATGCGGATGCCGTCCAGCAGCACGACCACGTCCTGGGCCCGGGCGCCGCCCAGGTAGAGGCTGCTGGTGGCGCCGGGGCCGCCGAAGGAGAGGAGCTGGCCCGGCGCCGCCTGGGCCAGGAGCTCCGCGAGGTTCTTCGCGCCGCTGCGGCGGATCTCGTCGGCGGTGATCACCGTGACGGGGTTCGGGGTCCTGGCCAGGTCCACCGGGGCCGCCTCGGCGGTGACCGTCACCGTGGCCGAGGCGTTGGCCTTCGGGGTGGGGACCTCGGTCTCGGCGGCGCCGAGGGGGGAGCCCAGGGCGGCGCCCAGGACGAGGTGGAAAAGGAGTCGGCTCGCGCCCATTCATGCCTCCGCATGAAGCCGGACAGGGGACGGAGCCCTCCCGGGGGAAGGGCGGCCGCCCCGCTCCCTCGGCGGGTGGTGGAAATGCCGGACCGGTCTCCGGGCTCGCACGCGACGGCCGCTTGCGCGGTCTTCCGGGACCTTCCCGGGGCGGCGCCCCAGTGACCCCGGAACCTCTCCGCCCGGGTGGGCGCGAGGGTCTCCCGCTGTCGCGGGGTGCTTACCGTTGCGGGGCAGCGCCGGACTTTCACCGGCTTCCCGAACATCCAGCACGAATGTCGACCTCCAGCCTTTCACGCCGGAGGGGTCCCTGCAACCGCGGAGCGCGGTCAGTACCGGAAGATCACCTCCAGGGAGCCTTTGGCGCCCTGGGCGGGATACCCGAAGGTGCGGTAGGCGTCCGCCTGGGTGTCCTGGGCCTGGGCAAGCCACTGGTCCACGGTGGTCCGGGGCTGGAGGAGGTTCTCCCCCCGGGCGATGAGGGTCCAGTGCCGCCCGAGGGTGAAGGTCGCCGTGGTGTCCAGGACCTGGTAGGTGACGACGCTCTCCACCCGGGCCGCCGCCGCGCCGCCGCGGCCGATGGGGCCGCTGACCACCTGGTACCCGGCGCCCACCTGGCGGTAGCTGAGGTCCAGGCGGACCCGGCTCCAGCCGCCGAAGACCTTCAGGCCGTGGCTCTGGAAGGGGCGGTTGGTGGCGTTGGGGGTGCGGAAGGGATCCGCCGGGGCGTCCAGGTCCCGGGCCTCCTGGGCGCGGACGAAGCCCTCCCCGCCGAAGCCGCCGCGGGTGTACCCGAGGGTGGCCTCGGTGCCCTGGACCCGCAGGTGCCCTTCGTTCTTCCACGTGAATCCGTTGAACACCAGCGCGTCGCGGTAGGTGGAGCGGTTGGAGCCCACCCGGGCGTTCCAGTGGCCCCGGCCCCAGCCGAAGCCGGCGAAGCCGAAGCCGTTCCGCTCGGGGCCGAGCACCGGCGCCCCGGTGCCGGCGTTGGCCAGCCATTGGGGCAGGGAGGGCGCGTTGTAGCCCTGGCCGCCGCCGGCGTAGAAGCGGAAGCCCAGGGGCAGGCGCAGGTTCAAGGTGCCCCGGAAGGTCGAAGCGTGGTCGCTGTGCTCGGAGCCGGATCCGCTGAGGGGCCGCAGGGTGGCCCGATCCGACTGGATCCCGCCTTCGGCGGAGAGCCGCAACCGGGGCACGGGCTCGTAGGCCAGTTCGAGGCCCACATCGCCATGCCTCGCGTGGCCCAGGTTGATGAGGGCGCTGCCGGTGAAGCCCTGCTCGTCCCGGGCCAGGAAGCCCCCGGCGTGGAGCCGGAGCCCGAAGCCTCCGGAGCCGAAGACCAGCGCGAGGTCCCCCTGGTCCGTGCGGCCGGTGGACCGGATCAGGACCGGGCTGGTGCCTGGCCGGGGATCCAGGCGGTCCACGCTCTGGCTCCCGCCGGAGAGGACGAGGGCGAAGCCCAGGCCGAGATCCCACTGCAGGCCCAGGGTGCCGGACTGGCTGCGGTAGCTGGAGGTCCGGGTGGGGTCGTAGATGCGGGTCTGGTCCGTGGCGACGGCGTAGGGATCCGGCACCCCCTGGTAGTGGTTGCGGTAGGCGAGGGTGAGGGACACCGGCCCCATCCGCTGGCCGAAGGCGCCGAAGCTGGTGGTGGTGCGGTAGCCCTCGGGGGTCTCGGTGCTCTGGTCCTCCTGCCGGGCCTGGCTCCCCGCGTGGAACCAGCCGCCGGACCAGCCGAAGGAGGGGAGGGCCCGGCCCTGACCCTGGCCGCCGCTGCCGCCCTGCCCCGCCAGTTCTCCCGAAGCGCCGCGCGCCGAGGCGGCGGCGGTGTAGATGGCCACCACGCCCCCCTGGGCACCGGGGCCGAAGCGGGTCGAATCCGTCCCCGTGAGGATCTCCAGGCGCACCACGCCGGTGAGCGGCAGGGTGGCGAGGTCGAGGGCGGGCTGGCTGGGATCCGAGAGCCGCAGGCCGTCCAGGAGCACCAGGGTGTCCTCGGGCCGGGCGCCGCCCTGGTAGGCGTAGACCGGCAGGCCCGGTCCGCCGGTCTGCTGGAACTGGGCGGGCAGCTCACGGGCGAGGAATTCCCCCACCGTCCGGGCGCCGCTCCGTTCCAGATCCTCCAGGATGAAGACCTGGATGTGGCCCGGAACCCCATCCACCGGCAGCGGCCGGTCCGCCGCCGCGAACGTGATGTCCCGGCTGGTGGCGAGGGCGGGGACCGGCGCCGGCGGCGGGGCCGGGGCGGGGCTCTGGGCGATCCGGGCGTCCGGAGCCGGCGGGGTGCCCGGGGCCGGCGCCTGGGCCGCGAGGGCCTGCGCCAGGAGGGAGGCCAGCACCGGGGCGGCACGGCGCGCCGCGCGGCGCGGAAGGAGCTCGGGGCGAGCGGGCGTCATGGGAGATCCGGGGAGGTGTTGCTCAAGGCAACCACAGCTGCCGGGACCTTGCAACTCGGACCCGGAATGGGAAAGAAGCGCCACACCCAGAGGCCTGCCATCCTGGACCCATGGCCAAGCGCGAGCCACCCCAACCCAGTCCGAAGCTCCAGAGCCTCCTGCGGGAGTTCCAGCAGATCGCCACCATGTCGGGGTTCGTCAACCACGGCTTCGATCCACCCCAGCTGCGCCTGCAGTTCACCCTCTACGGCCGCGTCCGCCTCGGCTCCGAGGCCGAGGCCGCGGAGCAGACGCCCCGGCTCCAGGCCTGGAGCGAGCGCCTGGGCGAGCGGCTGCGGGAGGAGAGCTCCTCCGCCGTGCTGCCGCCCCAGGTCCTGATCTCGGCACCCCAGCCCTTTCCGAGCGGCGGCTTCGTGCTCACCAGCACCCTCACCTTCACCACCAAGGTGACGGACCAGGGTTACTACAAAGTGAAGACCGCCCTGCTGGCGGCCTACCAGGAGGCGGTCCGCCTCCGCGAGGAGGGCTTCAAGGACTGAGCCGGGCCCGCAGGGCGGCGCAGGCCCGGGCCCGGTGGCTGAGGCCGTGCTTCACCTCCGCCGACAGCTCGCCGAAGGTGCGCCCGTGGCCCTCGGGAATGAAGATGGGGTCGTAGCCGAAGCCGCCCGCCCCCCGAGGTTCCGGTGCAAGGGCCCCTTCCACGGCGCCGCTCACGGTGAAGGGCTCGTCGGACCAGGGCGCGAGGGCCAGCACGCAGACGAAGCGCGCGGTGCGGACGGCGTCCGCGGGGAGCAGGGCAAGCAGCTTGAGATTCTTGGCGGCCTGGTCCAGCTCCGGCGAGAAGCGGGCGCTGAGGACGCCGGGTCCCCCCCAGAGCGCGTCCACGCACAGGCCCGAATCGTCCGCCAGGGCGCCGTCCAAGGGCTCGAGGCGGTGGGCCCGCCACCACGCGAGGGCGCCCTCGGCCTTCTGGAGCGCGTTGTCGGCGAAGAAGGCGCCGGTCTCCGGCAGCTCCGGGGCCTCCGCGGGCCAGGGCAGCAGCTCCACCCCCGGCAGCAGCGCCGCGAATTCCCGGACCTTGCCGGCGTTGCGGGTGGCGAGCAGCAGCTTCATGACCCGAGGGTCTCCGCGTACCAGCCCCGGGCCCGCTCGGGGGTCATGGGGCCGTGGAGGAGGGCGCGGCCGTCCCGGAACAAGGTGATCCGGTTCCCGGCCTCCTCGCCCTTGAGGGCCAACTCTGAGAGCTGCCAGACGGTCCCGGTACGCCGCTCCAGCCGAGGTTTCAGCGCGGCGAGGTCCAGTCGCCCCGGCGGGTTCACGCGGATTTGGACGCCCTCCAGGCCGCAGAGGGCCGTGGCGCGCAGGGTCCAGCGCTCGTCGAGGAACTCGGTGATGCGCTCCGCGCAGTAGCGGCAGCGGCTGGCGGGCGGCTTCAGGAACTGGCGCTCGCCGTTCCAGAGGTCGAAGCGCACCAGCTCCGCGCCGGGCTGCTCGCCGACCAGGATCCGCAGCGCCTCCAGGGCCGCCCAGCTCCCGGCCACGCCCACGGCGGGGCCGAGCACCCCGGCGCTGTCGCAGGTGTCCACGTCGCCGCTGGCGGGGGGCTCCTCCATGAGGCAGCGCAGGCAGGGCGTGCGGGGCGGGTGGATGGGCCAGACCATGGCCTCGGCCCCCAGGGCGCCGGCGTAGATCCAGGGGATCCCGGTCTCGATGGCCACGTCGTTGATGAGGAACCGGGCCTCGAAGTTGTCCGTGCCGTCGCAGATCAGGTCGAAGCCCGCGAGCAGCTCCCGGGCGTTGCCGCTGGTGAGGTCCGCGACCACCGGGCGCAGGTCGACCTCCGGATTGGCCTCCCGGAGCCGGTCCGCCGCGGCCTCGGCCTTCAGGCGGCCCAGATCCCCTTCGCCGAAGAGGATCTGCCGCTGCAGGTTGGACCGCTCCACCAGGTCCCGGTCGAGGAGGGTGAGGTGGCCGACGCCGGCCCGGGCGAGCCAGGAGGCGATCACCGAGCCGGTGGCGCCCAGGCCCACCACGGCCGCGCGCCGGCTACGGAGCGCCCCGTCGCGGTCCCGCCCGAGGTAGATGCGCTGCTTGGCGTAGCGTTCGTCGCCCACGGTCCCAGCCTAAAAGAAAACGCGGGCCCGGAGGCCCGCGTTTTCAAGGGAGCTTTCGGCTCA
>DASTWQ010000030.1:0-9512 GCA_035758545.1 Holophagaceae bacterium | reverse complement strand
TTGTCGATGAGGTAGTACGGGAACATGTACCAGGCGTCGTACCGGATGTTCGTCACCAGGGTGCCGATGTGGGCCGGGGCGTCGGAGGCGATGTAGTCCTTGTACTGGGTGATGCGGGAGTCGGAGGCGTACTTCGTCAGCAGGTCCTGGGTGATGTTCACGGCCGGGTAGGTGCCCGCGGCGGCCAGGATGAAGCCGAAGGTCAGGAAGTTCGTGGCACGGGAGGGCGTCACCGCCGGGTACTTGAGGCGGATGAAGTGCACCCAGATGAGCACGAAGATCAGCGAGGCGCCCGCGATGTGGAAGAAGAAGAAGCGGGTCAGGGTGTAGTCCGTGATCTGCCCGCCGGCGACGAAGAAGTCCGCCAGCCAGGTGCCGACCAGCGGCAGGGCCTTCAGGAACTCCTGGGTGAAGACCGTCAGGGCGTAGGCCCGGTTGTCCCACACGAGGAGGTAGCCGGTGATGCCCACGAAGAGCAGCAGGACCAGGAGGCCCACGCCGGAGATCCAGGGCAGCCAGCGCCAGGAGCGGTGGCGGTCCGTGAAGTAGACGCGCAGCATGTGGAGCACGGTGGCGATCATCATGCCGGCCGCGCCCCAACGGTGGACGCCGCGGACGACGGCGCCGTAGGGGATGCCGGTGGCCGAGTTCGTCGCGTCCGTCACCCACTTCCCGTCCACCTGGCTGAGCACCGGCAGGCTGGTGATGTAGTTCACCGAGGACCAGGCCCGCTCCAGGGTCGGGATGTAGTACATCCACAGCATGATCCCGCTGAAGATGAGGAACCAGAAGATGTAGAGCGGCAGGGCCCCGTGGAAGTACAGGGGGTTGTGCTCCTGGGTGGTCAGCGCGTTCAGCCCCTTTTCGAGGCTGACGGTGAGGCTCTTGGTCGTCTTGAGGAACTTGCGATACATGGCGGCCTCTTACTCCTCGACCTGGGTCTTCACGCGGGTGAGGTAGGCGGTGCCGATGTCGGCGATCGCGCCCACGATGAAGGCCCAGCCCATCCACTTCACGACGTTGAACTGCTCGAAGGGGTTGTCGTTCGTGCTGAGGTGCTGGGGATTGAAATGCTTGATGTAGGGCAGGTCCTGGACCTTGAGGGGCAGGACGGCGTCCAGGGCCGCGTTGAGCCAGTGCGGCATGTGGTCGCGGAGCATCGAGGTGAACGGCGGCCCGTGGAGGATGTCGTTCAGCTCGGTGGCGATGGCGCTGGCGGCCAGGAAGTAGAAGATCACCAGGCCCGTGACCAGGAAGATCCATCCGAATGTGTTGCGCTGGGTTTTCACGATCAGCCTCTCGAAGAGCCGTGACGGATGAGGAAGAAGCGGTCCGCCCATTTCTGGAAGAAGGGCCTGGGGATCAGGATGGTCCCGCGGTTGGACTCCTCGGCGTAGACCGCGACGCCCAGGGCCAGCATCAGGGCCAGGAAGAGCGTCACGGCCAGGGTCACGCCGAGGTAGGTCGCCAGGTCCGGGGCGGCGAAGAACTCCCGCCAGCGCGCGATGCTCTGGCTCAGCAGCGCCACGGCGAGGATGATCGCCGTCCACTTGCTGAAGCTCACGCGCTTGCGGTCGTACATCCGGATCCTCCTAGGCCTGGGTGGCGGCGGCCGGGGCGGCCTTGGGCTTGGCCTTGGCGGCCTCGGCGTCCTGCAGGGCGTCGCGCTTGGCGCCCCAGCGGTACATGCCGACGAGGAACCCGAGGCCGGCGATGCCGAGCCAGGCCAGGGCATGCAGCCACCAGAGCTCCATGCCCTTGGGCTTGCCCGTCGCGGTGACGACCTCGTTGGTGTGCCAGAGGTTGAGGTTGGGGCGGTTGCTCTCGAGCCACCCGTATGCCTGGTCCAGGGTCATGTGCTTGGAGACCATGATCTGCTGGGCGATCTCCTTGGCCCGGACGTTGTGCTCGCGGATGTCGCCGAAGTAGTGGTAGAGCGTGTTGGCGCTCATGGCCACCAGGATGAAGGCGACGAAGAACAGGTGGAAGGTCTCCCACCAGCGCTTGTTGTCCCGCTTCATCACGTAGGCCCAGTCCTGGAAGTAGCCGATGAGCAGGAAGAGGCCCATCGAGTAGTACCAGAGCGGGGGATCCCGGTGGATGTCGGCGATCTCGTTGATGATCAGGAAGCTGAACAGCACGAAGTAGATCAGGCCGCCGATGCCGATCCAGTTGAAGATCTGGCGCTGCCCCCACTTGGTCTCGGGGCGGCGATCCATGAACAGGGCGAAGATCACGATGAAGGGGATGCCCACCGTGAGGATCGTGGCGAGGTAGGGGTCCTGCAGCTTGAGCATCTGGTACATCGCGAGGAAGTACCAGTCCGACAGGATCGGATTGGGCGTGACCTCGGGGTTGGCCGGGCTGCCCTGGGCCGCCGGCAGGAAGATCGCGATGGCGACGATGATCAGGAAGATGATGAGCTTGGACCAGCGGCCGATGTTCATCCGCTTGAAGTCGCGGTGGTAGACCCGCAGCTCGAAGAAGATCATCGCCAGGAAGCTCAGCATGAAGTGGAACGCGTAGAAGCGCGTCACCGTGGCCGGGCCGATGGACGTGCCCCCCAGGAGGACCTGGGTGGTGGTCTTGCCCTGGTTCGTGGCGTTGATGAAGTCGCCGCCCGGGATCCAGCTGGGGTTCTTGTCCAGGTAGGTCGGGAAGGTGGCCATCACCTTGGTCGCCCACAGGGCGCGCTGGTTCCAGATCAGCAGGTAGCCGGTGAGGCCGGAGTACATGCCGATGATCAGGATCAGCAGGGCCACCATGAAGCTGAGCTCATGGCCGCCCTTGTAGCCGCCGGTGAACCAGATGCGGTAGACGCGCATCGTGGCCAGGATGATGAAGGCGTCGGCGCCGTACTTGTGCAGGCCGCGGACGATGGAGCCGATGGGGAAGGCTCCGAACTTCCAGTTCTGCATGATGCGCTCGATGGAGCCGAACGCCTGGTTGGTGTCGGGGATGTAGAAGATCATCAGCAGCACGCCGCTGCCGATCACCAGCATCCAGACCCAGTACCACATGCCGCCGAGGGCGTACCAGGGGTTGGTCTTCGCCTTCTCGACATGGGTCTCGTCGAAGAGGTCCATCTTCTCCCAGCGGTCCTGGAGCCAGCCCCAGAGGCTGGCCGGGGCGTCGAGGATGCCGTGGTACCAGTGGCCCAGCGCGCCGCGCTTGGGAACCAGGTTCCTGAAGAAGGATGCGGTGCGGGCGAAAATGCCCGGCTTGGGGGTCATCGCGAGCTCAGCCAACGCCGCCTCCTTCCGTGCCGGTGATGAAGATCTTGCCGTCCTTGATCTGGAAATCCATGAAGCGCGGAGGACGGGGCGCCGGGCCGGACACGACCTTGCCCCTCAGCTCCTGGCCCGTCCCGTTGTCCTGGTAGTGCGTGGGATCGTACACCGAGAGATGGCAGGGGCAGGCGAAGTAGGGATGGAAGGGCTGGGGCGCCAGGTAGTTGTAGCTGCCGTGCAGCACGTCCCGGTCCGGCACGAAGTTGAAGGTGCAGCCCAGGTGGGGGCAGATGCGCTGCACGATCAGGTAGAAGTTCTTCGGGTCGCTCTTGTCCTTCACGAACTCGTCGGGCAGGCGCAGCACGAAGCCGGGGATCTTGGCGCCCTGCACCTTGCGGCTGCTGTACTCCACGGAGCTGCGGACGTAGATGAAGTCCTTGCAGGCCCAGGGGGTCTGGAGGTCGGAGAGCTCCGCGGCCACCTGCGGCGGGCTCGGGGCCGTGTCCGGAGGGGCCATCATGGAATCGATGCCACCGGCCATCGTGGGCTTGAAATAGCGGAGGATCGAGTGCATCGCCAGGACGGCGCCGCCGATGATCGGGATGGTCGTGGCCGCCTTGAGGAAGGTACGTCGGGTGTTGTCGTTCATCCTGGGCTCCTCACTCGTGGTCGTAAGTGACGCTGCGGACGCCGTCAACGGCCATCCAGCGGTCCGCGTCACTCAGCACGCCCTTCCAGGCGGGCATGGCGGACCACTGGTGGACGTACAGGTTCAGGGCCTGGGGCGACATCGTGGTGCGGACGCTCTCGGGGATGTGCGTGAACTGCCCGCCCTCGGAGATGCGCCAGTAGAGGAACTCGTCCGTCTGTTCCGCCAGCGCCTTCCGGTTCTGGAAGTTGAAGGGCATGGGGTTCAGCGTGTTGGCGAGGAACCCGTCGCCCTTGGCGATGGTGCCGTGGCAAACGTTGCAGTTCTGGCCGTAGACGCCCCACACCTCGGCGAAGTGGTTGGGGTTCACGGCGGCGATGGAGCGGCTCCAGACGTAGTAGACGCTGTTCCACACCGGGGCGGGATCGCCGGGGGCCACCATCAGGTTGCCGCGCTCGTCCTTGATGGTCTTGATCCAGCCGAGGCCCATCTTGTAGGTCGGGTTGCAGCTGGCGTCCAGGAGGGGCTTGCCATCGGCATCCACCACGGGCCCGGGGTGCTGCAGGACGGGAGAGGAGGGGTCGCCCAGCTTGGAGCGGACCTGCCCGTAGGCGATGAGCCGGAAGAGCTGGCCGGGGGTGCGCTCGAATCGCCAGTCGCGATTGTAGAAGTCAGGACCGTTCTTGGGCTGCCAATTGGCGTTGGGAGCCAGGGGCTTGCCGTTCTTGTCCTGGTGGGAGGCCAGCCACTCCGCGGGGGTGTCCCCGGGGTAGCGGCGCTCGTCCACGAGGCGCTGGGTGTCCTCGTTCCAGGCCGCGGGGGGCATGTCCTTCTGCTTGTCCCAGGCCACCTTCTCGGCGGCGGTCAGGTAGGTGCCGTGGCACACCGCGCAGTTGGCCTGGTAGACGCTGCGGCCCGCCAGGGCGGAGGGCTTGCCCAGGGGGTAGTCGGCGTCGCTGGAGTCGGGCTCGATGCTCTGGGGGGCATAGGCCGCGGCCTGGACCAGGTCCTTGGTCCTGGCCGCCTGGGTGGACAGGCCGTTCGCGTCGCCGCAGCCCACGGCCGCGACAGCGGCGATGGCCACCGCCAGCGCGCCGAGCACGGTCCAGGTTCCGGTGCGGGTCTTCATGAGGGTCTCCTTGAGGATGGGCATGCTAGACCTCCATCCCTTTAGGTGCCGCTGGGGCGGATCCAGGCCAGGACGGCCCAGATCACGATGATGAGGAACAGGATCACCAGGGCGAAGGGGGCCTTGCCGTGGCCGACCTTCGTGCCGGCCACCTCCTCCATGGGCTCTTCGTCGTGGGCGAGGTTCTTGGGATCGTCAGCCATTGGATTCCCTCACTTGGACGGGGCGGCGGAGGCCGCGGCTTCGGTCTTGATGCCGTAGGCGCTGGGGGGCAGGCCGTACTGCTCGGCCGGCATGCCCGCGAGCTTGCCGAGGCCGCCGTTCTGGGCGATGTACTTCAGGTAGGCCGCGAGGTACATGCGCTGGTCGGCGCCGAGGGTCTTCTCCCACACCGGCATCTGGGTGCCGGGGACGCCGACGCTGATGCGCCAGAACCAGGTGTCGGTGTTGTAGTTCGCGAACTTGGCCTCGTGGAAGTTGGCAGGGCGCTTGGTCATGCTGTAGGCCGACCAGCCCATGCCGTCGCCGGCGAGGCCGTGGCAGGTGGAGCACTCGTTGTTGAAGAGTCCGCGGCCCTGGTTCGCGATCTGGCGGATCTTCTGGAGGGAGGCCAGGGCGACGGGATCCGTCGGCTCGACCTCGGGCTCCTTGAAGCTCACCTCGGTCCAGGCCTTGGCGAACTCGTCGGCCTTGCGGGCGTCGGCGAGCTCGTCCTCGTTCGCGAAGACCTTCTTCACCATCGCGTTGACGGGGGTCTTGGCGTTCTGGAGCTCCTTCTCCTTGGGCGTGGTGTAGACGAGCTCCTCGATCTCCTTCGTGTACTTGTAGGGGACCTCGGGATGCTCGTTGTACAGCTCCTTGGCCAGCTGCTCGCGGCCCTGGACGCCGTCCTTCCACACGGCCACGACCTCGTCCTTGCCGTCATAGTTCGAGTGGACGAACTTGGCGTACTTCATCTCGCCGCTCTTGGGGTCCAGGGCGCGGGTGCCGTAGGCGCCGAGGCTCTGGAGGTAGGCGGTGAGGTCCACCAGCTCCTGCATGGAGAGGTAGTCGTAGCGCGGCATGTTGGAGCCGGGCTTCACGTAGCGCGGGTTCTGGTGGTGCAGGATGTGGTACTCGTTCGGGAACTTCCCGCCGATGTTGGCGAGGTCCGGGCCGGAGCGCTCGGAGCCGACGAGGTGGTACTGGTCGTAATAGTAATCGCTGGAATGGCTGATCGGGCCGTGGTCCCAGTCCTGGGGCCGGCTGACCTGGGAGTGGCAGTACCAGCAGCCTTCGCGCTTGTAGATCTCCCGGCCACGGAGCTCCTGGGCGGTGTAGTCGCGCAGGTAGTCAGGCTTGGGCGGGCGGAAGGTCCACCGCGGCACCAGGATCACCACGAAGATGATGCTGGCCAGGATGAGGCCCATCCCGATGGAGGGGTAGAGGTAGTTGGTCCGGTTGGTCGACATGTCTCTGATCCCTATCCGGCGGTTCAGGCCTGGGCCTGGGAGGGGAGCGGGGCCTCGAGGGGCTCCTCGGCGAGGACTTCAGAGCCCCACACCGTCTTGATCACGTTGTAGACGAAGAACACCTGGCCCAGGACGATCAGGACGCCGGAGAGGGCGCGCATCGCCATGAAGGGCTGGTACATGACCACGCCGCGGTAGACGACCTCGCCCTGCTCCCAGGCGGCGGCCTGGATCAGGCCCGCGACGGTGAGCGCGATGATCATGATGCAGGTGCCCACCAGGGACAGCCAGTAGTGGGCGGTCGCCAGGCGGCGGCTGTACCACTGCTTGCCGGTGACGCGGGGCAGCACGTAGTAGACGGCGCCCCAGGCCACGAAGCCGAAGGTGCCCAGCAGCGCGAAGTGGGCGTGACCGACGACCCAATGGGTGAAGTGGAGGTACCAGTTGATCCAGCGGGTGGCCTGGAAAGGGCCCGTGAAGCAGGTCAGCAGGTAGAACCACATGCCGGTGATGAAGAAGCGGAGCGGCAGGTTGCCGGCCATCATGCCCCACTTGCCCTTCATGGTGAGCCAGAAGTTCACGAGCACGCTCATCACCGGGACGAGCAGCATGATGGAGCTGATCACGGCGACGGCCTTCAGCCACTCGGGCACCGGGCTCTGCAGCAGGTGGTGCGTACCGGTGGGGGTGTAGAACATCGCGATGGTGCTGAAGCCCACGATGGAGAGCAGGTGGGAGTACAGCGGGTTCTTCGTGATCTTGGGCAGGAAGTAGTAGGTCAGGCCGATGCCGTTGGTGGTGAACCAGAGGCCGAGGATGTTGTGGCCGTAGAACCAGTTGGCGATGGCATCGCCGATGCCCGTCACGCTGAAGAAGACCTTGTTGCCGATCAGGTAGACGATGGGGAACCACATGGTGGTGCCCGCGATGTACCAGAGCGAGACGTAGAGCTGCTTCTCCTGGCGGTTCAGGATCGTGGACCACACGATCCAGCAATAGAGGATCAGCGCGCCCATCACGGCGAGGTCCAGGAACCACGGCATCTCGGCGTACTCACGGCCCTCGGTGATGCCGTTGGTGAGGCAGAGCACCATGCCGATGATCACCGCGTTCCAGGCGAGCATGAGGATGTTGGCGGCCCGCTCGCTGGAGAGCTTCGTGCGGCAGAGCTCCGGCACCACGTAGAGGATCGCGCCGATGTTCGCCATGGACAGGAAGCCGAAGGCGACCGCGTTGACGTGGGTGGGGCGCAGTCGGCCGAAGCTCAGCTGGGGGATGTTGTGGACCAGGTCCGGAAGCCAGTACTCGAGGGCGGCGAGGAGGCCGAAGAAGGTGCCGGCGAGGGCCCAGATGGCGCCGCTCACGAGGAAGCGTTTCGAGGCGCTGTGCTCCTCGTCGAGCCAGGCCCCGAAGCGGGACCACATGCCGGAACCGGCGGTTTCCATGCTCACGTCCATGGCGCTCTCCAGAAGCAACGGCGGCAGAACCCGGACCTCTCCCCGAGCCGGAGCGGCGGGGTGCGGAGTGTCCGGTTGCAATCAGGTATTTTGAGGGGGCGCCTTCGCAATGGTCAAACAGAATTCTCCGCGCGAAACCTCGCGGAATCTTGACCTTGCAAGTCAGATTGAGGGTCCGGCCCTTCTGCTAGACTCCCCCGCATGCCCCCCCGATCCTCGGCTTTTTCATCCGGCTCCGCCGCGCGCCCATGGAATTGACCCCGCTCTTCGGAGCTCACCGGATGGAGCCGCTCCTGGACCTGGGGAGCGACGGGGCGAGCGCCTGGCACCTGCTGCGGCAGGAGGAGGACGGCGGGCGGTACCTGCTGCAGCGGCTCCATCCCCGGCCCGATGACCGGCGACTTGAACAACTCAAGACCGAGTTCCTGAACGGAGTGCAGGAGGCCGATCCGGCCCAGCCCCTGGAGGCCAGGTTCGGCTATGACGAGCACCAGATCTGGTTCCTCCAGCGCCTGGAGGGCCAGCCCCTGGCCCGGGCCTGGACCGGCTGGACCGCCGCCCAGCGCGCGGAGGCCCTGCGGGAGCTGGAACGGCGCCTGGCCCGGCTGGGCCGCCCGGCCTTCCTCCATCCGGAGGCCCTGGTGCTGCGGCCAGGCCGGATCCTCTTCCCCAGGGTGCTGGGGGAGGCGCCATGGAACCTGGACCGGGCGGCGGCCCTGCTGCCCGCCGAGCCCGGGGACGGCTCCGAGCCCCCGGCCTGGGAGCTGCCGCCGGACCTGGGCGAGGACCTGGCGCGGCCCCTGCGCGGGCGGAGCCAGGAGGCCACCTACCTGAAGTCCCTGATGCTGGGCCTCAGCGCCCCGGCCCCCATGGAGCGCATCGTCCTCCTGCAGGGCGAGCAGGGCATCGGCAAAACCCAGATGGCCGCCCTGGCCCTCGCCGCCGCGGAGGCGGATGGCCTCCTCGCCCACCGCCTGGAGGCCCAGCCCGAGGAGGCCGCCGCCCTGCTGGGGCGGGTGGTGGCCTCGGTGCTCCAGGGCCTGGAGGCGGAGTTCTACGCCCAGCGGCCCGCCGCCGCCCGGGTCCTCTGCCGGCGGGTGCCCGCCTACGCCTTCATGGCCGGGGGCCGGGCCCGGGGCGAGACCGCCCTGGATCCCGAGGAGGTGGTCGCCGCCCTGGAGGCCCTGGCCTTCGCCTCGGACATCCATCCCCGGCTCGTGGCCATCCATGGCCTGGACCGGGCCGAGGCCGAGGCCCTGGCGGTGCTGCGGGAGCTGGTGGACCGCAGTGGCGTCGCCTGGCTCCTCACCGCGGATTCCGCGGCCCGGGGCTCGGGCCTGCGGCCCTTCCTCGCCCACCTCAAGGGGCATCCGGCCTCGGCGGTGGTGAACCTCAACCGACTGGAGGACGACGACCTCCGGGGCGTGCTGGGGGACCTGCTGGGGCCCCACCAGCTGCCGGCCGCTGCGGTGGCGGACCTGCTCCGGCACGCCCTGGGGAACCCCGGCCTCCTGCAGAACTTCCTGGAGCTCGCCCAGCAGGACGGCAGCCTGCGCCAGGAGCAGGGCCGATGGGGCCTCGCCCCCGGTCGGCGCC
>DASTWQ010000008.1:0-5398 GCA_035758545.1 Holophagaceae bacterium | reverse complement strand
GGCCTCTACGCCGCGGCCCGGGGGGACCGGGGCGGCCTCTTCGTCTTCGGCGTGGAGGGTGGATTCCGGAAGCGCCCCTGGCCTGAGGTGCCCCTGGAGCTGGAGGCCGGGATCTTCGTCGGCGGCGGCGGCGGCGCCGCGGCGCCCCAGGGCGGAGGGCTCATGCTGCGCCCCCACGTCGGTCTCACGCTGGCCCTGGGCCGCCTGAGGCTCGGCGCCGAACTGAGCCGGGTGCGCTTCCCCAGCGGCGCCATCGACAGCACCCAGGCCGCCTTCACCCTCGCCTGGACCTCCCAGCGCCTCTGGAGTCCCCTCGGCGCCTGGGGCGAGGCCTTCGCCGGGCCCGTCACCTGGGAGGGCCGCAGCTTCGCCCTCGAGGCCCTGCGCGTGGAGCCCGCCCGGGGCGCCCTCACCCGCGGCGGCGCACCCCAGGGGGCCTTCGACCTCGCCGGCTTCCGTGCCACCGCCCCCCTCGCGGGGCCCTTCTCCCGCAGCTTCGCCCTGGCCGGCGCCGCCGGCGGGCAGGCGCCGGGCTACGCCCAGGCCACGGCGGGGCTCGGGGGCGGCTGGCGGGTGGCGGGGCCCCTGCGGCTCGAACTCCTCGCCGAGGCGGGCTTCGGAGGCGGCGGCGACCTGGACACCGGCGGCGGCCTGATCTGGGGGGGCCGGGCCCAGGTGGTCCTGGCCCTCGGGGCCTGGCGGGCCACCGCCGGGGGCGGTTACGAACGGGCCCCGGCGGGGCGCTTCGCAGGCCGGTACCTGGCGGTCAGCCTCGGCCGGAGCCTGGCCTTCCCGCGCCCGGATCCTGGTGGAGCCCTGCTCGCGGCGGCGGGCGAATCGAGCTGGACCTTCGGCAGCGGCCTCCTCGTCCTCCGGTCCGCGGCCCGGCAGTCCGGCGTGCCCGAGGGCATGCAGCTGATCACGCTCCGGGCCGATCGCCTGCTGGGCCACGGCCTCTACGTCAGCGCCGAGGCCGGCAGCGCCACCGGGGGCGGCGCGGGCGGCTATTCCAACGGCCTCGTGGGCCTGGGCTGGCAGACCCCCGCCCTCGGGGGCCAGCGGCTCTTCCTGGAGGGCGCCGCGGGGGCCGGCGGCGGCGGCGGCGTGGCCACCCGGGGCGGATGGCTCGTCTCCGGCCGGGCCGGCTGGCGGGCGGCGCTGCCCCTCGGGCTGCAGCTGGAGGCCAGCGCCGGGCGGCTCCGGGCCCCGGGAGGCGGCCTCGACACCGCGACCTACGGCGTGGCCCTCGGCCTGCGGTTCAGCCTGCCGGAACAGGCCTGGCCCTAGGCGCCCTTCACCAGCTCCCGCTCCAGGCTCTGCAGCTTCTTCAGCCGGGCGTAGCGGCCGGGCTGGGCCTCCAGCGCCTCCGGCGTGCCCAGCTGGGCCTGGGCGCCCTCATCAAGCACCAGCACCCGCCCGCAGAGTTCCGCCACGAAGATGCGGTGGGTGGCGAGCACCAGGGTCGTCGTGCCCAGGAAGGCCTTGAGGTTGTCCAGGATGCGGCTCTCGGTCTCCGCGTCCACCGCGGAGAGGCAGTCGTCCAGCAGCAGCAGGCGCGGCTTCCGGAGCAGGGCCCGGGCCAGGGCCGTGCGCTGGCGCTCGCCGCCGGAGAGGATCACGCCCCGCTCGCCCACCACGGTGTCGAGGCCCTGGGGCAGGCGCCGGATGAGCTCGTCCAGGCAGACCACCTGGGCGATCTCCCAGATCTCGTCCTCGGTGGCCTCCGGCCGGCCCATGGCGAGGTTGGCCCGCAGGGTGTCGGAGAAGAGGAAGGCCTCCTGGGGCACCCAGCCCAGGCCCGCCCAGTGGGCGCGGAGGGTGGCGGGCTCCAGGGGCGCGCCGTCCACGAGGATGCGGCCGGCGTCGGACTCCCGCAGCCCGGCGAGCATCTGGAGCAGCACGGTCTTGCCGGAGCCGATGCCCCCCACCACCGCGAGACTCCCGCCGGCGGGCAGATCCAGGTCCAGGGGGCCGACGCCGCGGCCGGAGACGAAGCGGTGGGAGATGCCCTCCGCCTTCAGCGCCGCGGGGCCCGAGGGGACCTCCACCGCCTGGGGCGGCGGCAGGGGGGCGTCGAGGGGCTCGAGGATCTGGTCCAGCCGCGCCTGGCCGGCCTTGGCCCGCTGAAAGAGGTTCGCCGCCCAGCCCACGCTCATGATCGGCCAGGACATGGCCGCCAGGTAGCCGGTGAAGGCCACCAGGTCGCCCAGGTCCAGGCGGTGGTGGACGTAGAGGTCGCCGCCGTAGGCCACCAGCACCAGGGCGGCGCCGCCGCCGATGAACATGGCCAGGGGCGCGTAGCCGCCGAAGAGCACCGTCTGGGTCATGGCGAGCCGGGCGTGGCGGGTGCTCAGCTCGTGGAAGGAGACCACCCGCTGGTCCTCCAGCCCGAAGGCCTGGACGACCTTCTGGCCGCTGATGGTCTCGTGGCTGAAGGAGCTGAGGGCCGAGAAGGCCAGCTGCAGCTTCTGCTGCACCACATGGCTCCACCGCCCCAAGAGGTAGAAGCCCACCGGGAGGAGGCTGAAGGGCAGCATCACCGCCACCGTCAGCTTCCAGGAGGCGGAGAACATCAGGCCCAAGGTGACCGGCAGGATGGAGAAGGCCGTGAGCAGGCTCATGAGGCCCGGGCCCGTGGCCATGCGGACGGTGCTGATGTCGTCCCCCATGCGGGTCATGAGGTCGCCCACCCGGTTCCGCTCGTAGAAGGCGAAGGGGCGGTTCAGCAGAAAGGCGTAGAGCGCCTCCCGCTGCTCCTTCTCGATGGCCCGGGAGAGGCCGATGAGGATGTTCCGCATGAAGTAGCGGCCGAAGCCGGCCACCAGGGTGAAGGCGAGCATCCAGGCCAGGTCCCGGTGGACCCGGGACCAGTCCCGGGCCTCCAGCGCGTGCACCGCCCGGCCGGCCCAGAAGGGCACGAAGGAGGCCGCCACGCTGCAGATGACCGTGGCCGCCAGCCCGCCCCAGAGGGTGCCCAGGTGGGGCCGGAAGAGCCGCCAGAGCCAGCCGCCCTGCCCCGTTCCCCGATCCGCCCCGCCGTCCGCCACGCCGCCTCCGAGGGATCAGATTAACGAGACTTAACTTGGCCGAGGGGGTGCCCGGGGGCAGGATTCTGACCGTTCCTTCACATCCAGGACGGTCCCATGCCCCGCGCGCTCCTCAGCCTCGGCCTCGCCGCCGCGTCCCTGCTGCCCTGCGCCCCCCGGGCCCTCGCCCAGGCGCCCGACCCGCCCGCCGCCCGCTGGGTGGAGGAGGCCTTCCAGTCCGATCCGGGGCCCCTGGACTTCGTCCGGGGCGACGGCGAGGAGCAGTTCATCGCCCAGGCCCTGACCGGGGACGCCCTGGTGGGCCTCTCCCCCGAGGGCCGCCCCGTGCCGCGGCTCGCGGCCTCCTGGCGGGAGGTGAACGGGGGGCTCGACCTGGTCCTTCGCGCGGATGCCCGGTTCGCCGATGGCAGCCCCGTCTCCGCCGCCGATGTGGCCTGGACCTTCCGGGCCATCGAGGGGGACCCACAGGCCAGCGCCACCAAGCGGGCGGCCCTGGGGGACACGGCCGCCCGTGGCGAGGGCCTGCGGGTCGAGCTCCGGGGCTCCCGGCCGCCGGAGCGCCTGCTCCGGGAGCTCTGGCGGGTGCCCATCGCCAAGGCCGGCCAGCCCGGCATGGGGAGCGGCCCCTTCCTCCTGCAACGGGACGGCGCCGCCTGGACCTTCACCGCCCGCCCGGGCCACTTCCTCCACCCCGCCCTGCCCGGGCTCCGCTTCCGCCTCCTGCCGGACGAGGCCGCCCGGCTCGTGGCGCTCCAGAAGGGCTGGCTCACCCTGGGGGCCCCGCCGCCCCGGCCCGGGCTGGCGCCGCCTCCGGGGATGGTCCCGCTGGTGCAGCCCACCCTGGCCCAGGTGCTGCTCTTCGCCGGGCCTGGCGCCGGGCCCGGCGCGCTGCCGGCCTTCGCCCGCTGGCGGCGGGACGCCTTCCCGCCCCGGCTGCTGGGGGAGCTCTATTCGCCCGCGGCGGGGCTCTGGCCCGCGGCCCTGGGCTTCCGTGCCCGGGAACCGGACGCCACCGGCGCGCCCTGCCCCCGGGTGCTGGAGCTCGCCTACACCGCGGGGGATGGCGCCCTGGAGCGGGCCCTCCAGGCCCTGGCGGCGCGCGCCGCCCGGGATGGGGTGACCCTCCGGCTCAGGCCCCTGGAGGCGGGGCTGTTCCTGGAGAAGCTGCTCAAGGGCCAGCTCGCCCTGGGCGCCATCACGAACGTCTTTGATCCCCACCCCTGGTCCGTGCTGGGCTTCGTGGAGAGGAACGGCGACCTGAACGTCACCGGCTGGCGGGATCCCGCCGCCGAGGCCCTGCTTCCGCGACTCGCGGATCCGGCGTCCCCGGCCTGGGACACCCTGCAGGCCCTCTGGGCGCGGCACCCCGCCGCCCTCCCGATCCTGGACGTGCACAGCCACCTCTGGATCGACCGCCGCCTGCAGGTCCAGCCCAGCGCCCTCGGCCTCTACCTGCCCACGCCGGGCGCGGCGGGCTGGCGCTGGCGCGAGTGAGCCGGGACTGAGATGCGCCGGAGGGGGGCATGATCCGACGCGCGCCGGGGCTCGCGGTCTGGGCCGCGGCCCTGGTCGCCGCCGGGTGCCTGCCGGGGCGGCTCTGGCGGGAGGCCCGGCCCCCCGCCTTCCCGTCGCGGGCCCTGGCGCCGACGGCCCTGGCGCTGCTGCTCCTCGCCGGGGCGACGCTCCTGCTGGTCCGGCTCCGGGGGCCCCGTCTCGCCGGAGGGATCCTCGCCGTTCTGGAGGCGCCGCCGGACCTGGTCTGGGCCCTGCTGCTCCTGGCCCTCTGGCCCGCGGGGGCGGGGCCGCCAGGCGGGGGCGCCGGGCTCCTCGCCTTCCTGCTGGCGGCGCTGCCGGGGGAGCTGCGGTGGCTCGCCTCGACCCTGCCGCCGGAGCGGCCCTTCCCGGAGGCCTGGGGCCCCGGCGCCGTCCGGGCCGCCCGGGGCCGGGCCCTCCGGCGCCTGGCGCCCTGGTGGCTCGCGGCGCGGCTGCCGGTGTGGCTCACGGCGTCCCTCGTGATCGAGCGCGCCCTCGGCCTGCCGGGCCTGGGCAGCGACTGGATGGCGCGGGTGGCCCTGCGGGACCACCGGGGCCTCGCCGCCTGGATCGGGGCCCTGGCCCTGCTCTGGCTCCTGGCCCGACCGCTGGAGGGGAGGGCCGCGTCGCCATGAGGCGGCTCTGGCCCCTGGTGCTCCTGCCCGCGCTGCTCTGGCCGGAGCTGGCCCTGGATCCCTTCACCGGCGGCGCCGCGCCCTCGCTCCACCACTGGCTCGGCACCGATGACCTGGGCCGGGACGCCCTGCTGCGCCTGCTCCGGGCCGCGACCCAGGCGGGGGGGTTCGCGTCCCTCTGCG
>DASTWQ010000243.1:0-4363 GCA_035758545.1 Holophagaceae bacterium | reverse complement strand
CTCCTCCGCCTCCGCGATACGCGAGCGGCTCACCAGGCCCGTGAGGCGCCCCTCCTCGTCGAGCAGCGGGAAGACCCGGTGGGCGGATCCCTCGGCCCCGCCGCGGAGCCAGGCCTTGGCCGCCTCGACAGGCATCGCCGGGGAGAGCGTGGCGGGATCGCGGCTGCAGCGCTCGCCGACGAGGACCTGCTCCAGCGGATCGGTGCCCAGGCCCTCCGGCACCCGCGTGCCGCGGCGCACCAGGCGGTCCGTCATGATCGTGGTGTCCATCAGCCGCGCGGAGACGAGGTAGGCCAGCGCGCAGCCCGTCAGCAGGGGCAGGATGCCCCAGGGCTGGCGGGTGGCCTCCACCACGAAGACCACCGAGGTCAGCAGGGCCCGGGAGGCCCCGGCGAAGAGGGCGGCCATGCCCACGAGGGCCGCCAGGCGCGGATCCAGGTGCGCCGCCGGGAGGAGGTGCGCGAGGCCCAGGCCCAGCGCCGCGCCGAAGCCGCCGCCCACGGTGAAGAGCGGGGCGAGGGTGCCCCCCGAGGTGCCGCTGCCGAGGGCCAGGGCCCAGGAGAGGGCCTTGGCCGCGCAGAGCGCCACCACCGCCCACCCGGTGAGGCTGCCCGAGAGGATCTCGGTGATGTTGCGGTAGCCCACGCCGAGGGTCCGCGGCTCGACCAGGCCGATGAGGCCCACCGCCAGCCCGCCGATCGCCGGCCAGAGGACCCAGGGGACGGGCAGCCGCGCGAAGAGCCCGTCCTCCACCCAGAACAGGCCCCGGGTCAGCAGCGCGGCCAGGAGCCCCGCCAGCGCGCCCACCAGGGCGCAGAGGGCCAGGGCCGCGGGCCCCGCCGGCCCGAGGTCCGCCATGGGGAAGGCCGCGCCGGGGCCCGCCGTGGCCAGGCGCACGGCCGTGGCGGTGGAGGCCGCGAGGGCCACCGGCACGAAGGAGCGCGGCCGGTACTCGAAGAGCAGCAGCTCCACCGCCAGCAGGACCGCCGAGACCGGGCTGCCGAAGGTGGCCGCCATGCCCGCCGCCGCGCCGGCGCCCAGGAGGGTCTTGCGCTCATCCGGCGTGGAGGGGAGGAACTGCCCCAGCACCGACCCCATGGCCCCGCCGGTGGCGATGATGGGGCCCTCCAGGCCGAAGGGCCCGCCGGTGCCGATGGCCACGGCTGCGGAGAGGGGCTTGAGGAACATGAGCCGCGGCGCGATGCGGCTGCGATTGGTGAGCACCTGCTCCATGGCCTCGGGGATCCCGTGGCCGCGGATGGCCTTGGAGCCGAGCCGGGCCATGAGGCCGACGATCAGCCCGCCCAGCACCGGCACGAGGACGGACATCCACCCCAGCCGGTGGGTCCAGGGATCCACCTGGGCCCAGGAGAGGCGGTGGAAATAGGCGAGGTTCGTGAACAGCCCGATGAGGGCGGTGAGGAACCGCGCGACGAATCCCGCCCCCAGGCCCAGCAGGGCCGCGAGGGCGCTGAGCCAGACCGCCCGCGCGTCGAGCTCGCGCCTGGACGGGACCTTCGCTTCCGGCTGGGGCATGGGGCCCTCCCGGAAGGGAGCTTAGATCGTTTGGGCTGAAAGGGAATCCGGAAGGCCGGATTCAGATCGCCATGATGTTGTAGCCGCCATCCACGTAGAGCACCTGGCCGGTCACGCCACGGCCCATGTCGGAGAGCAGGAACATGGCGCCGTCGGCCACCTCCTCCAGCTCCACCAGCTTCCGAAGCGGCGCGTGGTTGCGGTGGTGGTCCAGGATGGTGGAGAAGCCGCCGATGCCGCTGCTGGCGAGGGTCTTGATGGGGCCGGCGCTGAGGGCGTTCACGCGGATGCCGCCGGGGCCGAGGTCCGAGGCCAGGTAGCGCACGCTGCTCTCCAGGGCCGCCTTGGCCACGCCCATGACGTTGTAGTTGGGCATGACGCGCTCGGAGCCCAGGTAGGAGAGGGCGATGATGGAGCCGCCGCCCTGCATCAGGTCCTTGGCGCCGTGGGCCAGCACCGGGAGGCTGTAGGCGCTGACGTCCAGGGCCACGCGGAAGTCCTCCCGGGTGGTGCTGACGAAATCGCCTTCCAGGGCCTGGCGGGGGGCGTAGGCCACGGCATGGACGAGGAAGTCCAGCTTCCCCCACTTGGCCTTGAGGAGCTCGAAGCCCGCCTTCACCTCGGCGTCGTTGGAGACGTCCATCTGGAAGAGCACGGGGTCCGGCAGCTCGGAGGTGAGGTCCTTCACGTTCTCGCCCAGGCGCTCGTTCTGGTAGCTGAAGGCCAGCTCGGCCCCCTGCTCGTGGCACCGCTGCGCGATGGCCCAGGCGATGGAGCGCTTGTTGGCCACGCCCACGATGAGGCCGCGTTTGCCCTGCATCAGCATGGGTCTTCCTCCGGGTCAGGAATGATCCACCACGATAGCGGAAGCCCGCCGGGCCCTCAATTCCCGGGGCTGTTCCGGGCCGGGGCCCACGCCAGAGAAGGAATTCCACTATCATGGCTACCTTGTCCCAATCCTTCCCCTTCGGAGCCGCGATGCCCAGCCCCGGCGAGCGCCATCTGGCGGAACTGGACGTCGTCCGCTGCTGGGCCTTCCTGGGTGTCTTCGTCTTTCACGTCCTCCTCATCCACCCGCCGGAGGTAGGCTCGGCCTTCGCCCTGGCGGCCTACAACGCCGCAGCGGTGATCAAATGCGCCGGGAGGTACGGGGTGGACATGTTCTTCACCCTGAGCGCCTACCTGATCACCTCGCTGCTCCTGAACGAGCGGGCCCGGAGCGAACGGATCCACCTGGGGCGTTTCTACATGCGCCGAGTCCTCCGCATCTGGCCGCTCTACTTCCTCGTGATCCTCCTGGTGTTCGGTGCAGCGTTGGTTCTGCACGAAACGCAGATGCGGAGTTACTTCTGGCCCTTCGTTCTCTTCGCGGCGAACTGGGCCTGGGTCTTTCTGGGCACTCCCGCCACCCCCCACGCAATTTTCCTCTCCCTCATGGTGTTCTGGAGCCTTGGCATCGAGGAGCAGTTCTACCTGGTCTGGCCGCTCTTCCTCAGGAAGTCCACCCTGGGAGGCCTCCGGAAGGCCGCGTGGGGGATGCTCGCGATCTCAGCCATGGTGCGCCTCATCAGCTGGGCCAGCGAGGTACCCCACCCTGGCATCTACGCCAATACCTTGGCGCACCTGGATCCGATCGCCGTGGGAGCTCTGCTGGCCGTCGAGTGGGCCGAGACCGGGCCGAACGCCCCGGCAACGCTGCGCCGAAGGATCCTCGGCCACCCCGCGAGCCTGGCTGTCGGCATCGGACTATTCCTCCTCGGCGGCTGGATGGAAGCCTCCCACGGGATCAACAGCTTCCTGTTCATTCTCCTGGGGTATCCCTCGGTGGCCTGGGGAGGCTATCTGGTGCTCGCCTGCATCCTGCTGAACCTCAAGCCCTCCCGGACAGGTATCTGGTTCCGGTTCCAGGCCTACCTGGGGAAGATCTCCTATGGCCTCTATGTCATCCATGCCTTCGTCCTGGTGGCCACCCCGCCGATCGCAGGGTGGATCACCCGCTCGCACGGAACTCTCGCCCGGATGGGTCTCTTGCAGATGAGCGTAAACTTCGTGCTGGCGCTGGCCGCCACTGTGGTTCTCGCCCACCTGAGCTACGTCTACTTTGAGAGCCCCTTCCTCCGGCTGAAGTCGCGGTTTTCCGGCATGGCCGGCGGACGCGCCGCGGGGACCGCCGATCCAGTGCCGGCGCCGTGATGTTCCCGCCTCTCGCGCCTGCGCCGCCCGCTCTCCTCCTCCAGAGCACATCCGCCTACCGCGCGGACCTGGAGCAGGGCCACTACCTCAAGGCCTACGAGGCCGCCCGCGCGAAGCTGGCCCAGGATCCCTCCGACGCCGCCGCCCTCGCCGCCGAGGGCCAGGCCCTCTCCAGTTTCCAGCGCTTCCCCGAGGCCCTCGCGGCGGCGGAGAAGGCCCTCGCCCTGAAGCCGGGACTGCCGGACGCGCTCCTGGCCCGGGGCCTCGCCCGGGCGGGCTCCGCCGTGCAGCAGCGGAACTTCGGCTCCCTCGGCAAGATCGGCGACGCCATGGACGACCTGGAGGCCGCGACGAAGGCCGACGGCACCCTGGTCACCGGCTGGATCTCCCTGGGCCTGGCCTACCAGCAGCTGCCGGGGATCCTGGGGGGCTCCACCCGCCGGGCCCTCGCCTGCGCGGCGGCGCTGAGGAAGGTCTCCCCCGCGAAGGGCGACGCCCTGCAGGGCATGGTGCTCGCCATGGATGAACGCTGGAACGAGGCCCTGCCCTACTTCGGCCGCGCCCTCGCCGCCGCGCCCGGGGACGCCCAGGTCGTGGCCATGTACCTCCAGGCCCTGGACGACAAGCCCACCCG
>DASTWQ010000189.1:0-3348 GCA_035758545.1 Holophagaceae bacterium | reverse complement strand
CCACCGGAAGCAGGGGGAGGGGGCGGGCGGAGCAAGGCACGGCAGTCTCCGAGATGAAGGCACCAGATGTATCGCTATTTCACATGGTGATGCAAGTACAAATAAAGACAATCCGCCCATAATTCGGTGATAGGCTCCCCGGTGTCGACCGGGTTGCCCTGGTCAATAACCGGCGCCCACGGGCCCGATGGAAGGAACCTGCCATGCGTCGCCCGAGGCCGATCTCCGCCGCCCTCTCCCTCGCGCTCGCGGTCGGCGGGGGTCTGGTCCTGGGCCTGCATCTCCGGTGCGGCGGGGGCGCTGGCTCCCCAGCGCCGGACTCGTCAGCTCCGGCAGGGCCGCCGCCGGCCCCGCCGGCGGCGAACTGCTCCCCCACGGCCGCCGCGTCCACGACGGTGAACGTCAAGGACGCCCCCTACGGCGCCAAAGGGGACGGGGTCACGGATGACACCGCCGCCATCCAGAAGGCCATCAACGCCATCGGCGGCACGGGTGGGACCGTCGCCATCCCGGACGGCACCTACCTCATCGACGCGCTCATCTCCCTGCAGCTGAAGAGCGACATGACCCTCTCCCTGAGCTCGGGCGCGGTGCTCAAGGCCATCCCCAACGGGGCGGACAACTACACCATCGTCCGGGTCTCCGGCGTCAGTCGGGTGAACATCCTCGGCGGCACGCTGCTGGGGGACCGGAGCGCCCACACCGGCACCACGGGGCAGCAGGGCATGGGCCTCCGCATCACCGGGAACGCCTCCCAGATCGCCGTCGCCGGCGTGACCGCCAAGGAGTGCTGGGGCGACGGGTTCATGGTGGCGGACGCCGCGAATGTGAGCCTCTGCCATGTCACCGCCGACCACAACCGCCGCCAGGGCCTGTCCATCACCGGCGGCCAGAACGTCGCGGTGAAGGACTCCACCTTCAAGAACAGCGCCGGCAGCATCCCCGAGGACGGCATCGACATCGAGCCCAACGCCGGGCAGACGGTGAGCAACGTGCACATCACCGGCTGCACCCTCTCCGGCAATGCCGGGGACGGTATCGAGGACGGCGTGCCCGGCGCCTACACGGGGCAGGCGTTCATCCGATACGTGACGATCGACGGCAACCTCATCACGGGGAACGGTGTGAACACCCTGCACGCGGGGCCCCGCAGCGGCATCGAGTGCTCCAACACCAGCGGCCACACCTTCCAGAACAACACCATCCAGAACACCGTGGGCTACGGCATCTACCTCCGGGACGGGGCCACGGGGATCACGGTCACGGGCAACACCATCACGAACAACAGCCTGAACGGGATCCTGCAGTACAAGGCCACGAACAACACCCTCACCAACAACACCCTGTCCGGGAACGGGGTCCCGCCGTGACCCCCCGGCCATGACTCCCGCGGGCCTCCATCCGCTGGCCAGCGCCGCCCATCCGGCCGTCCCGCCGGAGGGGGACGGGCCCGGCGACCGTCTGGCCCGGTTCTGGGCGCTCCGGGGGCGGCCCGTGGTTCGCCATCGCGGCGTCTGGTGGGTGCGCCACCGGGGCCCCTTCCACGCCAGCCTACCCTTCCAGCTCCGCCTCGCGCTTTCCCCGGAGGAGGCTGAGGAGCTGCTCCGGGACCTCCGGCTGCCGGCCATCTCCTACCCCACCACCGGGCCTGGTCTGCCTTCTGGCCACTATGTCCTCCCGGCCGAGGGCTATGGCCTGGACCGGGTCTCCCGGAAGCAGCGGGGCCACGTGCTCCGGGGCCTCGAAAGCTGCGAGATCCGCGGCATGGATGCCGAAGAGCTCATCCGGAAGGGCCTCCCCCTGAACCGCGACACCCTGGCCCGCCAGGGCCGGGAGGACGCCACGTTCCAGGATCCGCTCGCCTGGGCGGCCTTCGTCCGCGCGGTGGAGGCCTGCCCCGGCATGGCCATCCACGGCGCCTTCGTCCAGGGCCGCCTTGCCACCTGGCTGGTGTCCTGCCGCGAGGGGGAATGGCTCCATCTGCTCTACAAGATGTCCAGCACGGCGGACCTGGAGCACCATCCGAGCCACACCCTGGATTTCATGCTGGCCCGGGACGCCGCAGGGCAGGGCATCCGGTTCCTCGGGAACGGGTGCGCATCCGTGCTGCCCAACGAGGGCCTGGACCGCTACAAGCGCCAGCTGGGCTACGAGCTGCGGGCCCACAACCTGGCCATCCGCTTCCACCCCTGGCTGGCGCCGGCCGCCCGGCCGGCGGCGGCGCTGCTCGCGGGGGCCGCCCGCCTGTTCGGGGGCTCCCGCCTGGACTATGCCCGCCGCATCCTGGAGGGGGCCCGTGCGACGCGGGAGGCGTCCCCCGGAGCCCCGGAGGATCCCGCTCAGCCCCGGGCGTAGCGCTGGAGCTTCGCCAGGTCCACGACCCGGACCACCGGGAAGGTGCTGTGGATGAGCCCCAGGTCGCTGAGCAGGCGCAGGGCCCGGGAGAAGGCCTCCCGACTCGCGCCGATGCACTGGGCCAGGTCCTCCTGGGTCTCCTGGAACTCCACCACGAGCTTCTCTGGCCGCCGTTCCTGGGCCTCGAGGATCAGCTGAGCCACCCGCTCGGGCACGCTGTGCAGGCTCAGGGCATCCACCAGGTCCACCAGGTGCCGCACCTTTCCCGCGAAATGCTGGATGAGCACTTCGGCGAGGCCGGCCTCCTGGTGTGCCAAGTGGCGGAGGGCGGCCGCGGGGATGAGCCAGCAGGCGGTGGCACCGTGGGCCTCGGCGCTGGAGGCGATGGGGCCACTGTCGAAGACATGGACCTCGCCCACGCACTGGCCAGGGCGGATGAAGTCGAGCACCTGGATGTGGCCGCGGCCGTCGGAGCGGAACACCTTGAGGGCGCCCTCGGCGACCACCAGCACGCCAGGGATCCGTTCCCCCTGCTGGAAGACCCGCGCCCCGTCCGAGTAGCGCCGGAGCTCGGAGACCTCGGCGAGGCGTCCCGCCAGCGAGGGCTCGAGGCCCGAGAGGAAGGGGATGCTGCGGAGGTTGAGCGGCGCGGCCTGGGACATGGCGGCCTCAGTATTCCACACATGGCAAGGGCCCCACAGCGGGGCCCTCGCGCAGGTCACCTGGGGAGAGGGCCTACTTCACTCGCTCCATGTAGGTGCGGTCGGCGGTCTTCACCCGGATCCGCTCGCCGGTCTCCATGTAGGGGGGCACGCCCACGGTGACGCCGTTCTCGAGCTTGGCGGGCTTGTAGGAGCCGGTGGCGTTGGCGTTCTTCATGACAGGGTCGGTCTCGACGATCTGCAGGACGACGCTCTCGGGCAGGGTCGCGGAAATCGGGGTGCCCTCGTAGAACTCCAGCTCCACCTCCATGTTGGGGGTCAGGAAGACCAG
>DASTWQ010000171.1:0-2837 GCA_035758545.1 Holophagaceae bacterium | reverse complement strand
GGTCCTCGCCCACCTGGAGACCCTGCGGGTGCTCCAGGATCCCCAGCCCCTCAATGGGCATGCGGCCCTGGCCCTGGAGGCCGCGGACCGCGCCGCCGCCGAGGTGCCCGGCTACCCTCGGGCCCTCCGCTACGCCGCGCGGCTCCTGGCGGACCAGGGACGCCAGGAGGAGGCCTTCCCGCGGCTGGCGGAGGCGCTCCGGCGACGGCCGGAATCCATCACCCTCCTCCTGGCCCTTGACTACTGCGCCCGCACCGCCGGGCTGCTGGACGTGGCCGGAGCGGCCCGCGACCGGATGGACCGGCTCTGGAGCGGGGCCCCGGTGCCGCCTCCGGTGGCGTTCACCGCCCTCTACCAGGGGCACGCGGACGTCTTCGCAGCGAGCCTCCAGGAGGACCCGGGCCTGCCGCCGGATGGCTTCCTCGCCTTCTACCAGGGCTATGCCTACCTCGTGGAGGGCCGCCGGGAGGCGGCCGCGGCCCGCTTCCAGGCGGCCCTCGCCGCCCCATCCACGGAAGCCCATGTCCGGGCCCTGGCGCAGGTGTTCCTGCTCCAGCTGAAGGGGGACTCCGAGGGGGCGGCCAAGGCCCTGGATGCCCTGGACCGTTCCCGGGTGGGGCTGCAGGTGCCGGACGGCGAGTTCACCATGACCATGGCGGAGGCGGCGGGCTTCCTCGGCGAGGAGGGGCGGGCCATGGACCTGGCCCAGCGCGCCTTCAGCCAGGGATTCACCTGCTCCGACTGGTACCGACGGAGCCCTCTCCTCGCGCGGCTCCAGCAGCTGCCACGCTGGCGGGCCCTCCTGCAGCATGTCGATGCCCGCCGGGCCCGTCTCGCCGCCGCGCATCGCCCCGAGGCGTTCGGCCTGTGAAGGCGGCGTTGGCGGCCCTGCTCCTGCTGCTCACCCTGGGCAGCGGCCGTCCCGCCTGGACCGGGCGGCTGAAGCGGGTGGCCGTGGTGCTCGGCCCGGCCTGGAGCGGCGTCCCGGTGCCCGCCCGGAACGGCCTGAAGCTCCTGCTGGAGGACCTCGCGGAGACCGCGGGCGCCACCGTGCTGGAGGCGGACCCGGGGCGGAGCCCAGCGCCGGAGCTCACGGTGCTCACCCTCGAAGGGGATTTCGGCAACGCCGGCCTCCGGCTCCGGGCCCGCCTCCAGGAACCCGCCCGGGACCTCCGGGACTTGACCCCGGTGGAGGCGGATCCCCGCCGCCAGATGGAGTCCTTCCTCGCCGTCGCGGGCCTGCGCTCACCCGCGGCGGGATCGGTCCTGCCATCGGAGCCCGGCGATCTGCTGCCCCTCGCCGGCGCCTATGGCACCGCCCTGCTCGGGGGTGACGAGGCCGCCAAGGCCGCCGAACCCGGCGTCGAGGCCCTCGCCGCCCGGGATCCCGGCTGCGCCACCGCAGCTCTGGCCCGGGCCGAGGCCATCCATCGGGACTTGCTGGAGGACGGGCAGGCTCCCCTGAACGCCCAGGCGGATTGCGCCCAGGCCTTCGACGCCGCCCTGGCGCTGGTGCCGGGCTTCCCCCGGGCTGCGCGCTATGCCGGGCGCTTCTACACCGACACCGGGAACCAGCGGCAGGCCATGCGGATCCTCTTCGAATCCGCCCGGAGGTGGCCCCAGGCCCCGGCCCTCCGCTCCGGACTCGCCTACGCCGCCCGCACCACCGGGCTCCTCCCCGGCGCCCTGGGCGCGCTCCGGGCGGCGTCGGACCTGGAAGGCCGCGCCCCTTCCGGCCAGGCCCTGACGGAGAACACATACCTGTACACCGGTCAGTGGGACCGCTTCGACACCTCCCTCGGACCCGGCTCCCCGGACCGCCCGGATCCCCTGGGGGACTTCTATCGCGGCTACCTGCGCCTGCTGGAGGGACGGCGGCCGGAGGCCCTGGCCTGCTTCCGCCAGGCCGCGCTCCCGGCGGGGGTGAACGTCCCCTTCGAGCAGCTGGCGAAGGCCTATGTCTGGGCCCTGGACGGGCACCGGCCCGAGGCGGTGCTGACCCTGCGGACCCTGCTCCAGGCCCGGAAGGGCCTGCGGGTGCCCGATGGCGAGTTCTCCTTCAAGATCGCCGAGGCCTTCGGTTTCGCAGGCGATCCCGAGGACGCCATGGACACGGCCCAGCTGGCCTTCAGCCAGGGCTTCGGGTGCACGGACTGGTACGCGCGCACGCCCTTCCTTTCCGAGCTCCACGGACTCCCCAGGTGGCGGGCCCTGATCGATCATCTCCAGGCGCGGCAGCAGCTGCTGGAGCGTGAATTTCCGCCGGAGCGCTTTGAGGGCGCCCCGTGAGACGCCTGGGGTGGGGCCTCGCCCTGCTCGCGGCCGCCGGGGCCGGGCTCCTCCTCTGGCGGCTCCGCCGCTTCCCGGATCCGCCCCGGACCCGCCTGGCGATCCGGGTGTCCGGCGATGCCGCCCCGGGGCTCCAGGCGCTGCTTCAGGATCTCGCGGAGTCCCAGGGGCGCTGGGTGGTGGTGCCCGCCGAGGCGCCGGCCCCCCAACTCCACCTGCGGGCCCGGCGGGAGGGATCCAACCTCACCCTGACGGGGGATCTCGATGGCGCCCCACTGCCTCCCTGCGCCGGCACGCCCGCGGAGGCCCTGGCGGCCCTGGCGGGCCGACTCGGCCTTCGACCGCCGGGGCCGACCCTGCTGCCCGGGGCGCCGGACCGGGCCTGGGACCTGCTGGATCTGGCGGGACGGAGCCAGGACGAGACCTCCCGGGACCTGCTCCGCCGAGCGGAGGCCCTCGTGGCGGCGGAGCCGCGATGCGCCGAGGCCCGGCTGGCCCTGGCCACCCTCGAGACCCGCTTCCTGGTGGAGCGGGTGGACGCCGACACC
>DASTWQ010000138.1:0-3790 GCA_035758545.1 Holophagaceae bacterium | reverse complement strand
GGGAAGTTGTAGTGGAGGTAGAAGCGCTTCTTGTACTCCTCCTCGAGGCCATCGATGATCTGGATGTCGTCGAGGGTGCCCAGGGTGGCGGTGACCATGGCCTGGGTCTCGCCGCGGGTGAAGAGGGCGGAGCCGTGGGCGCCGGGCAGGAAGCCGACCTCGATGTTGAGGGGCCGGATCTGGTCGAACTTGCGGCCGTCCAGGCGGGCGCCCTGCTTGAGGATGGCGTTGCGGAAGAGGGTCTCCTTGAGGAGGTCGAAGCAAGCCTTCACCTCGCCCTTCAGCTCGGGCTTCTCGGCGGTGAGCTCGGCCACGGCCTCCTTCTTGAGGGCGTCGATGGCCTTGTAGCTGTCGATCTTCACCTTCATGGTGAGGGCGGCCATGAGCTTCTCGGCGTACTTGGCGGCCACCTGCTCATAGACGGCGGAGTCACGCTCCTGCTTGGCGGGGACGAGCTTGGGCTTGCCGACCTTGGCGCGGAGCTCGTCCTGCAGCTTCACGAGCTTCTTGACCATGTCGTGGCCGAAGGCGAGGGCCTTGACCATGTCGGCCTCGACCACTTCCTGGGCGCCGCACTCCACCATCACGAGGGCGTCGGCGGTGCCGGCCACCAGCAGGTCCAGGTCGCTCTCGGCGCGCTGGGACTGGGTGGGGTTGGCGATGAGCTGGCCGTTCACGCGGGCCACGCGCACGCCGCCCACGGCGTTGGGGAAGGGGATCTCGCTGATGACCAGGGCCGCGGAGGCGCCGACCATGGCCAGGGTCTCGGGGGCGTGCTCGCCGTCATAGCTGATGACCTGGGCGGTCACCATGGTGTCGTCGTTGTAGCCCTCCTCGAAGAGGGGGCGCAGCGGGCGGTCGATGAGGCGGGAGGTGAGGGTCTCCTTCATCGTCGGGCGGCCCTCGCGCTTGAACCAGCCGCCGGGGATCTTGCCGGCCGCGAAGACGCTCTCGCGGTAGTCGACGGTGAGGGGGAAGAAGTCGATGCCCTCGCGGGGCATGGCGCGGCAGACGGCCACGAGGACCATGGTGCCGCCCTGGCGGACGACGACGGCGCCGGCGGCCTGCTTGGCGATGCGGCCGGTCTCGAGGGAGATGGGCTCGCCGCCCAGGTCGGTGCTGACGGTGGTGGGGGTGAAGGTGAGTGCGTTCATGGGGTCTCCCGGGCCTTCGGCCCGAATGGACATCGGGGCTTGCCCAGCCCCGGGGGCCCCCTGCGATCCCTCCATGAAACCCGTCGCCAGGGTCCCGGAGGCCGGGGGGCGAGGTGGGCTTCCTGCAGAGGTCGCCGCCGGCGTCGGGGGTGCAGAACCGGCTCCACCAGCCTAGCATCCCGAGGCATGTCACGGGATTTTCAAATGGCCTCGATTGAATTTCCGCGATGGGGCCAGGATGATGGGGCTTCCTTCATCACCTGTTCCGGATGCCCATGCTCCAAGGCCTGCCCTCTCCCGTCCGCTTCCTGTTCGGGGCGGGACTGTGCCTGCTGGCCTCCCTGGCGGCCATGGCCTGGCTGGCGCCCCGGGGCTGGACGGACCATCCGAGGGGGCGGCGCCAGCACGCGCGGCCCACGCCCCGCACCGGGGGGATCGCGGCCATGGCCACGGTGGGCCTGGGCCTGCTCCTGGGCGGCGTGCGGCTCCCCCTGGGCGGGTGGGAGTGGGCGGTGGCCTTCGCCATGGGCCTCATGGGGCTGGCGGATGACCGCCTGGACCTGCGGGCCCGCTGGAAGGCCCTGGCCTCCCTGGCCGGAGCGGGCGTGCTGACGGCGCTGACCTGGGGCGTGCTGCGGGGCGCCGGGGACCACCTGCCGCTCTTCCTCGGCCAGCTGGCCACCAAGACGGGCCTGGCGGCCGTGCTGATGGTGGCCTGGTACTGGTCCATCCCCCAGGCCTGCAACCTCATCGACGGGATGAACGGCCTGGCCCTGGGCTTCTTCCTGCTGCTGGCGATCTCCATGGACCTGCCCCTGGGCGCGGGGGGGCGCGGCGCCTACCTGATGGGCGCCCTGGTGGCCCTGCTGGCGTTGAACTTCCCCCGCGGGCGCCAGTTCCTGGGGGACTCGGGCGCCCTCTTCCTGGGCACGCTCTTCGCGATCCTCGGGGTGCACCTGCTGGCAGTGCAGAGCCCCAACCACCTGCTCTGGGCCTTCGCCTACCCCATCGTGGACGTGCTCCTGGTGATGTCCATCCGCCGGGCCAACGGGCGCCCGCTGGGGGAAGGGGACCGCAACCACTTCCACCACCAGTGGCAGCGCCGCCTGCCGGGCCGGCCCCTGACGGTCTGGGCCCTCACGCTCGCCCCGGCCCTGGCCTGCATGCAGGTGATGCAGGACTATCCGGGCCACCGGGCGGTGGCCTGGGCCGGCGGCGCCTGGCTCGCGGGCTGCGCGGGCTGGTTCTACCGGCGGAGCCGCGCGTCGGTCCCCGCCCGCCCTCCCTCCAGGAGCCGGACGCCCGTGGAGCTGGAGGACCGCTGGGCGGAGCCGTCCGGGCCCCACCGGGTCGCGTGATACCTTGGGCGCACCGCCGCACCCGCCGAAAGGCTGATCGTGGAGTTCAGGATGCGCACGCTGACGGCCTGTCTGCTCGCCGGAGCCCTCGGCCTCCCGCCCGTGCCGCTCGCGGCCCAGGGCGCCGATCTCTCGGCCCTGCGCCAGGCGGCCTCGTCCCTGCAGAGCGGACCGGGCCTCGCCGCCAATCCGCTCCCGGGCCCCGGTGACGGCCTGCCCCTCTCGGCCGCCACGGGGCCGAGCGCGGCGGAGCTGCAGTACCGCTACCAGCAGGAGGCCCAGGCCGAGGCCGAGATCCAGGCCCTGAAGGCCCGGGACCGGGGCCCGGTCCGCTTCGCGTCGGACCTCTTCGCCCGGCGCGATCCGGGCCGCTTCCAGACGGATGGCGGCATCTCCGAGGACTATGTCCTCGGCACCGGGGACCGGCTCAACCTCAATGTCGTCGGCAGCGCCACCTTCGCGGTGCCTCTGGAGGTGGACGGCCGGGGCCGGGTGGTGATCCCCAAGGTGGGCTCCGCCCAGGTGGGCGGGCTCAGCCTCGGCCAGGCCCGTCGGGCGGTGCAGGCCCTCGTGGCCCGGAACTTCTCCCGGGCCCAGGCGGATCTCCAGGTGGTGCGCCTGCGGGAGGTCCGGGTCTCCATCCTCGGCGAGGTCTACAAGCCCGGCAGCTACCTGGTGCCGAGCCTGGGCTCGCTGGTGAACGTCCTCAGCCTCAGCGGCGGCCCCACCTCCGCCGGCAGCTACCGCGACATCCGCGTGCTGCGGGGCGGGCAGGTGGTCTTCCGCCTGGATCTCTATCCCCTGCGGGCCGAGGGGATCGGCAACCCGAACTTCGCCCTGCAGAGCGGGGATACGGTCTTCGTGCCCCTGGCGGCCCAGCCGCTGGTGCTGCGGGGCGCCTTCACCCGGGTGGTCCAGGCCGCGGAGCTGGCCTCGGATCCCGGGGACGTCGCCCAGTCCGCGGAGACCCTCCGCCGCGAGGCCATCCTGCGGGAGATCGCCTCGATCCGGACCCAGCTGGGCCCGGTGCCGGCGCCCGCGGGCAAGGCCGCGCTCCCGGCGGTCCCGGCCTCCGGCGGACCCGCCCCGGTCCCGGCGGCCCCCGCCGCGCCGGCGCTGGATCCGGGCCGCCGGCAGGCCCTGGAGAGCCGCCTGTTGGAGCTGAACGAATCGCTGGACCGCCTCGACCGGCCCGCGGAGGGGGATCGCCGGCTCCCGGTGGATCCACTCACCCACGCGCCCGAGATGCGGCGGGACCCGGACCTGCCGGACTGGCTC
>DASTWQ010000204.1:0-6574 GCA_035758545.1 Holophagaceae bacterium | reverse complement strand
GCTTCCGGCCTCCGTCTGGCGGACCTGGCCCGCCGGGTCATGGTGGCCATCCCGCCGGACCGCACCTTGCGGGAGGCCGCCGAGCTCATGGCCCAGACCCGGGCCGACGTGCTCGTGGTCACGGCGGCGGAGGACCCGTCCCGCCTGCTGGGCGTCCTCACGCTCCGGGACCTGCTGCAGGCCCACGGCGAGCACCTGGAGTCCGCCGGGCGGCGGGAGGCCTTCGAGGTGCTCCCGGCGGGGTGGAAGCTCCCAGGGGCCTGAAACGGCGAAGGGCCGGCGGAGCCGGCCCTTCGATCGTCCTGCCCGCGCCTACTTGAGGCCGCGGTTCTCCAGCATGGGCTCCACGCTGGGGTCGGCGCCGCGGAAGTCGCGGTACATCTTGCCGAGCTCCTCCGTGTTGCCGCGGGAGAGGATCATCTTGCGGAAGTAGTCCCCGTTCTTGCGGGTCAGGCCGCCGTGCTCCTTGAACCACTGGAAGGCGTCGTCGCAGAGCATCTGGGTCCAGGGATAGGCGTAGTAACCGGCCGAGTAGCCGTTGCTCCAGATGTGGAGGAAGTAGCTGGAGCGGTAGCGGGGCGGCACGAAGGAGAGGTTGATCTTGTCCTTGGTGAGGGCCTCCATCTCGAACGTGTCCGCGTCCTGCTTGGGGGCGTCCGCCGGGAGGCTGTGCCACTCCATGTCCAGCAGCGCCGCGGCGATCAGCTCGGTCATGTCGTAGCCCTTGTTGAACTTGCCGGACTTCTTCAGCTTCTCCACCAGCTCCTTCGGCATGGGGGCGCCGGTCTGGTAGTGCCGGGCGTAGTGGGCGAAGACCTTGGGGTCCGTGGCCCAGTGCTCGTTGAACTGGGAGGGGAACTCCACGAAGTCCCGGGCCGTGGCCGTGCCAGAGAGGCTCGGGTACTCCTGGCTGGCGAACATGCCGTGCAGGGCGTGGCCGAACTCGTGGAACATCGTCACCGCGTCGTCGAAGGAGAGCAGCGCGGGCTGGCCGGCGGCGGGCTTGGTGAAGTTGCAGACGTTGTAGACCACGGGGCTGGTGCCCAGCAGCTTCGACTGCCCCACCAGGTTGTCCATCCAGGCGCCGCCGTTCTTGTTGTCGCGCTTGAAGTAGTCGCAGTAGAAGAGGGCCAGGTGCTTGCCGTCCTTGTCGAAGACCTCGAAGACCCGCACGTCGGGCTGGTAGACCGGCAGGTCGTGGCGCTCCTTGAAGGTGAGGCCGTAGAGCTGGTTGGCGGCGTAGAAGACGCCGTCCTTGAGCACGCGGTCCAGCTCGAAGTAGGGCTTCACCTGGCTCTCGTCCAGGTCGTACTTGGCCTTGCGCACCTGCTCGGCGTAGCGCTCCCAGTCCCAGGCCTCGAGCTTGAAGCCGCCCTGCTGGGCGTCGATCATGGCCTGGATGTCCTTGGCCTCGGCGGTGGCGCGGGCGGTGGCGGCGGGGACGAGGTTGCGCAGGAAGGTCAGCGCGGCCTGGGGGGTCTTGGCCATCTGGTCCGAGAGCTGCCAGGCGGCGTAGTTCGGGAAGCCGAGGAGCTTGGCCTTCTCCGCCCGGAGCTGGGCCAGGCGCTCGATGATAGCGCGGGTGTCGTCGGCGTCGCCCTTCTCGGCGCGGGTCCAGGAGGCGTTGAAGAGGGCCTCGCGGGTGGCGCGGTCCGACAGGTCCTGGAGGGCCGGCTGCTGGGTGGTGTTCTGGAGCGGGAGCACCCACTTACCCTTCAGGCCCCGGGCCTCGGCGGCGCGGGCGGCGGCTTCGATCTCCGCGTCGGAGAGGCCCGCCAGCTTGGCCTTGTCGTCCACCACGAGGGCGTTGTCCTTGGCGGCGGCCAGCAGCTTGTTCGTGAACTGGGCCGCGAGGGTGGACTCCTCCTCGTTCAGCTTCTTCAGGGAGGCCTTGTCCGCCTCGGAGAGGTTCGCGCCGGCCTTCACGAACTGCTGGTAGTCCACCTCCACCAGGCGGCGGGCCTCGGGGCTCAGCTTGAGCTTGGCGCGCTGGTCGTAGATGGCCTTCACGCGCTGGAAGAGCTTCTCGTTGAGGTAGATCGCGTCGCTGTGGGCGGCCAGCTTGGGGGCCATGGCCTCCTGCACCTTCTGCAGGGTGTCGTTGGTGTTGGCGCCCGCGAGGCAGTTGAACACCATGTAGACCCGGTTCAGCATCTGCCCGGACTTCTCCAGGGCGACCAGGGTGTTCTGGAAGGTCGGCGCGGCCGGATTGTCGGCGATCTTCTGGATCTCCGCGAGGTGGATCCGCATGCCCTCCTCCAGGGCCGGCTGGAAGTCGGCGTCCTGGATCTTGTCGAAGGGGGGCGCCTGGAAGGGCAGGGGGCTCTTCACGGCGAAGGGATTCGGGCGGGCCGCCTGGGGGGCCGCGGCGGAGGCGGCGCCGGCGATCAGGGCCATGGCAGGCGCGGTGAGGTGGAGGCGCGAAGGACGCATCGGCGGGATTCCCCTTTCGGACAGGTCATGGGTGGGCCAAAAGGACATAGTAACGCGAGGCCTCAAGCCCCCGGGTCCGGCTCCTAGAATGGAGGGATGCCCGACCGCCTCATCCTCCTCACCAATGACGACGGCCTCTGGGCGCCGGGGCTCGCGCTGCTGGAGCAGGTGGCCTCCCGCTTCGGCCGCGTCGTCACCGTGGCGCCGGACCGGAACCGCTCCGCCATCAGCTCGGCCCTCTCCCTCCATGACATCCTGCGGCTCAACGAGCTGGGGCCGGACCGCTACGCCTGCGACGGCACCCCCGTGGACTGCGTGCTGGTGGGCTGCAAGGAGCTGCTGGGCCGGGCGCCGGACTGGGTGCTCTCCGGCGTGAACTACGGCTTCAACCTGGGCGAGGACGTCTTCTACTCCGGCACCGTGGCGGCGGCCTTCGAAGGCGCCCTGCAGGGGGCCCGGGCGGCGGCCTTCAGCCTCCACCCGAAGGGCGCCCTGGACCTGGCGGAGCGGTGGATCCACCGCTTCCTGGAGCGCTGGGAGGACCTGCCCCTGCCGCCGAACCGCATCTGGAGCCTCAACTTCCCCAAGGGCGAGCCCAAGGGCTTCCAGCTCTGCGCCCAGGATTCGCGCCAGTACCTGGACCTGGTTGAGCGCCGCATGGACCCCCGCGGCGTGCCCTACTACTGGATCGGCGGCGACGCGGGCCCCGTCTACGCCCGCACCCCCGGTAGCGACGGTCACGCCGCCCTGGACGGCTGGGTGAGCGTGACGCCCCTGCGCCTGGACCTCACCGACGCCGAGACCCTGGCCCGGCGGGAGGCCTTCCATCGGGTCTTCGAGGCGCCGGAGTGAGCCTCCGCGCCCGCTTCCGCGTCACCGGCCGCGTGCAGGGCGTGGGCTTCCGCTGGTGGGCCGAGGCCCAGGCCCAGGCCCTGGGCCTCGCGGGCTTCGTGCGCAACGACCCGGACGGCGCCGTGAGCGGCGCGGCGGCGGGTCCGCCGGAGGCCCTGGCGGCCTTCCGGGACCGGCTGGCCCAGGGTCCCTCCTCGGCCCGGGTGGCGGACCTGGCCTGGGATCTGGAGGAGGCGATGGACGGCGAGGTGGACGCCGAGGTGGACGGCGGGGACGGGTCCCGGGCACACTCACTACCCTTTCCCTTCGCCATCCTCCGGTAGGCCCTGATGAACCTCGACGCCTTCGTCCGCACCGTCCCCGGCTTCCCCAAGCCCGGCATCCTCTTCCGGGACATCACGCCGCTGCTGTCGGATCCCGCGGCCTTCCGGGAGGCCATCGCCGCGATGTCGGAGCCGGTGGCGACCCTGCAGGCCACCCACGTGCTGGGCATCGAGTCCCGGGGCTTCATCTTCGGCGCCGCCCTGGCCCAGCGGCTCTCCCTCGGCTTCGTGCCCGCCCGCAAGCCCGGCAAGCTGCCCCGGGAGGCCTTCCGCCAGGACTACGGCCTCGAGTACGGCAGCGACGCGCTGGAGATCCACCGGGACGCCTTCAAGCCCGGGGACCGGGTGCTCATCGTGGACGACGTGCTCGCCACCGGCGGCACCGCCGCCGCCGCCCGGGCCCTCGTCGCCCAGTCCGGCGCCCAGCCCGTGGCCCTCACCCTCTTCATCGAGCTGGCGGACCTCGTCGGCCGCGAGAAGCTGGAGGGCCTGCCGGTGTTCAGCGTGCTGAGGTACTGAATCAGGCTTCGGGCGTCGGGCGTCGGGCCCTCGTGCCGAGACACGGCCCGGACAGCTTCATCCAGGATTACGCATGGCCCTCCTGAGCCTGAAGCCGCGACGGCATGCGGCCCGACGCCCGACGCCTGACGCCCCCTCAGGCCGCCCGGGCCGGCAGACGCAGGATGAACCGCGAGCCCGGCTCCAGAGGCTCGTAGAGCACCTCGCCGCCGTGGTCCTCCGCCGTGCGGCGCACGATGGCGAGGCCGAGGCCGGTGCCCTTGCGCTTGGTGCTGAAGTAGGGCTCGAAGAGCCGGCCCCGGGCCTCCTCGGGCACGCCGGGGCCGTCGTCCTCGACGATGAGGGCGTAGTCGCCGTTCCGGCGCTCCAGCCGCAGGCCCACGGTGCCGCCGTCCTCCGCCCGGCCCTCGAGGGCGCCCAGGGCGTTGTCCACGAGGTTGATGAGGGCCCCCTTCACGAGGTCCGCGTCCCAGGCCGCCGGGAAGGGGCCCTCGGGGATGTCCATCCGCCAGGCCACCCGGGGATGGTTGGGCCCGTAGAGGGAGGCCACCTGCCGCACCAGGTCGCCGGCGTCGCAGGGGCCGAAGTTCGGCGCCGGCAGCTTGGCGAAGCGGGAGAAGCTGTCCACCAGCCGCGCCAGGCTCGCCACCTCGCCCAGGATCGTCTCCGCGCCGCTCCGGACGGTTTCCGGATCCAGCCGCTCCTCCCGGGCCCGGCGCAGCAGGCGCTGGGCCGTCAGCTGGATGGGCGTCAGGGGGTTCTTCACCTCGTGGGCCATGCGCCGGGCCACCTCCTGCCAGGCGGCGCGCTTCTCGGCGCTGGCCAGCTGGGAGAGGTCCTCCAGCACCGCCAGGGCGCCGCCGCCGCTGAGGGGCTCGATGATGGCGCGCACCACGCGGCCCTCGCCCTCCCGGCCCAGCCGCAGCTCCTCCTGGCTGGAGCGGCCCTCGGTGCGGGCCTTCTCCACCAGCTCCGGCAGGCGCCCGGCGGAGGGCGAGCGCCCCAGCTCCACCCAGCTCGGGGGCAGGGTCGGATCCACGCCCAGCAGGCGCCGGGCCGCGGCGTTGGCGCTCACGAGCTCGCCGTCGGGCCGCCAGGACATGACGCCCACCGGCAGGGCCGCCAGCAGCCGGTCCAGGTAGGCGCGGCCCTGCTCCAGCCGCTGGCTCTGCTCCAGCAGCGCCTCCCGGTTGTGGCGCAGGTCCGCGATCATCGTGTTGAAGCTGCTCGAGAGGAAGGCCAGCTCGTCCTCCCCCGCCACCGGCAGCTCCACCTGCAGGTCCCCGGCGCCGACCCGCTGGGCGGCCTTCGCGAGGGCCCGCACGGGCTCGGTGATGGTGCGGGCGAGGGTGAGGCCCACCCACACCGCGAAGAAGAGCGCCAGCAGCGCGAGGAAGAGGAAGGTGCGCTGGGGCAGGGTCTCCAGCGTGTCCCGGGCGGCGCGGAGCTGGGCGCTCTCACGGGCCCGCTGCTCCAGGGAGAGGAGCGGCGCCACCTGGGCCTCCGGCAGGTAGACGCCGCCGATCCAGCGACCATCGCCCCGGTCCAGGGCCTGGAGCAGCCAGAGGCCATGGGCGCTGTCCTGCTCCGAAGTCCCGGCGGCCAGCAGCGGGTCGAGGGCGGGGGAGGGCAGGCCCGCCGCCAGGTCCAGGCCCGCGACCTTGGAGCTGTTCGAGCCGGGATCCAGGCGCGCCACCAGGTCCAGGCCCGATTCGGCGCGGATGCGCCCGCAGTCATCGGAGCCCGAGGCCTGGATGCGGCCGGCGCCGAAAGCCAGCCGCGCCTGGGCGTCGGCCCGCACCTGGGCTGCGACCCGGGAGGCGTCCTTGATGAGGAGGGCGGTCTCCGGACTGAACCACCGCTCCACGTTCTTGCTGATGAAGTTCCGGCCCACCAGGAAGAGCATCAGGCTCGGCGCCAGGCAGACCACGAAGAGGGCCAGCACCAGCCGGGTCCGGAGCCGCGCGCCCAGGATGCCGCTGCGGCGCTCGAAGTAGAGCTTGGCCACGCTGCGGATGACGATGAAGAGCAGGAACCCGATGGCCAGCACGTTCGCCAGGCCCAGGGCGATGAGGGCCCAGCGGGAGGGCGCGTCGATGCCCGCCGTGTCCACCCGCAGGCCCGTCGTCTTGTAGGCCATGATGATCATCACGATCAGCACGACCAGCCCCGCCCCCAGGTAGAGGCGGGTGAGTTCGGGGTTGCGCCTGGAGGGGGTCATCGCCCTTCAGCCTAGTCGCTCTAAACGCCTGTCGTAGAGCGCCGCATCCTCGCCGTCCCGGTAGTAGGCCTTGCGGAGGCCGGCGGGCGCCCAGCCGCAGGCCTCGTAGAGGCCCCGGGCGGCGGCGTTGGAGACGCGGACCTCCAGATGCAGGTCCTGGATGCCGAGGGCCGCCAGCTCCGCCTCGGCGGCGGCGAGCAGGGCCCGGGCCAGGCCCTCCCCCCGG
>DASTWQ010000032.1:0-7972 GCA_035758545.1 Holophagaceae bacterium | reverse complement strand
CGTCGGGCTTTCCATCGCCCTGGCGGGCCCCCTCGGAATCCTCACCGCGGTGTTCGTGACCCAGGTCGCGCCCCGGTGGATGCGCGCCGTCATGCGCCAGGCCATGGACCTGCTGGTGGGCATCCCCTCCGTGGTCTACGGCATCTTCGGGCTGGCGACCCTCCTCCCCTTCCTCAGCAAGGGCTGGCTGGAGGAGCAGCCCGCGGCGGGCTTCCTGGCCTCGGCCCTTATCCTGACCGTGATGATCATCCCCACCGTGGTGAGCCTCGCCATGGACGCCTTCGAGGCCCTGCCCCGCTCCCTCAACGAGGGCGCCCGGGCCCTGGGCTCCACCTCCTGGCAGAGCATCGCCCGGGTGCTGATCCCCGCGGCCTGGCCTCGCCTCGTCACGGCGGTGGTCCTCGGCATGGGCCGGGCCATCGGCGAGGCCATGGCGGTCCAGATGGTCATCGGCAACAACCCCCAGTGGATCGGGCTCATGCGGGACCTGACGGACAAGACGCCCATCCTCCGCTTCCTCTTCACGCCGGCGTCGACCCTCACCACGGAGCTGGTGCAGGAGCTGCCGAACACCCCGGCCCATTCGCCCTGGAACAACGTGCTCTTCGCGCTGGGCCTGCTCCTCTACCTGCTCACCATGGGCTCGATCCTGCTCACCCGTCGCCTTTCCCGGAGGCGCGCGTGAAGAAGCTCGCCCTCCGCCCCCGGCTGTCCTCCCGCATCATGGATCTGGCCATGAAGGGCGTCCTCTGGGCTGTGGCCCTGGCCTTCGTGGCCGCCCTGCTCATCGTGATGGGCGCCATCCTGAAGCAGGGCTGGCCGGTCCTCAGCTGGGGCTTCCTGACCCGGATGCCGGAGACCCTCGACGCCGGCGGCGGCATCCGTCCCGAGCTGTTCAATTCCCTCTACCTCGTGGCGCTGTCCCTGGCGGTCTCATTGCCGATCGGGCTGGGGGCCGGCGTCTACATGGCCGAGTACGCCCGGGAGGGCCGCTGGACGGCCTTCCTCCGGCTCTGCATCGAGACGCTCGCCGCCACCCCCTCCATCGTGCTGGCCCTCTTCGGGCTGATGATCTTCGTGGAGATGCTGAACTGGAGCTTCTCCATCCGGTCCGGCGCCATGGCCCTGGCCCTGCTCAACATCCCGGTCATCACGCGGGTCACCGAACTGAGCCTGCGGGGCGTGGCCCACGAGCTGAAGGAGGCCAGCTACGGCCTGGGCGCCACCAATCTCCAGACCATTCTCCGGGTGCTCCTCCCCGCTGCCGCGCCGGGCCTCCTCACGGGTACCGTCCTGGCCGCAGGCCGCGCCTTCGGCGAGAGCGCCGTCCTGGTGTTCACCGCGGGGACCAACACCAGCATGGTCTCCCCCGACTTCAGCCTGAAGGCCCCGGGCGAGACCCTGGCCGTGCACCTCTGGTACGTGGTGTCCGACGGGACCCTGCCGGACGCCCGGGAGATCGCCGCGGGCACCGCGGCGGTGATGATCCTCATCCTCCTGCTGCTGAACATCGTCGTCCGCCTGCTCGACCGGAGGCTGAAGCGCCATGCCCGATAACGCCCTGATCCCGTCTCCGACGGTCCCCGCGGCCTCGGTGGCACCACCTCCCGCCTCGGCGACCCCCAAGCTCCGGGCCCTCGACCTGAAGGTCGCCTACGGCGACAAGGAAGTCATCAAGGGCGTGAGCCTGGACATGCCCACGAACCAGGTCACCGCCATCATCGGCCCTTCCGGCTGCGGCAAAAGCACCTTCCTGAAGTGCTTCAACCGGATCCATGAGCTCGGCGGCCCGGCCCGGGTCTCCGGACGGCTCGAGCTGGATGGTGGGGACCTCCTGGCGCTCCACGAAGTCGATCTGCGCCGGCGGGTGGGCATGGTCTTCCAGAAGCCGAACCCCTTCCCAAAATCGATCTACGACAACGTCGCCTTCGGTCCCCGCCTCTTCGGCCTCTCCGGCCGCGCGGACCTCGATGCGGCCGTGGAGGACGGGCTCCGCAAGGCCGCTCTGTGGGACGAGGTGAAGGACCGCCTGAAGGATTCGGCCCTGGGCCTCTCCGGCGGCCAGCAGCAGCGTCTCTGCATCGCGCGGGCCCTGGCGGTGCAGCCCGAAGTGCTCCTGATGGACGAGCCCTGCTCCGCCCTGGACCCCATCGCCACCGCCAAGATCGAGGAGCTCATCTTCGACCTGAAGCGGGACCTTACCATCGTCATCGTCACACACAACATGCAGCAGGCCGCCCGCGCCAGCGACCGCACCGCCTTCTTCTGGATGGGCGAGCTGGTGGAGGAGGGCGAGACCGAGGCCATCTTCACGAACCCTCGGAAATCCATGACCGAGGACTACATCACCGGGAGGTTCGGCTGATGACCCGCCACTACGAAGAAGAGCTCAAGCACCTCCGCGAGGGCCTGACCGCCATGGCGGGCCAGGTGGAGTGGATGCTGGAGCTGACGCTCCGGGCCCTCCTGGAGCGCCGGGACGACCTGGCCGACCGGGTGAGCGCCCTGGACGCCGCCGTGGACGAGCAGGAGCTGAAGCTCGACAAGACCTGCATCGACCTGCTGGCCCTCGGCGCCCCTGTGGCCCGGGACCTGCGGCTCGTGGCCAGCTCCCTCAAGATCATCCCCGAGCTGGAGCGCATCGGCGACCACTGCTGCAACATCGCCCGTCGGGCCAAGCTCCTGGGCCACCAGCCCTGGATCCTCCCCGGCGACGCCATGGAGCGGCTGGGGAAGGAGACCCGGGACATGGTGAAGCAGGCCGTGGACGCCTTCGTCCAGGGCGACGCCTCCATGGCCCGCTCCGTCATCGCCGCCGACGACCTGGTGGACAGCCTCTACATGGACATCTACCGGGAGCTGCTGCGCCTGATGCTGTCGGACCCGCTGTGCATCGAGCGGGCCTCCCACCTGATCCTCGTCGCCAAGAACTGGGAGCGCATCGCGGACCAGGCCACCAACATCGCCGAAGAGGTGCTGTTCATCCTGGAGGGCCGCAACGTGAAGCACCCCCACCTCCAGGAGCACCCCTAGGGGCCAGACCTCTCCGGATCCCCAGGTGGCGTAGACTGGCTACGCACCCGCAGAACCTCCATCCCCCTGCCGCACCCCCACCCCAGGTGACAACCGCCCATGCCCACGATCCTGCTGCTCGAAGACGACGCTGACATCCGCGCCGGCGTGGAACAGCACCTGAAGCGGGAGGGCTTCTCCGTGGCCGCGTTCGGAGAAGGCCGGGAGGCCCTCAAGGCCCTTCAGGCCCCTGGCGCCCGTTTCGACGCCGCCCTGCTGGACCTCACCCTTCCCGACATGGACGGGCTGGACGTCCTACGGGCCATCCGGACCGGCCCCCTGCGGGCCCTCCCGGTGGTCCTCGTCACCGCCCGCAGCGAGGAGATCGACCGGGTCCTGGGCCTCGAGCTCGGGGCGGACGACTACATCTCCAAGCCCTTCTCCGTCCGGGAGCTGGTGGCCCGGGTGCGCGCCATCCTCCGCCGGGCCGCGTTCATCGAGGACACCGCCCACGGGCAGGTGCTCACCTTCGGCGCCATTTCGGTGGACCTGGACATGCACATCGCGCGGGTCGAAGGCCAGCCCGTGGAGCTGACCCGCCGGGAGTTCGAGCTGCTGGCCTACTTCCTCAAGAACCCCCGCCGCGTGCTGGGGCGGGAGAAGATCCTCCAGCAGGTCTGGGGCCTGGAGTACCTGGGCGAGAGCCGTACCATCGACGCCCATGTCCGCCGGGTCCGGGCCAAGCTGGGGCCCGCCGCGGATCTCATCGAGACCGTGGTGGGCGTGGGCTACCGGCTCGGCAGCGTGGAGAAGTAGGAACAGGGACCTCGAGCGCCTACTTCCTGGTGACTTTCAGGTCCGTGAAGCCGACTTCCAAGTTGAAGAGCGTGGCGCCGTAGGAACCCACCAGGACGAGCCTGGAGGGCACCCGCACGCCGGCTGCCATCTGCGTATCGATGCGAACATGGAGCCGCGTCGTTTCCTCGGGTTTCCCATCCGAGTAGTCGCCCTGGTAGCCCACCAGGTAGAACCCCTGGGGCGAGGCTTCGAACTGGGGCTGGACCAGGGAATCGAGGGCGGGGGAATGGACCTTGATGCTCAGGATCCTCAGATCTGGCCCCAAGGTGGTCTCGATGTCGGTATCCCCCTCCTTGTAGGTGATCACATGTTGCCCGCCGGCGGCCTGGATCACGAAGGGCACCCCCGGGTCCGGGAAGGGATGATTGAGCTCGAAGGCCCCCCAGGACTGGAAGAAGCCATGGAGCATCTGCTCCATGCCCCCGTACACCTGGGCCAGGCCCTGAGCGGACTGGGGATTGGCTGCCTGGGGGTCGTCGTGGGTGACCTTCGGCACGCCATCCGCCCCCATGACCATGTGGAAATGGAGGCTCTCCAGGATCCGCATGGCCCGGTCCGCGGCCGGGGCATCCTGTTTCCGGAGGGCGGCCAGGACGGTATCCCACTCCGGCACCACGTCGGCCTCCAGGCCGCCGAAGCCCTGGTCCGCAGCGTTGTAGTGGGCGGCCCGGGCCCGCTTCAGCAGCGCGGCGGCCTCCTGGGGGGGCATGGCCTGGGCACCCAGGACGCCTGGATACAGCAGGATCAAGGCAGGGAGGAAGGCTTGCCGCACGAGACCTCCTGGGAGGGATGATGGGCGGATCATAGTACCCAGGACCCCGTCCTGGCCGGGAGCTGCACCCGTCACCGCTCCTGGATATTTCAGCTTTTTCACGTGCGGTTTACCCGGCAAGATGGAGTCGCTGCCTGGAGCTTCCATGTCCCTCAACTCGCTCATGCGCTGGCTCAAGCCCCGGGAAATGGTCTTCTTCGACCTCCTGGAGGGCGCAGCCGCCAACATCCTCGAAGCCGCCCAGCTGTTCGACCGGGAGCTCCGGAGCGGCGACCCGACCCGCTTCGCCGAGCTCCGCCGGCAGATGAAGGACCTGGAGCACCGGGGCGACGAGCTCACCCACGAGATCATCGACCGCCTGAACCAGACCTTCGTCACCCCCATCGAGCGGGAGGACATCCTGAACCTGGCCCACGCCCTGGACGACGTGGCCGACCGCATCGACGCGGTCTGCGAGCGCCTGGTGCTCTACCGCATCGACCGCATCATGCCCGCCGCCACGGAGCTCTCCAGCGTCATCGTGGAAGGCTCGCAGGACCTGGTGAAGCTGGTGTCCAGCCTCCGGAAGATGGACAACGTGGCCGACATCCGCACCCGGATCCGCCATGTCCACGCCCTGGAGAACAAGGCCGACAGCCTCTACCATGCGGCCCTCTCCCAGATCTTCGAGGCGCCCAAGGATCCCATCGAGCTCATGAAGTGGAAGGAGATCCTCGAGACCATCGAGGACGCCACGGACCGCATCGAGCTCGTGGCCCAGACCATCGGCTCCACCGTCATGCGCAACGCCTGATCGGCGGGGACGGCATGATCACCGCCCTCGTCCTCATCGTCATCGCCGCCCTCGTGTTCGACTACACGAACGGCTTCCACGACTCCGCGAACGCCATCGCCACGGTCGTCTCCACGGGCGTGATGCCAGCCCGCTACGCGATCGCCATGGCGGGCGTCCTCAACTTCGCCGGCGCCCTCATGGGCACGGAGGTCGCGATCACCGTGGCCAAGGGCATCGCGGACGCCCAGTACGTCATTCCGGCCGTCGTGGCCTCCGCGGTGCTGGCCGCCATCACCTGGAACCTCATCACCTGGTGGTTCGGCATCCCCTCCAGCTCCAGCCACGCCCTGGTCGGCGCCCTGGCGGGAGCCGTGGTTGCCGAGGTGGGCGCCAAGCGCCTCTATACCGCCAAGCTCGAGGAGGTGGGCAAGTACCTCATCATCTCCCCCATCCTCGGGTTCCTCATCGCCATGGTCCTGATCGTGGCGATCCTCTGGATCTGCCGCCGGTTCAGCGGGCACCGCGTCAACAAGGTGTTCAGGCGGCTCCAGATGGTGAGCGCCGGCGCCATGGCCTTCGCCCACGGCACCAGCGACGCCCAGAAGACCATGGGCATCATCACCCTGGCCCTGATCACCTACGGGAAGCTGGGCGCCGCCGGCACCCATGTCGCCGTGCCCCTCTGGGTCAAGCTCTCCTGCGCGGCGGCCATGGGCCTCGGCACCGCCTCCGGGGGCTGGCGCATCATCAAGACCATGGGCTCCCGCATCGTGAAGCTCCGCCCCATCCACGGCTTCGCCGCGGAGACGAGCGCCGCGGCAGTGCTCTTCTTCACCGCCCACCTGGGCATCCCCGTGAGCACCACCCACGTCATCAGCGGCTCCATCATGGGCGTGGGCGCCAGCATGAACGTCTCCGCCGTCCGATGGGGCGTGGCCGGGAACATCATCGTGGCCTGGGTCCTCACGATCCCGATGTCCGCCCTCATCGCCGCGGGATTCCTCTACCTGCTTCGGCCCCTGTTCTGAGCCCCGCCGCGCTCAGCGCGGCGGATGCTCCAGGTAGGTGAGCTGGGGGCTCTTCTCGGCGGTGGTGCGGCGCTGCCAGTCATTCTCGAAGAGGATGGCGGCATTCCCGTCCACATCCTCCACCAGCTCGCCCCAGTACCGGCTCGGCTCAGGCCAGCCGCCGGTGATCCAGCGGGCCATCTGGTAGGGCCGGGGGTCCATCATCACCGGGCAGGCATACTCGTCCTTCAGGCGGTGCTGGAGCACCTCGAACTGCAACCGCCCGATGGCGCCGAGGATCGGAAGCGGCGCACCGCTCTTGGGCCAGAACACCTGGACGACGCCCTCCTCCGCGATCTGCTGGAGCCCCTTCAGGAAGCTCTTGCGGGCGCCGGGATCCGCCAGGCGGACGGAGGCGAACTGCTCCGGGCTGAAGCGCGGCACCGCCTGGAAGTCCACGGGTCCCGCGGCGCTGAGCACGTCCCCGATGCGAAAGACGCCCGGGTTGATGAGGCCCAGGATGTCGCCCGGGTAGGCCTCATCCACGATGGCCCGCTCCCGGCCGAAGAACATGTGCGGGTAGTTGAGCTTGATGGACTTGCCGCCCCGGACATGGAGCGCGTCCATGCCCCGCTCGAACCTGCCGCTGACGATGCGGGCGAAGGCGACGCGGTCCCGGTGGGCCTTGTTCATGTTGGCTTGGACCTTGAACACGAAGGCGGTGAAGGCCTTGCCCTCGGGAGCCACGGAGCCGCCGCCCGCGGTGGGGCGCGGCGCCGGGGCGGGCGCCAGTTCCAGGAAGGCGTCCAGGAAGTCCGCCACGCCGAAGTTGTTCACGGCGGAGCCGAAGAACATCGGCGACTGCTCGCCCCGGAGGAAGGCCTCCCGGTCGAAGGCCGGCAGGACCGTGTCCATGAGCTCGATGTCGTCCTTCAAACGCTGGAGCTCCTCCGGCGTGAGCAGGGCGCGGATCTCAGGATCGTCGAGGCCCCCTTCCCCCGCCTCTCTGGCCCGCTGGCCCTTGCTGGCCCGCTCGAAGAGACGGATCCGGCCGGAGGCACGGACGTAGACGCCCTTGAAATCAGGGCCATTGCCGATGGGCCAGGTCATGGGCACGGCGTGGAGGCCGAACAGTTCCTCCACCTCGTCGATGAGCTCCACCGGCTCGCGGCCCGGCCGGTCCAGCTTGTTGACGAAGGTGAAGATGGGGAGCTTCCGCTCGCTGGCCACCCGGAACAGCTTCTTCGTCTGCTCCTCCACGCCCTTGGCGCAGTCCAGCAGCATCACCACGGAATCGGCGGCCGTCAGCGCCCGGTAAGTGTCCTCGCTGAAGTCCTGGTGGCCCGGCGTGTCCAGCAGGTTGATGGCGAAGCCCTTGTAGTCGAACTGCATGGCGGCGCTGGTGACGCTGATGCCGCGTTCCTGCTCGATGCTCATCCAGTCGCTCTGGGCGTGGCCCGCGCCCTCGCGACCCTTCACCGAGCCCGCCCGGTCGATGGCGCCGGAGTAGAGCAGCAGCTTCTCCGTCAGCGTGGTCTTGCCCGCGTC
>DASTWQ010000029.1:0-13276 GCA_035758545.1 Holophagaceae bacterium | reverse complement strand
GCCCTTCCGCTTCCGCAGCGGGGACCTCTCCCTGCAGGCCTGGCGCTGGGGCGAAGGCCCCGCCGTGCTGCTCGTCCACGGCTGGGGCGGACGCGGCGGCCAGCTCCATCCCTTCGTGGGGCCCCTGCGGGCGGCGGGCTTCGCGGTGCTGACCCTGGACGGGCCGGGCCACGGCCGATCCGAGGGCCACACCGCCACCGTGCCCCGCTTCGCCCAGGCCCTGATGGACCTCGCCGCCCAGGAGGGCCCCTTCCACGGGCTGCTGGGGCACAGCTTCGGCGGCGCCACCACGGCCTTCGCCCTCAGCCGGGGGATCGAGGCCGCCCGGGCCGTGGTCATCGCCGCGCCGGAGAGCCCCGAGATCTTCTACCGGGAGCTGCTGGCGGCCCTGGGCTTCCAGGCGGGCCGCCAGGACCGCTTCCTGCGGGCCCTGGAGCGGGATTTCGGCGTGCGGTTCGAGGACGTGCGCACGCCGGGCCTGGCGCCGGACTTCCAGACGCCGGGCCTCGTGATCCACGACGCGGAGGACCGGGAGGTGCCCTTCGCCCATGGCCGGGCACTCGCCGCCGCCTGGCCCGGGGCGCGGTTCCGGGCGACCGAAGGGCTCGGCCACCGCCGCATCCTCAAGGACCCCGCCGTCATCGCCGAAGCCGTCGCCTTCCTGAAGGAGGGCGCGCCGATGGCGGGCGGGCCCCTGGCCGCCGGGATGGGCCATGGCGCCAGTGGGCTCGAGTGGCACCTGCTCCGGCGGGACCTGCGGCCCCTGCCCGCCTCCCTGTCCGCAGGCTGATCAGCGCAGCCCGTAGCCTCGGCGCAGCAGGCGCTCCCAGAGCCAGGCCGGCAGCAGGGCCTTCCCCTTGGTCGCCCAGAACGAGTCCGCCCCCACGACCACCCGCCGGGGCGGGCGTCGCCGCGCGATGGCCTTCGCGATCTTCCTCGCGCAGCGGTCGGGCGCCATGGCGTGGCGCTCCCCCAGCCGGTCCCGGGCCTCCTGGTACTTCTGGATGATCCGCGCGTAGGGCGTGCCCTCGGCGCGCCGGGGCAGGTCGCCCCAGGCCGCCACCGCCGAGCGGCGGAATTCCGTGCGGATGGCGCCGGGCTCCACCAGGATCACCGGGAGCTCCGGCCCCAGGTCCAGGCGCAGGGACTCCGCCAGGGCCACCACCGCGTGCTTGCTCGCGTTGTAGGCGCCGGCCAGGGGGATGGAGATCCGGCCCAGCACCGAGGCCACCTGGACGATGCGCCCCTCTCCGGGCCGCGCCTGGGCGCGGATGAGGGGCAGGAAGGCCCGCGTCGCGGCGTGGAGGCCGATCACGTTGGTCTCGAACTGGGCCCGGAGCTCCTCCGCCGTGATCAGCTCCAGAGGCCCCACCTGGCCGTAGCCGGCGTTGTTGACGAGGCCCACGAGCCGCAGGTCCCGGCAGGCCTCCACGGCGGCGTCGAGGGAGGCGCCGTCGGTGACGTCCAGGGCCAGGGTGCGCAGATCCGGCCCCGGCGGCAGGTCCGCGAGGGTGGCCGGGTTCCGCGCCGTGGCGACGACGCCGAAGCCCCCCGCCCGGAGGGCGGGCACCAGGGCCCGGCCGATGCCGGTGGAGCAGCCGGTGACGAGGATCCAACCGCGGTCCATGGGACCTCCCTCACGAGAACGGGCCCCGGTCCGGGGCCCGTCCGGAACCTGGCGGGACTACTTCTTCGCGGGCTTGGCGGCCTTGGCAGGCTTCTCCGCCTTGGCGGGCTTCTCGGCGGCGCCGCCCTTCACCTCGACCTTGGTGGCGGTCATGGTGTAGGTGATGGTGACCTTGTCGCCCTTCTTGACGGTGGTGCCCGCGGGCACGTTGATCTGCCACAGGTCCTTGCCCTTCTGGACCGTGACCACGTCGCCCTGGACATCCATGACGGGGCCTGTGACCTGGTAGGTCTTGGCGCCGGCGGCGGAGAGGGCGGAGCCGGCGAAGAGGGCGCCGGCGAGGAGGAGGGAGGACGCGAGCTTGCGCATGGGATCTCCTTGGGATCAGGGCCCCAAGGCTAGCAGATCCCGGTGGCGGCCTAGTACATGTCCTTGTTCACGCCCTTCACGCTGTCCTGTCCGGGCGGGGGCGGCTCCGTGTAGACGTGCATGGACTGGCTCTTGGTGGGCAGGTAGCCCATGCCGAAGTAGGTGAAGGCGATGAAGCCCCAGGTAAAGACGCTGAGGCGGATGGCCACCTGCCTCGGAACGGCCGGAATGTAGAAGAGGTGCAGGACCACCAAATAGAAGAACCAGGTGATGAGACCCCAGTTCTCCTTGGGATCCCAGCTCCAGTAGTCGCTCCAGGCGAACTTGGCCCAGGTGCCGCCGGTGATGAGGCCCGCGGCGAGGAAGAGGAAACCGATCCGGACCCAGCTGCGAGTGAGGATCTCGAAGTTCACCTCAGAGAAGCCCAGGGCCCTGGACCAGAAGGAGCCCGGCTCAAGGTTCCGGTCCCCCGGTTTGACCCAGGCCAGGATCCCGAGGACGAAGGCCACCGTCACGCAGGAGTAGCCGCAGAAGTAGATGGTCACGTGGGGCAGGAACCAGCCGCTGTTCAGGGCCGGGGGCAGGTTGATGATCTCGATGTCCTGCTTGTGGAGCGCGTAGCCCAGGGCCCCGAGGATCAGCAGGTTCGCCAGCAGGCCGAGGAAGCGGACCTTCTTGAGCCACTCCACGGCGACCATCAGGCCGCCGAAGATGAACCCGAAGTAGATCAGGCTCTCGTAGAAGGTCTTGAAGGGCGGGCGCCCGGCCTCGATGCCGCGGCCGATGAGGGTGTAGGCGTTGGCGGCCCAGGCGGCGAGGAAGAGCCAGCGGGCCACCTGGTAGATCCGGTCCTGGCCGTCCCGGAGCTTCGGGGCCCAGAGGCTGGCGAGGTAGGCCAGGAAGGCCAGGGTGTAGAGCACGAGGGTGAGCTGGAACGGCCCCTCGGCCTTGGCGAAGTGGGCGTACATCTCGTGCATCAGGCCCTCCCTTCCGCGCGCTTCTTGAGCCACGGCTTCAGGTAGAACATCCAGAGGCTGCCCAGGATGAGGGACGCGAAGCCCAGGTAGGTGAGCCAGAGCCCCGGCTCGTAGACCACCATGATGCCGCTCACCGTCGGATCCTTCGGATCGTAGTTGCTCTGGTAGAACCAGTGGCCGCGGAAGATGAGCGGATCGTTCACGCTCACCTCCTTGCGGGCCAGCTCGTGCCCGTCCTTGTCCTCGATCACCAGCACGCTGCGGAAGTCCTTGGGCTCGGCGTCCTTGGCGTGGTAGCTGAGGCCCACCTTGCCGTCGAAATAGGTGGTGCCGCCGGCGGTGGAGCCGTCGGGGTTCTTCGCGGCGAGCCAGTGGGTCTCGGTCTTCCCCGAATCGGGATCCGTGACCGTCACCTGGATGGCCGGGTTGGCGTGGTCCGGATCCGGCGCATGGCCCGCGGCGGCGGGGCTGGCGACGTACTCCGGCTTCCAGACCGCGTGGGGCATGGCGTCCAGCACCGTGGCGCTGAGGCCCTCGGTGATGGAGAAAAGCTTGCCCTGGGACCAGGGTTCGGTCTTCACCACCCTGCCGTCCTCCACCAGGCGCACCTGCTGGTCCTCGAGGCTGTAGACGACGAAGCGGTGATAGGTCTCCTCGCCCTCGCGGACGTAGTGGAGGGTCATGCCCATGCCCGGCGGAAGGGTCGGGGCGTTGGCCTGGTCCGAGAAGGCCGGGGAGCGGGAGGACAGGAAGAGCTGGCCTTTGGCGCCGTCGCTGAAGCGGTGCAGCTCCACCTGGAGCCAGGGGCCCCGGAGGTCGGGCGGCACCTGATCCAGGTTGATCGGGCCGTTGGGGCCCACCTTGAAGGGGAAGTCCAGGAACTGCTTCACGACCTTCAGCTCGAAGGCGGGGAAGGACCAGGTGGCGCCGGGCCTGGCGTCATGCTCCAGGGTCTTGCCCATGAACGTCATCTCGAGCTTCTCGGCCGCCGGCGGATGGGGCCGGAGCTGGGAGGCCAGGGCCGCGTCGAAGCGGTCCTTCACCAGCACCGCCAAGCGTCCGCCTGGCTCGTTGAACCGGTAGGCGCCGGGGCTGTCGGCGAGGAGGTAGCCGATGTTCGGTTCCGGCGTGCCCAGGCCCAGCATGAGCTTCAGCACGGGGTTGGACTCGGCCTTGGGGTCCTCGACGAAGCCGCCGTTGTCCACGGCGTCCGGCAGGACCTTGTCCACCTTCATGCGGTACCAGGTGAGGGGCAGGCGCGTGTCCATCCCCTCCTTGACCTCGTAGGCCTTGGGATTGCGCTCGAAGCCGCCCTTCCCGTCCGGCTCCACGAAGGCGTAGAGCTTGAACTCCGGCTCGTAGGTCTGGATCTCGAACTTGTCCAGGCGGACCTTGAAGCCCGGCAGGCCGTACGGGTCCTTCCAGTCGTTGGGGTCGGGGCCCTTCACCCGCCAGAACACGTCCGTGGGCTCGCCCTGCTTGATCTCGTTGAAGGCGCGCACGAAGCCGTACTTGCCGATGAGGCCGCCGGCGAGGATCAGCGCGGGGGCGATGTGCACGAGCAGGAATCCGAACTTCGGAAGCGGGTAGGGCCGGCGTTTCCAGGCCACCAGGAGGGTGGAGAGGCTCAGGGTCACCATCAGGCCGTAGAACCAGAGGCTGTGGTAGACGTCGTCCACGTGGCCGTGGCGCACGAGGAAGAGCGGCAGCCCGCCCCACCACTTGGCGCCGTAGAGGCTCTGGTACTCGGCCCACTTCAGTTCCTGGAGCACCAGGGTCCCGAGCAGGACCGAGAGGGCCAGGAAGACCATCTGCGTCACCGCGAAGGGCACGCTGGTGAACAGGTCGAACATCCGCTTCCGGGCCGCCAGGAAGAGACCGCCCAGGAAGGCGAGGGAGACGAGCATGAAGACCGTCACCTGGTGCTGGGGCGTGGCCTCCCGGCGCTCCAGCAGGGTCTGGGCGGCCATCCAGGCCAGGCACCAGGCCAGCAGCGCGAGGGCCTGCAGGACGAAGTTCCGCTCCAGGGGCTCCGACAGGAGGCCGGCGCGGCGCGGTGTCTCGGGGGCGGGGGCGTCGGTCATCTGGGCTCGGAAAGGGCTGCGGCCCAGGTCCGGGCGCGCGCCCGCCCAGTGTCCCGCGCCTCGCCAGCCGAGGCAACGCCCGGGAAAGCGCCCGAGCCGCTCAGACCAGCGCCAGCAGGCCCAGCAGGTAGAAGCTCAGCTCCACCCCCACCTGGAACCGGGACCGGCCCGTGGTGAAACGGTCGTGGAAGAGCCAGAGGTAGAGCAGCGGGTAGGCCGCGCAGGCCACCAGGATCAGGGCCGTGGCCAGGGGATGGACCGCGTGGCGGCTGTGGAAGGTGAGCCAGAGGGTGCCCAGCAGCAGGACACCCAGCATCCCCGCCAGGACGGCCTTGGCCGCGCCCTTCCCGAGCAGGATCGGGAGGGTCTCCTTGCCGACGATCTGGTCGTTCTGCATGTCGCGGATGTCGTTCACCACGGTCCGGGCGAAGGCCAGCACACCCACCAGGAAGAGGGCGGCGAAGGTCCGGAGGCCCCAGGGCGCGCCCAGGTGCCAGACGGGCATGGCCACGGCCACCACCGAGAGGGCCAGGGCCACCACCGCGTCCTTGGAGCCGGGGATGCTGCGCAGGCTCCGGCCGCCCCCCAGGGGCAGCTTGTAGAGCGCCCCCAGCACCGTGGCGCCGAGGAGCACCGCCAGGGGCCCGAGGCCGAAGGAACCTGCCATGCCGAGGGCCAGGCCCAGGGAGGCGAGGGCCACTGTGAGCAGCACGGCGCGGTTCCGCTCCAGGAACCGGGCGCGGCCGGGGCCTTTGGCGCCGAGACCGTGGGGATCCAGGAAGGGGCTCAGCAGGAACATGCCGAGGACGTAGGCCCCGGTGATGATCGGGAAGCGCCAGGAGAGGCGGCCGTCCGCCAGGCGCAGGCCCAGCCAGGCATGGACGCCGAGGGTCATCACGGCGGAGCCCAGGGCCAGCAGCACCGGCGCCCCGAAGCCCGCCCGGAGGAAGCTGCCCAGGCGCCCGGCGCCGCCGCCCAGCTGCTCGAGCACGTCCACGACCTCGTCCACGAGCCAGGTGGGCGTGGAGGCCCCGGCGAGCACGCCGACGGTCTCGGTGCCCTTGAAGGCCTTCAGGTCCAGCTCGGCGGCCGTCTCCACGTACTGCACGGGCTTGCCGTAATGATGAGCCAGCTCCGCCAGGTGCTTGGTGTTGGAGGAGGTCTTGCCGCCCACGACGACGACGTAGTCCACGGCCTGGGCCAGGGACTTGGCCTCGTCCTGGCGGGTCCAGGTGTCCTCGCAGATGGTGTTCTCGACGATGCACTCCTGCGCCCGTTCCCGGATGTGCTCCGAGATGGCGTGGAAGTCCTTCACCGTGAAGGTGGTCTGGGCGACGACGAGCACCTTCCGGAGCTGCTCCTCCGTCAGCGCCTTGGCCTCCTCCATGCTGGCGACGATGATCGAGCCGTGCTCGGCGAAGCTGCGGTGGGCGACGCTCTCCGCGTGGCCGTGGGAGCCGAGGATGACGGTGAAGTAGCCCTTGGGGCTCCACTTCTTGATCTTGCTGTGGACCTTCGCCACCTCGGGGCAGGTGGCGTTCACGATGGTGAGCTCGCCCTTCTTGGCGCGCTCCTTCAGGCCCCGCAGGTCCTGGATGGGGATGCCGTGGGCCCGGATGACGACGGTGCCGTTCTCCACCTTGGACGGCGCCTCGGCCACGGCCACGCCGCGCTTGCCGATGAGTTCCAGGGCCTGGGGGTTGTGGATGAGCGGCCCGAGGGTCTGGACGGGGCCGTCCCCCTGCTTGCTGGAGGCCTCAAGCACCGCGTCCATGGCGCGGCGCACGCCCCAGCAGAAGCCGGCGGTCTTGGCGACGATGACCTTCATGACCACTCCCCGGGCCGCGCGCGGCCTCGAACCTCCAGGATACCGCCGCGGCGCCTCATGGGCGCAGCCGGATCTCCCGGCCCTCCTCCAGGATCTCGCCCCGCTCCCGCAGGCCTCGCAGGAGCCTCGAGAGGGTCTCCGGGGCCATGCCCAGCTGGGCCGCCAGCACCTTCTTGGGCACCCGCAGGCGGACCACGCCATCCCGGCTCTCCCGGGCCTGGTCCGACAGCCACCGCCGCAGGCGGCCGGCGCCGTCCTCCTGGCTGAGCTGCTGGACCTGGAAAGTGAGTCGGTGGTGCCAGGAGGCCAGGCTCTCCAGCGCGCCCAGACAGAGGTCCGGCTCGTCCCGCAGGAGCCTCAGGAAGGGGGCCTTGGGGAAGTGGGCCAGCAGCGACGGCTCCAGGGCCACCGCCGTGGCGGGAAAGGCGCCTCCGGAGAACACCGCCGCCTCCGCGAAGCTCTGGCCGGACCGGACCACGTTCAGCACCGTCTCCCGGCCATCCTCGCCAGACCGCCGCAGCTGGACGGCGCCTTCCAGGACGACGTAGAAGCCGTGGCAATCGTCCCCCTCCCGGAAGAGGACCTCCTCGAGGTCCAGGCGCTTGAGCCGGAGCAGCTCCCCCAGCCGGGCCACCTGCTCGGGCCTCATCCGGTGGAAGAGGGAGGACTTGGACCAGAGACCCTGATGCGGCGCAGCCATGGAGCCAGTCTAGGCGCCCCCGGAAGCGGCAACCCTTGATTGAAGTCAACGGGACGCCGCCCCTGGGGCAGGCGATTCCTGGCTCTGACCTCCCTTGAGGTCCATCAAGGCCCCTCCCCCTCCGGCGGCCGAGCCTGGGGTCCATGGAGGTTGCCATGCAAACCATGCTGGACCGCACCGTGGGCGAACTGGTGGCCGAGCGCCCCGCCCGGGCCAAGGTCTTCGAGAAGCTCGGCATCGACTACTGCTGCAAGGGGAACGTGGCCCTCTCCCAGGCCTGCGCGGCCAAGGGCGCGGACGCAGCCGCCGTGGCGGCGGCGCTGGCGGAGGAACCCGCCTCGCCCGGCGAGGGCCCGGACGCCCCCTGGCGCCGCAGCGTGGAGGCCCTGGTGGACCACATCGTGGGCACCCACCACGCCTTCCTGCGGGAGGCCCTGCCCCGCCTGGGCTGGATCACGGACAAGGTGGCCAAGGTGCACGGGGCGAAGGATCCCCGGCTCGTGGAACTGGCCGCGGCCTTCCAGGCCTTCGCCCTGGAGACCGAGGAGCACCTGAACAAGGAGGAGGCCATCCTCTTCCCCTTCTGCAAGCTGCTGGAGACGGGCCAGCGCCCGCCCTTCCCGCCCACGGTCACCATGCCGGTGCGCGCGATGATGCGGGAGCACGAGCACCACGGCGAGGCCCTGGAGACCTTCCGGCGCCTCACGGACGGCTTCGCGGTGCCCGAGGGGGCCTGCAACACCTGGCGGGCCATGCTGGACGGCCTGGCGGAGCTGGAGGTGGACCTCCACACCCACATCCACCTGGAGAACACGGTCCTCTTCCCCTGGGCGGAGCGGCTCGAGGCCGCCCTGGGCGTGGATCCGGCCGCCTTCGCCCACCTGAACTGCAGCCACTGAAGGATCAGCCCTCCGCGAAGGGCGGGCCTCCGGATCCCCTCCCCGGGGGGCCGGGGCCCGCCCTTCCCGCTTGAGCCCCGGCCCCGGGCGGGTTAGCGTGTGGGCAGCGCTTCCTCCACGGAAGGTATGTGACATGGCCCAGACCGCCCTTCTCCCGGTGACCCTGACCTGCAGCACCGACCTGCGGTTCATCGACCTCATCCAGGTCGTCGGGGCCGAGTTCCTCAAGCACCTGAACTTCAGCCAGGAGGACGGGGAGCAGCTCTGGCTCGCCATCCAGGAGGGCATCGCCAACGCCATGCGCCACGGCAACGCCCTCGACAAAGGCAAGTCCGTGCGGGTGAGCTTCACCCCCCTGTCCGACCGGTTCGAGATCCGCATCCAGGACCAGGGGAAGGGCGTCGTGCTGGAGCAGATCCCCGACCCCAACCTGCCGGAGAACCTCCTCAAGCCCGGCGGCCGGGGCGTCTTCTTCATGAAGCAGGTCATGGACGAGGTCCGCATGGAGCAGGGCCCCGGGGGCGCCACCCTCATCCTCGTGAAGGCCCGCGGCAAGCGCGAGACCACCCATTGACGGAGACCCTGCGGCGCCGCGCCCTGGGCCTGGCGGCCTTCACCATCGCCTACAACCTGCTGGAGGGCGCCGTCAGCGTCGGCTACGGCCTGCACGACGACTCGGTGGCCCTGGCGGGCTTCGGCGTGGATTCCTTCATCGAGGTGGCCTCGGCGCTGCTGATCCTCTGGCGCCTGCGGGGCTGGGAGGATCCCGCCCGGGAGCGCCGTGCCGCCACCGGCATCGGGATCCTCTTCGTCCTCCTGGGCCTGGGCATGGCCGCCGGCGCCCTGCTCCAGCTCCGGTCCGGGCTCCATCCCCCGACGACGGTTCCGGGGCTGCTCATCGCCGCCCTGAGCCTCAGTTTCATGCTCTGGCTCTGGCGGGCCAAGCTGCAGGTGGGCCATGCCCTCCGCAGCCCCGCCCTGCTGGCGGACGCCGCCTGCTCCCGGGCCTGCCTCCAGCTCTCGGGCGTGCTCTTCCTCGGCAGCCTGGCCTTCCTCCTGTCGCCCAGGCTCTGGTGGATGGACGCCGCCGCGGCCCTGGGCCTCGCCGCCCTCATCGCCCGCGAAGGGACCGAGCAGCTCCGGGCCGCCCGGCGCCCGGACTTCGCAGGTGGCTGCGGCTGCCACTGATCAGGATTCGCTGGATCCGGCGTCCCTCAGCGTCAGCAGCCCGCCCCCGGCCATGAGCAGGCCCGCGGCCAGGAAGGCCGCGGCGGGATGCCAGGTCCAGAGCAGGCCGACGCCGGCGCTCGAGACCAGGTCCCCGGCGCCGTTCACCGCGCCCAGGAGGCCGAAGGCCAGGCCCCGGTGCTCCGGCGGCGCCAGGTCGGCGGTGGTGGCGCCCTCCAGGGTGTCCTGGAGGCCGTTCACCAGGCCGCCGAGGCTGAAGATGGCCGCCATGAGCCCCAGGCCCGCCTGCCCTCTCAGGAACGCCCCCGCGAGGAGGAGCGGCATCAGCGCGCCGGCCAGGTAGCCCAGTCCCAGCAGACGCCGGTGGGCGCGGAAGCGGTCCGCCAGGGCCCCGGCCGGATAGGCCGCGAGGGCGTAGACGGCGTTGTGGAGCACGTAGAGCGAGACGCCCCAGGCCGCCGCCGGCCCGGGGCTGAGGGCGGGCGCCAGGAGCTGGGTGGCGGCGAGGATCAGCAGGGTGTGGGCGAAGTCCCCGCAGCCGAAGAGGCCCACCCCCGCGAGGTAGCCGCGGAAGCTCCGCGGCATCGCCCTGAGCGCCTCCCGGAAGGGGAAGGCCCGGCCGCCTCCCCGGCGCCCCTCGGGCACGGCCCAGGCGAAGACCACCGCGGCCAGCAGGCCCGGGATGAGGCTGAACCCGAGCAGGATCCGCAGCCAGGGCAGGCCCGCGTGCCCGCGGGTGGCGCCCCAGGCCAGCAGCGCCGCCGCCAGGGCCGGGCCCAGGATGGCTCCGAGGGTGTCCCCGGCCCGATGGAACCCGAAGGCCCGGCCCCGCGCCTCCGCCGGGATGGCCTCCACCAGGAGGGCGTCCCGCAGGGGCCCCCGCAGGCCCCGGCCCATCCAGCCGAAGGCCTTCGCCCCCAGCACCCCGGAAAAGCCCGAGGCCAGGGCCGTGAGCCCCGAGGCCAGCCCCGTGGCCGCGTAGCCGAGGATCACCAGCTCCTTCCGACGGCCGAGGCGGTCCGAGACCCAGCCCGCGCCGAGCTTCATGACGCTGGCGGCGGCGTCGCCCACGCCCTCCACCGCCCCGAGGGCCGCCGGAGGCAGACCCAGCGCCGCCAGGAAGGCCGGAAGCAGGGCCGACATGGCCTCGTGGCCCAGGTCCGAGAGGAAGCTCGTCCAGGCCATGCCCCAGACGGGGCGGCTCAGCCAGCGGGATCCGTCCCCCTCAGGCGCCGAGGACACCGAAGTCCGCCGGGATCCGGGCCCAGAAGAGCGGCGCGCCATCCGCCTTCGCCAGCTCCAGCAGCTGCGCGGCCTGGGCCTCGTCCACCAGGAACTCCACGACCACCGTGAGCTCGCCCTCCAGCTCGAAGAACTTCTGTTCGTGGAGCACGCGGTGGCGGCCGTAGCCCGCCAGCGCCCGGAAGGCCGAGCCGCCGGGCAGGCCCGCGGCCTGGGCCTGCTGGAGCAGCCATTCGTAGAGCAGCAGGCCCCGGTGCCGGGCCTTCTCCTGCATGTAGAAGCGGAGCGCGCATCCTTTGGTCGCCATCTCAGGGCCTCCCGAGGAGCCGGACGAGGCCGATGCCCGCGAAGGTCATCAGCAGCGATCCGGCGAGGTGCACCGCGGTGTGGGCCATCGCCCAGCCGGCCTCGCGGTTCATCCAGAGCGTCACCGACTCCGCCGAGAAGGTGGAGAAGGTCGTGAGGCCGCCGAGGAAGCCGGTGGTGAAGGCGAGCCGACCGGCGGGGGGCAGGGCCTGGAAGCCCGGCAGCCCGCCGAGGGCCACGCCCATGAGCAGCCCGCCAAGCAGGTTCGCGGCCAGGGTGCCCAGGGGCAGCGTGGGGAAGGCGGCATTGAGGGCGAGGCCCAGGCCCCAGCGGACCACGGCGCCCCCGAAGGCGCCGATGCCCACCGCGAAGAAGGAGATCCAGTTCATGCCTGACTCCATGCGCTCTCGCGCATCACCTAGGCATCATCAGCCACCGCGGCGGTTACAGGGAGGCATGCCATCTCCCGCTCAGGCCATGGTCGGGGAAGCACCCGGCTCCGTCAATTCCCCACGTAGCTGAACCAGAACCGCACCCCCAGGGCGTCGGCCCCGTAGGTCACCGGTAGGGGAGGCAGGGGCGAGGAGCGGCGCACCGCCATCAGGGCGCTCTCGTCCAACGTCCCGTTGCCACTCCCGACCTCGATGCGGGCGCCGTCGACCTCGCCGGCCTTGGTGATGCGGAAGTAGATCTGCACGCGGCCCTGGCCGCCGAGCCGCTGCCAGTTGCCCACGATCCGGGACTGCACCTGCTGCAGGTACCAGGTGTAGGGGAAGGCGCCGTCCACCTGGCTGATGAGGCCCACGCCCCCGTCCACGCCCGCGACCTGGTTGAGGCCCGGGACCGCGCTGCCGAGGCCGACGCCGGCGGCGTTGCCCGCGCCCGCGGTGCCCGGCGTCGAGACGGGATTCGGCTTCGCGCTCTTCGAGGCCTTGACCTGCTTGCCCGTGGAGGTCTGGTCGGGGTTCTCGCCGCTGCGCACGCTCTTGGCCTGCTTGGCGAAGGGGTTGTCCTCCTGGGCGCTGGGCGTCGGAACGGGCCGCTGGGCGGCGACGTCGTCCACCCGCCGCACCCGCTGGGGTTCCTGGCCCTCGGTCCGCGCCTCGGCGCCGCCGCTCGGGTCGGGCCGCGCCGGCGGCAGGTTCACCCAGGTCACCTTCACGGGCTCCTCGGCCTTGTGGAAGCTCGGCTTGAAGAGCAGCGCCGCCAGCACGAGCACATGGGCCCCCGCGGCGAAGGCCAGGGCCTTGCCGAAGGGGAACTCCCCCACATGGGCCCGGCTGCGGAGCAGCGCGTGGAGATCCTGCTGGCTCACGGCTTCGCCGGTTCCGACGCCTCGCCGGCGCCCTGGGTCACGAAGCCCACCTGGGTGAAGCCCGCAGCCCGGATGGAATCCACCGCCTCGATGACCCGGCCGTAGGGGATGCCCCGGTCCGCGCGCACCAGCACGGGCCGCTTCTTGCCGCCCGCCGAGGCCTTGCCGCGGAGTTCGTTCTCCAGGCGGGCGATGGGGATGAAGGCATCGTCCAGCTGGACCCGGCCATCCTTCGTCAGGGTCACCGTCAGGGCCTCGTTCTGGAGGCTGCGTCCGGTGCGGCTGCTGGGCAGCGCCACGTCCACGCCGCTGGTGAGCATGGGCGCCGTCACCATGAAGATGATCAGCAGCACGAGCATCACGTCGATGAGCGGGGTCATGTTGATCTCCGCCATCTCCCCGCGCCTGCTTCCCGGTGTGAAGGCCATGACTCTCCCGCGGATGACCGCCCCAGTGTAGAGCGACCGGGCCGTCCAGGGGTGTTTCCTTGACCTGCTTGGCTTTGGATGCTAGTCTAAGACTCGAATCCGGAGTGCCGGCGAGGCTGCCCCGGACCTTCAGACACCTGATCGCGCCCGAGGAGCTCCGCTCCCTTCGGGCCGCGGCCATTCCCGGAGGACCCTCTATTGACGATCAAGGCTCTTGAGATCCGCACCCCCGACCGCGTCCCCACCCTCGACGAAGCCGCCGACTGGCTGGAGGGCTTCCGCCCCCGCCTGCGCACCTGCCTCTTCGGCCACC
>DASTWQ010000128.1:0-7579 GCA_035758545.1 Holophagaceae bacterium | reverse complement strand
GGTCGGGGTCCAGGACCACGCCCCGCCCCTTGCACGCGGGGCAGTCCGGGCGGGGGCTCACGTGAGCTCCCCGTGCAGGAAGCCTTCCAGCTCGCCCCGGCGGCGGTCGCGGATCTTGGCGAAGGCCCGCTCCTCCAGCTGCCGCACCCGCTCCCGGGAGATGGGCGGGTCGAAGCTGCGGCCGATCTGCTCCAGGGTCATGGGCTCCGCGCCGTGCAGGCCGAAGTGCAGCTCCAGGATGCGCCGCTCCTTCTCGTTGAGGGCCGCGAGGCTCATCTCCATCTGCTGGTGGAAGGATTCATGGTCCAGGGCCTGCAGGGCGGAGGGCTCCACCTCCTGCTCCAGGCTGTCGCCGACGGTGAGGTCCGTGTCGCCCAGGCCCTGCTCGGTGCTCACGGTGCTGGTGGTCTGCTGCAGGCGCTGGAGGCGGTCCACCTCCTCCTCGCTGAAGCCCGCCGCCGCCGCCAGCTCCTGGAGCGTGGGGGTCCGGCCCAGATCCTGGGTGAGGTGCTGGGCGATCTTGTTCAGCTTCACCATGTGCCCGGCCACCTTCTGGGGCAGCTTGATCTTGGAGCCGTGCTCCGCGAGGGCGTGGAAGATCGCCTGGCGCACCCACCAGGAGGCGTAGGTGAGGAACTTGTTCTCCCGCTCCGGGTCGAAGCGCTTGGCGGCCTCGATGAGGCCCAGGTTGCCCTCGGAGATGAGGTCCAGGAGGTCCAAGCCCATGCCCTCGAACTTCCTCGCCTCCTTCACGACGAAGCGGAGGTTGCCCTCCACGAGCTTGCGCAGGCCGTCGGGGTTCCGGTCGTTGCGCCAGAGCCGGCCGTTGATGCGCTCCTCCTCCGGCGTCAGCAGGGGCAGATGCCGGATCGAGTCGAAATACTTGTCGAGCGCGCGCTCTTCGAGGTGGCGAAAAACCAAGGGGGCACCGGGGTGAAGGGACAGGATAGCAAGGGGAGCCCGGGGCTCCTGACCTTCAAGCCGGATGTTGTTCCACGTCACCCCAGGGTCGCGAACCGCTGGAACGAGTACGCCATCCAGAGGGGTCTGGCGGAGGCCTCATGCCGGCCACGATGGCGCGGACGGCCCGATCGTCGAGCGTGTCCTTGCATGAAAGGGGACCCGCTGCAGAGCAGGTCCCTTGGAACCTCAAACCAGGTGCGGGTATATCCACGCCCGGCCGACAAGGGTGCTCACCCCTGGCAGCCTCCGCGCGCGCACGTCCAGATGGTGTAGCAAAAGTTGATGGGTCCGTTGCTGAACTGCTCCCCGAGCCGGCCGCCCTGGATCTCGGCCAGCTGGGGTTCGGTGAGTTCTGAGAGGGTCTCTCGGTCCAGCTTCAACTTCTGAAGACGCTTCTGCGTCATGGTGGCTCCTCGTCCGGGAATACCGGAATGCGAGGAAGATAATTCAGATCGACTTTGATAATCAATACATTTTTTTTCTTACCACCGGCGAGCTGCTGTCTTGAGATTGGCTCATGGCTCCCGTTTCCGCAGCCCCTGGGGCGTGAGCTTCACGAGGCCCCGGCTGGGGGCGGCCTGATCCCCGAGGCCGGCGGACTCGAGCACGGCCATGAGCCGCTCCATCTCGTCCTGGAGCTGGCCCAGGCGCTCCCGGAGGTTCAGGACGACTTCGACGCCCGCCAGGTTCACGCCCAGGTCCCGGGTGAGGTTGAGGATGAACTCCAGACGCTCCAGGTCCTCGTCGCTATAGAGGCGGGTCTTGCCCTCGGTGCGGCTGGGCTTCAGCAGGCCCTCCCGCTCGTAGAGCCGGAGCGTCTGGGGATGCACCCCGTAGCGCGTGCTCACCACGCCGATCATGTAGGCGCCCATGCGGCGGTCCTTAGCCATGGTGTCCTCCGGACAGGCTTTCGGCCTTCGGCCTTCGGCTTTCGCCAGACCCGGTCGGACGCCCGGGTGTGCCGGCGTCTGCAAGAGCCAAGAGCCCAGAGTCCAAAGCCACTAGATCGCCTCCCGCTCCGCGCGGAGCGCCGCGTCGTTCAGCTCCCCGAGCTCCCGGAGCAGCTCCTTGGTGCGCTCGTCCTGGACCTGGGGGGTGACGACGGAGACCTCCGCGAAGAGGTCGCCCCGGGCCTCGCCCTTGCCGAGGGGCATGCCGTGGCCCTTGAGGCGGAGCTTCTGGCCTCCCTGCACGCCGGGCGGCACCTTCAGGGTGGCCTTCCCCTCGGGGGTGGGCACGTCGACCTTGGCGCCCAGGGCGGCCTCGGTGAAGGAGATGGGCAGCTTCACGTAGAGGTTCGGGCCCTTGCGCTCGAAGCGGGGATCCCCCTGCACCGCGATCTCCAGATAGAGGTCACCGGGGCCGCCGCCGCGCCGGCCGGCCTCGCCCTTGCCGGCGACGCGGAGCCGCTGGCCGTCCTCCACCCCCGGCGGGATGGCCACGGTGACGGTCTCGGACTTGGGATGGCGGCCCTGGCCCTTGCACTCCGGGCAGGGCGGCGCGATGGTGCCCTTGCCGTGGCAGGCGCCGCAGACCCGGCCCATGGAGAAGACGCCGCCCTGGATCTTGCCCTTGCCGCCGCAGGCGGCGCAGGTGGTGGCCCGGCCCGCCGCCTCGCCGCTCCCGCGGCAGGCCAGGCAGGGCTCCGTGCGGTTCACGGTGAGGGTGAGGCGGGTGCCCTTGAAGGCGTCCTGGAAGCTGAGCTGCACCCGCCGCAGCAGGTCCTCGCCCCGGCGGGGGCCGTGGGCCTCCGGGCGGCCGCCGCCCATGAAGGTCCCGAACAGGTCCCCGAAGTCGAAGCCGCCCATGCCCGGGCCGGATCCGCCGAAGCCGGGCCCCGGGGCCATCTGGGGCGGGCCGTTGGGATCCCCGAACTGGTCGTAGTTCTTCCGCTTCTCGGGATCGGACAGGACCTCGTTCGCGGTGGTCAGCTCCTTGAACTTGGCCTCGGCCTCGGCGTTCCCGGGGTTCAGGTCCGGATGGTACTTCCGGGCCAGCTTGCGGTACGCCTTCTTGACCTCCTCATCGGAGGCCCCGCGGGGCACGCCCAGGATCTTGTAGTAGTCCGGATGGGACATCGCATCACTGTAGCGAATTTGCGCGGGTTCCGCTCAGATCCCGCGGAGGCAAAAAAGGGGAGCCGCGGCGCGGCTCCCCCTCAGAACGGTCTCAGCTCACGACTTCGGCGTCGATGACGCTGTCGTCCTTCTTGGGCTCCTCGCCCGGGGCGGGGGCCCCGGGGGCGCCGGGCTCGCCGCCCTGCTGGTAGAGGGACTCCGAGAGCTTGTGGGCCTTGGCGCTGAGGTCGTCCAGGGCCTTCTGGATCTGCTCCTTCTCGAAGGAGGCCAGGGCGGCCTTGGCCTCGGTGACCGCCTCCTCGGCGGCCTTCCGGTCGGCCTCCGGCAGCTTGTCGCCGCCGTCCTTCAGGAGCTTCTCCACCTGGTAGACCAGCTGGTCGAGCTTGTTCTTGTCCTCCAGCAGGGCCTTGCGGGCCTCGTCCTCGGCCTTGTGGGCCTCGGCGTCCTTCACCTTGGCGTCGATCTCCTCCTTGGAGAGGCCGGTGCTGCCCGTCAGCGTGATGCTGGCGTCCTTGCCCGTGGCCTTGTCCTTGGCGGTGACGTGCACGATGCCGTTGGCGTCGATGTCGAACACGACTTCGATCTGGGGCATGCCCCGGGGCGCGGGCGGGATGTCGCCCAGGTGGAACTTGCCCAGCAGCTTGTTGCCGTCCACCACCTGGCGCTCGCCCTGGTAGACCTCGATGTCCACGCCGGGCTGGTTGTCCACCGCCGTGGTGTAGATCTCGGACCGCTTGGTCGGGATGGTGGTGTTGCGGGGGATGATGACGCTCATCTGGCCGCCGTTGGCGTTGATGCCGAGGCTGAGGGGCGTCACGTCGAGCAGCAGCACGCCCTTCACGTCGCCGGCGAGGACGCCGCCCTGGACGGCCGCGCCGACGGCGACGACCTCATCCGGGTTCACGCTCTTGTTGGGCTCCTTGCCGAAGACCTGCTTCACCAGCTCCTGCACCTTGGGGATGCGGGTGGAGCCGCCCACGAGCACCACCTCGTCGATCTCGTGGTGGCTGAGCTTGGCGTCCTTCACGGCGTTCTCGCAGGGCACCTTCAGCTTGTCCAGGATGGGCTGGAGCATGGCCTCGAAGCGGGACCGGGTGAGGGCCTGGTTGATGTGCTTGGGCCCGCTGGCGTCCGCCGTGATGTAGGGCAGGCTGATGTCCGTCTGGGTGGTGCTGGAGAGCTCGATCTTGGCCTTCTCCGCGGCCTCCTTCAGGCGCTGCATGGCGTCCGCCTGTTTGCGCAGGTCGATGCCCTCGGCCTTCTGGAACTCCTCCACCAGCCAGTCGATGATCAGCTGGTCCACGTTGTCGCCGCCCAGGTGGGTGTCGCCGTTGGTGGACTTCACCTCCACCACGCCCTCGGAGACCTCCAGGATGGAGATGTCGAAGGTGCCGCCGCCGAAGTCGAAGACGGCGATGGTGCCGTCCTTCTTCTTGTCGAGGCCGTAGGCCAGGGCCGCGGCGGTGGGCTCGTTGATGATGCGCTTCACATCCAGGCCCGCGATGGCGCCGGCGTCCTTGGTGGCCTGGCGCTGGGCGTCGTTGAAGTAGGCCGGCACGGTGACCACGGCCTCGGTGACCTTCTGGCCCAGGTAGGCCTCCGCGGCCTCCTTCATCTTGGTGAGGATGAGGGCGCTGATCTCCTCGGGGGTGAGGTGCTTGCCGTCGATGTTCACGGCGCAGCCGCCCTTGTCGCTGCGCTCCACGGTGTAGGGCACCAGCTTCTGCTCCTTGTCGCTGTCGGCGAAGGGCAGGCCCATGAACCGTTTGATGGAGTAGATGGTGCTCTTGGGCTGGGCGACGGCCTGGCGCTTTGCCGAGGCGCCCACCAGCCGCTCGTGGGTCTTGGGGTTGAATCCCACCACGGACGGCGTGGTGTTCGCGCCCTCGGGATTGGGGATGACCTTGGGCTGGCCGCCCTCCATGACCGCCACGCAGCTGTTGGTGGTGCCCAGGTCGATGCCGATGATCTTGCTCATGTCTGCCTCCGGGGGGACGCCCGGAGGCGCCCGCAGGATTCAGGATAGGGGCCTGGGGCGGACTGTCAATAGGATCTTCTGGCCCGCACTCATATTTTCTTCGTTAGGCATTGAGGCTATGCTGGCCCCATGACGACACGGCCCTGCCCCCTCTGCCGGAAGCCCACGAGCTGGGCGGGGAATCCCTGGAAACCCTTCTGCTCCGAGCGCTGCAAGACCCGGGATCTGGGCGCCTGGTCCAGCGAGGCCTACCGGGTGCCCCTCAAGCCCGAGGAGGAGCAGGGCGAGGGCTGGAGCGAGGACGACTCCGAGCCGGGGTCCGAGGAGGATCCCGCCTGAACGCGGAAGCCGGGGCCCCAGGGCCCCGGCTTCCGGTGGGGTGAGTCTCCTCAGGGCGCGACGATGCCGCTCATGGAGGTGACGAAGGCGTAGGGCAGCGCCGTCCTGAAGGGGGTGCTGGCGAGGTCCACACCGTTGGCCCGGATGGCTGCCACGGTGAAGACGTAGGTGCTCCCGGGGTTGAGGACGCCGCTGGGCAGCTTGATGGAGGTGGTCCGGGTGCGGAACCGGGCCACGTTCTGCAGGGTGGAGGCGGTGCCGGAGGCGGACAGCTGGTAGCAGGTGACCACGTAGCCCGAGACCGGCCCGAGGGCCGGGGCGCCCCAGCTCAAGGTGGGCGTGGTGCCCACGGAGACCTGGTTCGCGAAGAGGTCCTTCCCGTTGATCTTTGGCGCCTGGATGGGGCCGAGCAGGGGCGTCACGGGCGCCGCGGCGGTGGGGAGGCTGGTGCTCGCCTGGTAGGCGTAGCGGGTGAGGGTCACCGGGGTCGTGGCGCCCGGCGCCAGGTAGGAGAGGGTGAAGCCCTGGTAGCTCTCCACCGCGACGCTCCAGGCGGCGGGGAAGGGATTGCCGTAGGGCAGGTCCCCCAGGTCCACGTCGCCGGTGCCCGCGCTGGTGTAGTCCAGGAGCTGGAAGGCGTTGAAGGGCAGGCCGTAGGTGGAGGGCAGCGGGTAGGCGTAGGTGAACAGGTAGCTGCCGGCCACCGCCGCGGAGGGGTGGACCCCGGGGGCGAAGGCCTGGAAGGCGGAGCGGTGCCAGTTGAGGCGGAGGGCCGCGGCCTGGGGGACGTCCAGGAAGCCGCCGGAGAGGTTGGAGGCGGTCCCGTCGGTCATGGTGAAGGCCGGCGCGACGTAGGTGCGCGCCAGGGCCCGGTAGGCCTCGCCGCTGGCGGTCCTCGTGGTGAGCTGGTCGAGGTAGACCTGGTCGCCCTTGGTGGCGTCCGGCAGCGGGAAGAAGAGGTCGTTCCCGGCGAGGTTCAGGGAGAAGCCCGCCAGCGCCGTCGCGCCGACGGAGGGCGCGTTCGTGATGTCCGCGGAGCCGAGGGGCAGGCTGAAGGCGGTGCCCTCGTTGGGGGCGTCGTAGACCAGCTCGTCGGTGCCCTGCCAGGGAGCGAGGTCCGTCAGCGAGAAGGACAGGGCCGTGGGCGAGGTGCCGGCGTAGGCGGCGTCCGAGCGGCCGAACTGGTCGGTGCTCCAGTCCACGTAGCTGGCGCTGGTCCAGACGTAGGTGGAGCCGAAGCGCAGCCAGTAGTAGCCCTCGGGCACGCCGGAGATGCTGAAGGTGCCGTCGTCATGGCCCTCCCCCGTGAGGAGGTCGTAGCCGCCGCTGCTGTTGGGGACCAGGGCCTGGATCGGCAGGCTTGAGAGGTGCAGGGGCAGGAGGGTCGTGGTGCTGTCCTGGTGGTAGCTGACACTGCGCAGCCCCACGACGATGCGGAGCTGGCCCGCCAGGGTCTGCACCGCGGGCCGGGGGTCGGCGGATGCGGGAGCCGGCGTGGGGGCCTCGGCGACCTCCGCCGCTTGGGCGGCGGAGAGGGCCACCACCGGCGCGGGCCGGCGGGCCGCGCCGAAGAGGGAGGCGACCTCGGGGCGGATCGGGGTGTCCGTGGCCCAGAAGGGCTCGCGGTCGGCGGGCCGGGGGGCGGGAGCCGGGGCCGGCGTCCCCGCAGCGACGGCGGTGGAGCTGCCCTGGCCGCCGCCGCAGGCGAGCAGCAGGGACAGGGCCGGGAGCAGGAGCAGGGCGGAGGGCGGGATCGATCGGCGGAGCTGGGGCATGGGAGGGCCTCGGGAAGGGATCCGATTGGCGGATCGCGGGTGTGGATTAACCGCCTCAAGATAATTTGAAGGCCGACTTTTTCATGTTAAGTTTCGTGAATTCTTGGCCCCTCCGTCCGTCGGCCCTTGGCATGCCGAGGGACGCGCGGCGACCTCCCGGGGCCTCAGGAGCCCAGGCGGCCGATAAGCTGGAGGGCTACGGAGTCCCCGATGCCCTTCGAGCCCCTCAGCCAGGAACCCTCGATCCAGCGCCGCTGGATGGAGGCGGGCGCCTTCCGCGCCCGGCCCTCGGCCGAGCTGCCCGCGGACGTGAAGACCTTCTACATGCTGGTGATGCTGCCCTACCCCTCCGGGCGCATCCACATGGGCCACGTCCGCAACTACACCCTGGGCGACATCGTGGCCCGCTTCCGCCGCATGCGGGGCCACGAGGTCATGCACCCCCT
>DASTWQ010000018.1:0-2982 GCA_035758545.1 Holophagaceae bacterium | reverse complement strand
TGCCGTGGTGGTGCTCTACCTCGCGCCGGGCCTCACCGCGACCTTGAACGGCAAGCCGAGCGGCGCCGCCTTCGAGGCCTATCATTCGATCTACCACGACGAGGCCGGCGCCGTGCGCTACGTGGTGGTGCCGATGGGGGACAGCGAGGCGGCGACGGCGAAGGCGGCGGAGCTGGCCCTCACCGCGGCCATCCTCAATCCGGACGGCGACGGCTGGTACTGATGCGCCGCCTCGCCCTCCTGGGGGCCGCGAGCCTGGGACCGGTCCTCATGGCCGCCACGCCCGCCCCCCTGCCCTTCGCGCGCGTCGCCCCGACCGCCTCCTACGTCGTCTTCTACCGGGGCGAGGCGGGCTGGCAGTTCGTCTTCGCCTGCGCCATGCCAGGCCGCCGCCTGGTGGCCGTGGAGATCGACCGCCTCGCCCGGTCGCCGGACGGGGATGAGGGGGAAGACGCCGAGGAGGCCGGCGAGGTCGTCCATCACCTCCCCATCGCCCGCTTCCAAGGCGAGATCCAGTACCTGCCCCTGTCCCGGCTCCCCCTGTCCCGGGCCCGGCTTCTCGAGGCCCGGAAGCCCCGGGTGGACCTGCTCGGAGCCGACCTGCGATCCACCTCCCGGGACCGGGACCATTGGCTGGCCCTCGAGGGCAGCCTGGCGCCCTGAGGAACCCGTCCCGAACTGGTAGCCTCGAAGGATGGCGGTCCATCGGCGTTGGCGACTCACGGTGCCCGAGGCGGTCGAGGACCGCCTCGGCGACTGGCTTTCGGAGCAAGGGGCCTCGGCCTTCTACCGGGAGGCGGATCCGCCCCACGCCTTCTATGCCTACTTCCCGCCGGACCAGCCGGAGCCGGATCCCGCGGGGCTCGGGGCCTTCCCCGGCGTGGCCCTGGAGGCCTCCGAGACCTTCGCGGACGAGGACTGGCTCGCCAAGAGCCGGGAGGGCTTCGGCCGCATCGAGGTGGGGTCCCGCTTCCTCGTGGTGCCCCTCTGGGACCAGGATCCGGTCCCCGCGGACCGCGTCCCTGTCGTCGTGAACCCCGGCCTCGCCTTCGGCACCGGCGGCCACGAGACCACCCGCCTCTGCATGGAGCTGCTGGAGGGCCTCGCCGCCCGCGGCGAACTGAAGGGCCCCGGCCTGGACGTGGGCGCGGGCACCGGCATCCTCGCCCTCGCGGCCTTCCACCTGGGCGCGAGGGACCTGGTGGCCTTCGACCTGGATCCGGACTGCGGCCCGGCCATGGAGGAGCTGATCGAGATGAACGCCGCCCTGTTGAATGGCGCGGCGCCCTTCACGTCCTTCGTCGGCACCCTCGACGATCCCCGCGCGGCGGGGCCCTGGAACCTGATGCTCGCGAACATCCTCCTGGAGACCATCCAGATGCTGCTTCCGGCGATGGTCGCGCGGCTCGCGCCCGGCGGCCGGCTCATCGCCTCCGGCATCCTGGGCGAGCGGGAGGACGAGGCCCTGCTGAGCCTCGCCGCCGCGGGCCTGCGGCCCCTGGAGGTGCGCCGCGAAGGCGCCTGGATCGCCATCCTCGCGGAGAAGCCCGGGAGCGCGGAGGCATGAGCGACAACCGCCCCATCGGCGTCTTCGATTCCGGCATCGGCGGCCTCACCGTCGTGCGCGCGCTGCGGCGCCGCCTGCCCGCCGAGCGCATCGTCTACCTGGGCGACACCGCGCGGGTGCCCTACGGCACCAAGAGCCACGCCACCATCGAGCGCTACACCCTCCAGGCGGGCGCCATCCTCCAGCGCTACGATCCGAAGCTCCTCGTCATCGCCTGCAACACCGCCAGCGCCCATGGCCTGGAGGCCCTCCGCCGCGAGAGCTCCGTCCCGGTGCTCGGCGTCATCGAGCCCGGCGCCGAGCTCGCGGCGCAGGTGGAGGGGCCCGTCGGCGTCATCGGCACCCTGGCCACGGTGCAGAGCGGCGCCTACGAGAAGGCCATCCGCGCCCGGAACCCCGGGGCCGAGATCCACGCCCTGGGCTGCCCCCTGCTGGTGGCCCTCGCCGAGGAGGGCTGGCTCGACGATCCTCTGACGGTGGAGGCCTGCCGCCGGTACCTCGCGCCGCTCCCGGCGTCCGTGAAGACCCTCGTCCTCGGCTGCACCCACTACCCCGTGCTGCGTCCGAGCCTGGAGCAGGCCCGTCCCGGCACCGCCTGGATCGACAGCGGCGAGGCCGCCGCGGCCTCCGTCGAGGCCCTCCTGCGGGAGCGCCAGGCCCTCCGCGAGGGCGGCCCCGGCGACCTGCAGGTGCTCCTCACGGACCCCAGCAGCCGCCTCCAGGAAGTGGGCAGCCGCTTCCTCGGCGAGCCCCTGGGCTCCGTGGAGGTCGTGGAGATCTAGGGTTTCCCTGAGGCCGAGAGGTGCGATGGGGAAGCGCCCTCGACCTTGCCCTCGGCTGTCACCGTGAACCTGAAATGCCAGTTGGGGTCCTCCGGCCGGAAGGTGTAAGTCGTGGGGAGCCCCGCCGGGGGCGGAAGGGTCCGCACCTCGCCGCTCCCGGTGTCGACCTCCTTCCAGACGATCTCCGGAAAGTCCTTCGCGGCCTGGGCCTGCCGCAACAGGTCGCTCCCGCCGGCAGCCTGGTCTCCAGGATCCTGGTTCACCGGCCAGGTCTTCCGGGCGAAGAAGAAAGCGACCTCGTTCCGCAGAGCAAGGACGAGCCTGCCTCCGGGCGCGGCTTCGCAGGCCAGCACGGCCGTGGGGAACGCCGCCAGAGGAAGATCCAGATCCTCGTTCTTGAAGGCATCGTAGAGCGCCATCGACGCCTTCACCCGGCCCCGGGCATCGAAGACCCACACCAGGCCATGGTGCCGGTCCACCAGGGCCCAGCCTTCCTCCAGCTCGAAGAGGCGGTCCTGGAGATCGGGGTCCTCGAGTCGTGCGCTGCCGAGGAAGTCATAGCGGCGTGTCGCCTTCACCGTGAAGGTCCTCCCGTCACGCCCCTGTCTGGAGGTGAAGGGGAGGCCCCAGCCC
>DASTWQ010000007.1:0-29097 GCA_035758545.1 Holophagaceae bacterium | reverse complement strand
GGTGTGCAGGTACTGTCCGGCCCGGAGGACCTGTCCGCCCGCCTTCAGCTCTCCTTCCAGCATGAGGACATGCTCGCCGCCGGGGTGGTCGTGCAGCGGATAGCGGGCGCCCGCCTCCAGCTCGATGAGGGCCGCGCGGTCCCCGGTCTCAGGGTCGTGATGGAGCACCTTGGCCCGGATGCCCGGATAGGGGAGCGGGGTCCAGGCCAGGGTGTCCGGATCGGCAGGGGTGGGCATGGGATCTCCTAAGGCAGGCTACCGCGCCCTCGCTGTCACCGTTCTTGATGGCGCTCAAGCCCCGTAGAGCCCTCCCCAGTGGTCGAGAGGCCTGCCCAGGCGGGCGAGGAACCGCAGGTTGTCCTCCCTGAGTGCTTCGAGCACCGCGTGCCGCACCTCCGGCCGCCAGGCCAGCGCCTGGGCGGGCAGCCCCGGCGCGCGGGCGTTCCGGACCTCCCCGGCGAGGGAGGGCGTGAACCGCTCGTCCAGGCCGAGGAACCGGCAGACCTCCCGGAAGACCTCCCAGGGATGGGCGATGTAGTCCTCGAACCAGAGGACCTTCACGCGTTCCTCGCCGAAGCGGGCGCAGTAGGCCGCATGGACCTCCCCGTAGCGGCTCGAGTCCAGGATCATCGGCATCCGCTGGACAGCCTCGTTGATCGTCGGCATCGGCGGCGCGCCGGGCGTGCGAAGCTGTTCGGCGTAGGCCGATTCCATGCGCTCCAGGGGATGGCGGACGAGGTAGAGGATCCGAGCCTCGGGCACGTGTCGCGCGATCCGGTCCAGGGCCTCCGGGTGGTACCTCAGCCGCGAATAGGAGGTGGAGGCGTCGCCGAGGGCCTTCCGCCCGCGGCCATGGCGGAAGAGGGTCAGGTAGGACTCCCATCCCTGGCGGTAGTTCGGGTCGAAGGAGAAGAAATGAGGTTCCTTCCCCCGGGCGATGGCCGCCTCCGGGTGCTGCTCCAGGAGCGACGCCAGGGAGCTCGTCGCCGCCTTGGCCGCGCCAATGATGAAGAAGGTTGGACCGGGGGCCTCAGGGGGCGGGCTGGCCAAGGGGTCCTCAGGGAAGGGCGCGGGCATGACAACCCGACACTCCCACGCCATCCATGGCATCACAACTTACGATATTCAAACACTTGATCAAGATTCTGAAAGCTGTCTCCGCTACAGCTTCAGGATGTTGGTGCCGCCCGGATAGTCCTCATCCCCGGGCTCCCGCATCTTCTGGAGCACCTGCATGAGGCCCTGGATGCGCTGCACCTGCTCGGCGATCTTGGCGAGCTTGGGCTCGTCGGGGAATTTGCGCTGGAGCAGTTCGGTCTGGAGGGAGATCACGGCGAGGGGGTTGTTGATCTCGTGCTTGAGGGTGCCGGCCATCTGCCGCACGGTCTCCAGACGCTCGGAGGCCCGGCCCTTCTTCTGCAGTTCCCGGTGTCGGCGCAGGGATTGGAGGCGGTGATGGAGGGACTCCCAGCGTACCGCATCCGGCAGCCAGTCCGTCGCGCCGGCGGCGAGGAATTCGGGACCGTCCAGCTCCCTGGCCCGCACCACAAGGAAGGGCGTGGTTGCGAAGGAAGGATGGGCCCGGTAGGCCCGAAGGCAAGCGAGGGCATCCTGGACGCCCCGGGCGTCCACCACCACCACTTCGAAGGTCGGCAGGGGCGGGGCCGGCGGCTCCTCCTCCAGGGGGAAGAGGGCCAGGTCCGCCGCGTCGGCGGCGCTCTGGAAGATACCCACCAAGCTCAGATCCTCGGTGACGAGGCCCAGCATGGGCCGGTCCGGGGCCTCCAGCTCGAGCCGCGGCGCCTCCCGGAAAAGGAGGCTCAGGCCGCCATCGGACCAGCGCCAGTCGAGCCCTGCCGAGGCGAGGATCTGGCGGCTCCAGGGATCAGGACTCACCCGACCGGTGCCCGGCGGCAGCTGGAGGTCCAGAGACCAGTGCCCAAGCTCCTCCTTCCACCGGACCTGCAGCACCGTCCGGAGGGGAAGCTGCAGGAAGAGCGCGTCCAGGAGGCTGTGCAGGGCCTCGGTGACCGGTCCGCCTCCGAGCCAGACCTCCGCCTCCGGCGGAGGGGCGGCCTCGAACCGGAGCTCCAGGGCCTCGGCGAAGGGCGCCCAGGATTCCAGCAGCTCCGTCTGGATCTCTCCCAGCGTCCGGCCCCGCCCCGGCGGCGGCGGCAGGCCGGGGTCCGTGGACTGGCCGATCTCCAGGAGCTGGGACATGCGGGCCAGGTGCTGCCTCAGGGCGGCGCCCTGGGGATTCTCGATGCGCCGGGCCAGGGCCTGGGCCCGCAGGAGCGCGCCGCCCAGGGCCGCCAGCAGGCGGCCCTGCCGCTCGTCCTGGCGCTCCAGCTCCCGGCGCAGGTGCCGCACCTGGCTTTCCAGCTCCGCCTGGGAGAGGAGGCGGCGGTGCACAAGGCTGAGGCGGTGGGCGAGGGCGGCCAGGTCCGCGGCGGTCTTGAGGAGGCTGAGGTCCGAGGGGTCGAAGCCCGGTGCCCCCGGCTTGCGCACGAGCACGAAGGCGCCCTCCGCCGTCTCGCCGCGGCCCTCCTCCTCCAGCAGCACCGGCGCCGTCAACAACGGTCCCAAGGGGGCGCTGCCAGGGGCGATCTCACCTGCCCGGGGGTCCCGGGGCGGATCGTTGGACAGCAGGCTGACACCGTCCGCGAGGGCATGGGCCACCAGGGACCGGGCGGGTTCCTGGTCCGGGATGGGAGGGCCCACCCGGTGGAGGGTCCGCCAGGGCGTCCCGGCGGGCTGCCGCACATGGATCCCGGACTCAGCCGCGAGGAAGGAGCAGGCCTCCTCCAGCAGGCGCTTCGAGAGCAGCGAGGGGTCCTCCTGGGCCAGCAGACCCTGCTCGAGCCGCTGGGCCAGGCCCGCGATCCAGCGCAGGGGCGCGGCGGCCGCGGGCCCCGAGGGCAGCGGCAAGGAACCGGCGGTCTCCAGGAACCGCTCCCCGTCCAACCCGGGGAAGCGGACCGAGAACCGGACCTCCCAGCCCCCTGCCTGGAGGGTGTCCCCGTCCTCCAGCAGGAGGCCCGTGGCGGGGACCATCTCCCCCTCGCGGCGCACCACGGTGCCCTCCAGAGGCCGGAGTCGCCAGCGGGGGCCTTCCGGCTGGAGGAGGGCCTGCACGGGCGGGCCGCCCTGGGGATTCAGCAGGGTGCACCGGGCCGGATCCGATCCCAGCACACGCGCCCCGTCCAACCGCTGACGGCGGATCCGGGTGCTTTCCTGCCAGGAGAGGTAGGCCATGGGGCCTTCAGGGAAGGGGATACCGCGTCGGCCGGCCGCGGCTCGGGCGGTAGAGGAGGAGCGTATGGCCGATGGTCCACACGTGGAGGAGGCCTTCGACCTTGGCGGAGAAGGCCGCGATGACGCCCGCCTCGTCCTCGAAGGTGTTGTCGTTGAGCTTCACCTTCACCAGCTCGTGGACGTCCAGCACGCGGTCCAGCTCCTCCGTCAGCGCCGGCGTGACGCCGGCCTTCCCGACCTGGAGGAGGGGCTTCAGCGCGTGGGCCTTCGCCTTGAGGTATTGGCGCTGCTTTGGGGTGAGGCTGGGCATGTCCCCAGCTTAACCTCGCTTAACATCGCCGGAGGATCATCAGCGTCCGGTCGTCCGAAGCGGGGGCGCCCTGGGTGTGCTCCGCCAGGGCCAGCTGGATCCGGCCGACGAGGTCCGGCAGCGGCACCCCCGCATGCCCGGCGAGCACGGCCTGGAGGCCCCCCAGGTCGAAGTCCTCCCCGCCCTCGGGTGCGGCCTCGGTGATGCCGTCCGTGAAGACCGCCAGGAGATCCCCTGGCGCCAGCTCCACCCGTCCCTCCCCGTGGGGCTGGTCCGGGAAGAGGGCCAGGGGCATGCCCTGGCTCTCCAGCTGGGCCAGGCTGCCATCCGCCCGGATCAACAGCGCCGGATTGTGGCCTGCGTTGCAGTAGTGGATGGTCCCGCCGGGCTCGGCCCGGAGCAGGAAGGCCGTGATGTAGCGGTTCCGGGTGGTGTGGCGGGAAAGGGTGCGGCTCAGACGGTCCGCCAGGGCCCCGGGGTCCGCGGAGCTGTCGGCCCAGGCGTCCAGGTAGGCCTGGAGGGTGGCCATGAGGAGCCCGGGCCCGAGGCCCTTGCCGCTCACGTCCGCCACCCAGAGCCAGGAGCTGCCGCCGGGGCCCGGGAAGTGGCCGTAGAGGTCGCCGGAGACCTGGCGGCTGGGCTCGTGGAGGGCAGCGATCTCGAACCCCGGCAGCTGGGCCGGAAGGAGTGGCATGAGCCGCTCCTGGATGCGCCGGGCCAGGGAGAGCTCCTCCTCCATCTTCCGCTTGTGCGCCACCTCCGAGAGCAGCCGCACCTGCTGGAGCTTGGCGGCGGCGAGGTGGGCGAGGCTGGAGACCAGGCGCAGGTCGTCCTCGGTGAAGGGCTCCCGGGGGATCCGGGCATCCACGTAGAGCAGTCCCTCCACCTCCTCCTCGCCGGCGAGGGGCGTGACGATGGCCGAGCTGATCTGGCTCATGAGCACGCTCGCGGACTGGAAGCCCTCGTCCAGGGCCGGGTCCCGCAGCAGCACCGCCTCCCGGCGGGCCAGCACCAGTTCCGCGAGGCTGCGGGAGATCCGGAAGGGCTCGGCCTGGGGACGGCCCGCGTAGGCAGCGAGTTCCAGCTCGCCCCCAGGCCGCTTCAGCAGCACCGCCACCCGCTGGGGGCGGAGGAACGCCTGCAGCCGCTCAGCCATCCGCATGAGCATCGCCGAGGGATCCGCCTCCTTGAGGAGGTCCAGGCTGGCGTCATGGATGAACCCCAACACCTCGGTCCACCGTCCGGCATCCTCCAAGCCCTGGGAGAGGAGATCCGCCATGGGCCGGGCGATGGTGAGTTGCGCCGGGTGGGGATGGTCCTCCACCAGGAGGGCCCCGCTGGGCCGGGTGGGCTCCAGGTCCGGGGGCAGGATCCGGAGCTCCGTGCGGCCCAGCAGGAGCCGGTCGCCCTGGCGCAGCGGGGCGGGATGGTCCACCCGCTGGCCATTCACGAAGGTGCCGTGGCGGGAGCCCAAGTCCTCGATCCAGGCGCCGGCGCCATGCAGGTAGCACCGGGCGTGGTGCCGGCTCAACATGCCGTCCTCCAGGACGAGGTGGTTCCCCGCGCCCCGGCCTACGGTCAGCTCCGGATGCGCTTCATCCAGCACGCACCGACCCTTTCCTGGCACCTGGATCACCACGCCGCCCATGGAGGCTCCGTAGGAACCCGCCCAGGGTGTCCCCTCTGATCGGCTTTTTCAAGCCGCATCCTGGGTCCTCCCCCTTCCCTGGGGGTTGCTAGGGTGGAGGGCGGAGTCCCCCATGCGCCTGTCCCTCGCCGCCCTCTTCGCGTGTGCCCTGTCGGCCGCCCTGTCCGCGGGCGCTCCGCGTACCCTCCGCCTGGACTATGTCCACAGCGGCGACGCCAAGGGCGAGTCCTTCGCCCTGGCCCGGGTGGTGGAGGAGCCTCTGCCCTGGCCCGGCAACCCGGATCGCGCCCTGGATGATTCGAACCTGGGCAAGTACCGGGCCGAGGTCCGCGACGTCGCCGGGAAGGTGATCTATTCCCGGGGCTTCGCCAGCATCTTCGGCGAATGGCAGGACACCGCGGAGGCCGGGAGGCTCCAGCGCGCCTTCGAGGAGTCGGTGCGGTTCCCCGAGCCCGCGGAGCCCGTCACCGTCCACCTGCTCAGGCGCCGGTCGGACATGGGCTGGAAGGAGGTCTGGTCCTGCCCGGTGGATCCGAAGGCCCAGGACGTCGAGCGGGCGGCGCCGCCCCAGGCCGGCGCCCTCGTCCCGATCCTGAAGCACGGAGACCCCGCCCACAAGGTGGACTTCCTCATCCTGGGGGATGGCTACACCGCGGCCGAGCGCCCCAAGTTCCTGCGGGATGCCCGTCGCCTGGCGGCGACCTTCTTCCGCTACGAGCCCTACAAGTCCCGAAAGGCCGACTTCAACGTCTGGGCCCTCTGCCCCGCCTCCCCGGAGAGCGGCATCAGCCGCCCGAGCACCGGCATCCATCGCCGCTCCGCTCTCGGCTGCACCTACGACGCCTTCGGTGCCGAACGCTACATCCTCACCTTCGACAACCGCGCGTTTCGGGACGCGGCCTCCCAGGCGCCGTACGACTTCGTGGAGATCCTGGTGAACGGACGCACCTACGGCGGCGGCGGCATCCATCAGCTCTATGGCACCGTGGCCAGCGACAACGCCTTCAGCGAGTACGTCTTCATCCACGAGTTCGGCCATCACATCGCCGGCCTCGCGGACGAGTACTACACCAGTGATGCGGTGCTCCAGCCCAACCAGGCCCGCCCCGAGCCCTGGGAGCCCAACGTCACCGCCGACCCGCTTCACCCGAAATGGGCGGACCTGCTGACGCCCGGCATCGCCCTGCCGACACCCTGGAAGAAGGCCGAATTCGAGGCCTACAGCGACGGGATCCAGGCGGAACGCCACGCCATCCGGGCCGCCCACCAGCCTGAGTCCGTGATGGAGGACCTGTTCCGAAAGGAGCTGGCCCACGAGACGGAGCTGCTCGGCACGGACGCCCACAGCGGCCAGGTGGGCGCCTTCGAGGGGGCCAACTACGAGCGCGCCGGCTACTACCGCTCCCAGGAGGACTGCATCATGTTCACCCGGGACCTGTCCGCCGGATTCTGCGCCGCCTGCCGCAAGGCCATCTCCACCGTGATCGACCAGTACAGCCGGCCCTAGGCCTCCGCCCTTCGGAACGCCACGCGGAAGGCGGCGCCCTTCCCCTCGTCGCTGTCCACCCAGATGCGGCCTCCACAGGCCTCCACCATGTGCTTCACGATGGAGAGCCCCAGGCCCACCGAGGCCTCACCGCCAGTGGGCTGGGCGGTCAGGCGGGCGAAGCGCCCGAAGAGGCGCCGCTTGTCCTCCTCCGTGAGGCCAGGGCCTTCATCCTCGACCGAGAGCAGGACTTCGTCCCCCGCCGTCTCGAGCCGCACGCGGACCCGCTTGCCCGGAGGGGAGAACTTGAGGGCGTTGGAGAGCAGGTTCGACAGGATCTCCCGGGCGAAGCCGATGTCCACCGAGGCCGGCGCGGTGCGCGGAGGGAGGTCGGCCTCGAGCTCGATGGCCTTGCGCTCCGCCTGGGGCCGGGCGGCGGCCACCGCCTCGCTCACGAGCAGCTCCAGGGGGATGGCCTCCAGCCGCGGCTGGACCATCCCGGCGTCGATGGCCGCGATGTCGAGGAAGCGTCCGATGAGGCCACCCATCTCCTGGGCGAGTCGGGCCACCTGGCCGGCCCGGGCCCGGGTGCCGGGATCGGAGGTCTCCTCGGAGATGGCCTCCGCGGTGACCAGGATCGCATTCAACGGATTCCGGAGGTCGTGGACCACAAGGCCCAGGTACTGGTCCTTCTGGTCGTTCAGCGCCTTCAGGTCCCGGTTCGCGCGGGCGAGATCCGCCGCCTGGTGCGCGAGCAGCTGCTCCCGCTCCCGGAGCTCCTCGGTGGCCTGGGCGATCCGGGCCTCGAGGCGCGCGTTGCGCTCCCGCAAGAGGCGGGTGCGGGCGAGGATCAGCGCGGCCACGGCGGCGATGGCCCCGCAGGCCCAGAGGAGCCAGGCCCACCAGGTCCGGTACCAGGGGGGCAGCACGCGGAAGGAGAAGACCGCCTCCGGCGCCTCGGCCCCGTAGACGTCCAGGGCCCTCACCCGGAAGCGGTATCGGCCCTCCCGAAGGTTGGTGTACTCCTTCCCGGTCTCCGAGGACCAGGGGCTCCAGGCGGCGTCGTAGCCCTCCAGGAGGACCCTGAAGCGGGTCGCGCCGCTCTGGTCGAGGCCCGGCGCGGCGAATTCGAACCGAAGGGCGTTGGCGGCGTAGGGGATCCTGGCGTCGCCGGCCCGGGGCGAGACGACGCGGCCGTCCTTGAGCTGGATGGTGCGCACCAAGGCGGGGAACGGGGGCACCGGCGAGCGCGGGATCCCGGGATCGAAGCGCACGACGCCCTCCGGCCCGCCGAGGTAGACGGTGCCGCCGGGATCCTCGTAGATGGCGTCCACCTCTGCGTCCGACAGCCGTCGGAGCAGGGTGGGCTCCCAGCGCCAGCCGCCGTCCGGGCCCGGCGCCGCGAGCCCGGCCTCGTGGAGGCCCGTGGTCTCCTCCACAGTGTCGAGCCAGAGCCGCCCGCCTGCGCCAACCCCGACGGTCCGGATCCAGCGCGGCCCCCCCGGGAAAAGGCCCTGGAAGGCTGGATCCGGGGTGAAGAGCCCCGAGGCAGGGTCGAAGACGAGGAGCCCGCCGTGGGTGGCGAACCGGACCCGACCCTGATGGAGGAACACCTGCACCTGGTTGGGGGAAGGAAGCCCCTGGGCCGCTCCGAGGCGATCCACCCGGGGAGGCGGGCTGGCGGCGCCGCCGGACCAGCCCGGGAGGAAGGTGACCTCCAGGACTCCCTGGGCGCCGGTGCCCAGCCAGAGGCGCCCCTCCGCGTCCTCGGCCAGGGAGTAGACGTCGTCCTTCACGCCCGGGATGAGGCCCTCGTCGAGCCAGCGGCTCCCATTCCAGCGGAGGGAGGCAAGGCCGCCCTGGAGCCCGACGAAGACCCGGGCGGGATCCTTCCTGGACTGCAGCAGGGAGATGGCCACTTCGCTGGAGGGCCTCACTGGGAGGGCCTCCCCGGCCTTGATCTCGAACACGCCCCGCGCATTGGCCAGCAGGAGATGCCCGGACACCTCCAGGAGGCTGAGACTCTGGGTGCCGGCGTTCCGGACCGGAGTGAAGGCCTCGCGACCGCCGGGTCCAGGTCCCAGCTCGTAGGTGCCCTGCCCCGTCGCGACATAGAGAGTCCCGCCCTGGCGCAGGAGGGTCCAGACGGTGCCCTTCAACCCCATTCGCTCGTCCATCACCGAGAAGGGGGAGGGCCACTCGACCCGCGCCAGGCCGTTGTCCAGCGCCAGCCAGAGCGAGCCCCGGCCGTCCGGATAGACCGCCTTCACATTGTCTCCCTGCAGCCCCGTGGAGGCGTCCAGGATGTTCTCCAGGTGGCCTTCGGGATCCAACAGCACCACCCCGCCCTGGATGGTCGCGAAGGCCAGGGTCCCGTCCTGAAGGACGGCCCCGCCGTAGAGCGCGGATTTCGAGAGGAGGGCATCGGCTTCCGTCGGCCAGGGCTGCAGGGCGCTTCCGGACAGCCGCCAGAGCCCGAGGTTCCGACTCCCCACCAGGATGGCGCCGGCGGGCAGCGGGAGCATCGTGAACACGCTCTCCTGGGCGAACCGCTCGCCGCCGGGGAGGAGGCGCAGATCTCCGCCCACCAGCTCCTGGAGCCCCACCTGCCGCTGCCGCACGAAGATCCGGTCGCCGACGGTGAAGGCCACGTGGAAGGAGGTGGCGGCCTTCCAGATCTGGAACGCGCCATCCCGGTAAAGCATCAGCTGTTCCCGGCACTGGAAGAGGATCCCCCGGGAGGTGGCGCGGGTGGCCCAGACATCGGAGAAGGCCCGGCTGTCCGGCGGGAGCAGGCCCGCCAGCGAGACGAAGGCCATTCGACCCGCGGAGTCCGGCGCGAGGTAGCCGAGTTCCCCCACGGCGCCCACGTAGATCCGGCCTTCCGGGTCCTCGGCGAGGGACCGCACCGTGGTGCGGCCCGGCGTCCGCAGCAGGCGCCACCGGGTGCCGTCGTAGGAGAGGACACCCTGGTTGTTCGCGGCATAGACAATGCCGCGGGAGTCCTGGATCACCGCCCAGTTCTGGGCGTCGGCCCCGTAGACCTTGGGCGCGAAGTTCTGGATCAGGGGCACGCCACGTTCCCGGGCCTGGGCCAGCCCACCCACCAGGAGGAGGGTGGCGACCGCTGCGCGGAGGAGCCGCGCCCGCAGGGTCGGAGTGGCCATGGGTGATCTCTGGGGCCAGTCTGGTCGGCCCGCTGCGGCAGCGCCAGCGGAAAGCGAGGGGAGCCCTCAGGCAGGCGCTGGGCCAGCGGCCGGCGCGGCGCCGTAGATGTCCGTGAGCCGCTCCCGCCGCAGGCGGAGGATGCGGTCCCTGAGCTCCGCAGCCTCCTCGAACTTCATCTGGCCCGCGAGCTCCTTCATGCGCTTCTCGAGTTTGCCCAGCTCCCGCTCGAAGCCCTTGTCGTCCAGGTAGAGGATGGGCTCCTCGGCGGCCTCCTCCCGCGGCGGCGTGATGAATTCCCGGGCCAGGGCCTCGCCCAGCACGTCGTCCAGGTTGCGCTTCACGGTCTCCGGCGTGATGCCGTTGGCCGCGTTGTAGGCCAGCTGCTTCTGGCGGCGGCGGCCGGTCTCCTCGATGGCCGCCTGCATGGAGCCCGTGATCCGGTCGGCGTAGAGGATGGCCCGGCCGTTCACGTTGCGGGCGGCGCGGCCGATGGTCTGGATGAGGCTGGAGCGGCTTCGGAGGTAGCCTTCCTTGTCCGCGTCCAGGATGGCCACGAGGCTCACCTCCGGCAGGTCCAGCCCCTCCCGCAGGAGGTTGATGCCGATCAGCACGTCGAAGACGCCCCGGCGCAGGTTCTTGAGGAGCTCCACGCGCTCCAGGGTGTCCACCTCGCTGTGGAGGTACTCGGCCTTCACGCCGACCTCCCGGTAGTACTCCGTCAGCTGCTCCGCGAGCTTCTTCGTGAGCACCGTCACGAGCACCCGCTCGTCCCGGGCCACGACCTTGCGGACCTCCCCCAGCAGGTCGTCCACCTGGTTGGTCACGGGACGGATCTCCACCTCGGGATCCACGAGCCCCGTGGGCCGCACCACCTGCTCGGCGATGACGCCTCCACTCTGCTGCAGCTCGTAGTTCCCCGGCGTGGCGCTGACGAAGACGACCTGGTTGGCGCGGCCCTCGAATTCCTCGAACTTCAGGGGCCGGTTGTCCAGGGCGCTGGGCAGGCGGAAGCCGTAATCCACCAGGGTGCGCTTCCGGGCCTGGTCCCCGTTGTACATGCCATGGAGCTGGCCCGTGGCCACGTGGCTCTCGTCCATGAAGAGGATGAAGTCCTCGGGGAAGTAGTCCAGCAGGGTGTGGGGGGGCTCCCCGGGCCGGCGGCCGTCCAGGAAGCGGCTGTAGTTCTCGATGCCGCTGCACATGCCCATCTCACGGAGCATCTCCAGGTCGTAGACCGTGCGCTGGTGCAGGCGCTGGAGCTCCACGAGCTTGTTGGCCTGCTTCAGCTCGATCTCCCGGGCCTCCAGCTCGGTCTGGATGCCCTGGATGGCCAGCTTGAGCTTGTCCTCGGGGGTCACGTAGTGGGTCTTGGGCCAGATGGTGAGCTGGTCCAGCTTCTCGGTGACGATGCCCCGCAGGGGGTCGATGCGGGAGAGGCGCTCCACCTCGTCCCCCCAGAGCTCGATGCGGTAGGCGCAGTCCTCGTAGGCGGGGTAGACCTCCACCACGTCGCCGCGCACCCGGAACACGCCGGGCTCGAAGCTGACCAGGTTCCGCTGGTACTGGATGGCCACCAGGTCCCGCAGCAGGACGGCCCGGTCGATGGTCTGGCCCACCTCCAGGTTCACGGAGAGGCTCAGGTAGCTGCTCGGATCGCCCAGGCCGTAGATGCAGGAGACGGACGCCACCACGATGGTGTCCCGGCGCTCCAGCAGGCTTCGGGTGGCGGAGAGCCGGAGCTTCTCCAGCTCCTCGTTGATCTTGGCGTCCTTCTCGATGAACAGGTCCCGCTCCGGAACGTAGGCCTCGGGCTGGTAGTAGTCGTAGTAGCTGACGAAGTACTCGACGGCGTTCTCGGGGAAGAACTGCTTGAACTCCGAGAAGAGCTGCGCGGCGAGGGTCTTGTTCGGCGCGAAGATGAGGGCCGGCCGCGCGGTGGTCTCGATGACCTTGGCCATGGTGAAGGTCTTGCCCGAGCCCGTGACGCCCAGCAGGGTCTGGAACCGGTCCCCGGCCTCGATGCCGGCGGCCAGCTGGGCGATGGCCTCCGGCTGGTCACCTGCAGGTGCGTAAGGCGCGTGGAGCTTGAAGGGGATCGCCTTGGGCATGGCATGGATTCTACGCGAAGATCATCCAACGGACTTTCGGGAGGATCCCATGCAGGTCTGGCTCATCACCGGCTGTTCCACCGGCTTCGGCCGGGTCTTCACGGAGGCCGCCCTGGCGGCGGGCCACGCCGTCGTCGCGACGGCCCGCAAGGCCGAGTCCCTGGAGGGGATCGGCGCCTCGGCGCCGGACCGCTTCCTGGCCCTGGGCCTGGACGTCACCGACCCCGCCGCCTGCCACCGGGCGGTCCAGGCGGCGGAGGCCCGCTTCGGCCGGGTGGACGTCCTGGTCAACAACGCCGGCTACGGCATGGTCGGCGCCCTGGAGGAGTCCCCCAGCGGGGAGATCAGGAAATTGTTCGAGACCAACGTCTTCGGCCTCATCGAGATGACCAAGGCGGTCCTGCCCGGCATGCGGGCCCGGAAGGGCGGCTGGATCGTGAACCTGTCCTCCATCGCCGGCCTTGTGGCCACGCCGGGCTTTGGCGCCTACAACGCCACCAAGTTCGCGGTGGAAGGGCTCTCCGAGGCCCTGGCCGGGGAGCTGCGTCCCTTCGGCGTCCGGGTGCTGGTGGTCGAGCCTGGCCCCTTCCGCACGGACTTCGCCGGCCGCTCCATCGTCGAGGTCCCGGCCATGGCGGACTACCAGCGCTCCGTGGGGCCCACCCGGAAGTACATCCACGACGCCGACGGCACCCAGGCCGGCGACCCCGCCCGGGCGGCCCAGGCCATCCTGGACCACATCGCCCAGAACCGCACGGAGCTGCGCATGCTCCTGGGCAGGATGGCCCACGACCGCATGGCCGGCAAGCTCACCCAGCTCCAGAAGGAGCACGAGGCCGGCAAGGACCGCGCCTTCGCCGCGGATTTCCCGGCCTGACGGGCAGCGTGCCATGAAGAAGGCCCCGGTCACCGGGGCCCTCTTCATTCAGGGACGAGGTCCGCTTCAGACCTTCCGGAACACCACGCAGGCGTTGGTGCCGCCGAAGCCGAAGCCGTTGTTGAGGGCGTACTCGGCGTCGAAGACGCCAGGGGCGTTGGGCGTGACGTCCAGATCGCACTCAGGATCCTGCTCCTCGACGTTGATCGTGGGCGGGATCTTGCCGGTCTGGACGGCCATGATGGTGACGATGCTCTCCAGGCCGCCGGCGGCGCCCAGCAGGTGGCCGTGCATGGACTTGGTGCTGCTGACCTTCAGCTTCTCCGCGTGGGCGCCGAAGACCTTGCGCACGGCCAGGCACTCCAGCTGGTCGCCCACGGGCGTGCTGGTGCCATGCATGTTGATGTAGCCCACCTGCTCAGGCGCGATGCCCGCGTCCTTCATGGCCGCCTTCATCACGCGCTGGCCGCCCTCGCCCTCGGGCGCCGGGCTGGTGATGTGGTTGGCGTCGCCGCTCATGCCGTAGCCGACGACCTCGGCGTAGATCTTCGCGCCGCGGGCCTTGGCCAGCTCGTACTCCTCCAGGATGACGATGCCCGCGCCCTCGCCCATGACGAAGCCGTCCCGGCCCTTGTCGAAGGGCCGGCTGGCCTTCTCCGGTGCGTCGTTGCGGGTGGAGAGGGCGCGCATGGCCGCGAAGCCGCCCACGCCGAGGGGATTGATGACCGAGTCCGCGCCGCCGGCCATCATGCGGTCCGCGTAGCCCAGGGAGATGAGCCGGGCCGCGTCCCCGATGGCGTGGTTGCCGGTGGCGCAGGCGGTGGCCACGGCGGAGTTCGGGCCCTGCAGGCCGTACTTGATGCTCGCGAAGCCGCTGGCCAGGTTGATGATCAGCGACGGGATGAAGAAGGGGCTGATGCGGCGGGGGCCGCGGAAGCCGCTGGCCTCCTCCCAGATGGTGTTCAGGCCGCCGATGCCGGAGCCGATGTAGGTGCCGAAGCGCTCCCGCTCGTCCTTGGACAGCTCGACGCCCTCGTAGCCCGCGTCCACCCAGGCCTCATGGGCGGCGCCCAGGGCGTACTGGATGAAGATGTCCATCTTCTTCTGCTCTTTCTTGTCGATGAACTTGTCCGGATCGTAACCCTTCACCTGGCCGGCGATGCGGCAGGCGTACTCGGACACGTCGAAGCGGTCCACATGGCCGATGCCGCTCTTGCCGGCCAGCAGGTTGGCCCAGGTCTCCTGGACCGTGAGACCACAGGGATTCACGGTGCCCATGCCCGTGACGACGACGCGGCGGCGGTGGATGGTGGTCATGTTCACTCCTCAGGACGGGCGGCTGGCGGCTGGGGACCGGAGGCTGGATGGCCGCGCCTCGTGGCGCGAGGCCATTATCCTCCATGCCCCCGCCCGAAGTCTCCAGGCCGAATGGAAAAACGCCGCACGCTGTGGAGGGCATGCGGCGTCTGGAGGCTGCGAAGGATCAGGCCTTGGCGTGCTTCTCGATGTAGGCGATGGCGTCGCCCACGGTCTTGATCTTCTCCTGCTCGCTCTCGGGGATCTCGAGGCCGAAAGCCTCCTCGATCGCCATGATGATCTCGACCGTGTCGAGGCTGTCGGCGCCGAGGTCGTCCACGAAGTGGCTGGACTCCTGGATGGAATCCTCGGGCTTGGCGAGCTGCTCGGCGATGATGGCGATGACCTTCTTGCGCACGTCGGCCATTGTTTGGCTCCTTGATGGCGGAATATCGAACCCAGCGAGCCTATCACGGGGCGCCCCGAAGTCAAACGCCGCATTTGTCGGGACAATGGGTCCATGACTCCGGCGGAACGGGACGGCGATCTGGGATGGGGCGGCAGCCTCCGGGAGTTCCGCGCCCACCTGGGCGTGGAGCGGGGTCTTGGCCCGAGGACCGTGGAGGCCTACCTCTCGGACCTGGCCCAGCTGGCGGCCTGGGCCGTGGACCGGGAGCTCCCGGCGGCGGCCTTGGACCGCGGCGCCGTGACCGCGTTCCTGGTGCACCAGCAGGGGCTCGGCAAGAGGCCCCGCAGCCTGGCCCGGCTCTCCTCGAGCCTGCGCCAGTTCCTGACCTTCCTGCGGATGGATGGCGCCGGCGCCGCGGGCCCCGAGGCGGTGGTGAAGCCGCCCCGCCCCCCGAGGATCCTCCCCAAGACCCTGAGCGAGACCCAGGTGGAGGCCTTGCTCGGCGCGCCCGAGCTGGGCGATCCGCTCGGCGTCCGGGACCGGGCCTGGCTGGAGCTGCTCTACGCCACAGGCCTGCGCATCTCCGAGCTGGCCGACCTGCCCGCCCTCTCGGTCTTCCTGGACGAAGGCTTCGTGAAAGTGATGGGCAAGGGGCGGAAGGAGCGGCTCGTCCCCTTCGGTGACCGGGCCGAGGAATGGCTGCGGACCTGGCTGAAGCTCCGGTCGGGCTTCCGGCCCAAGGGCGACACGCTGTTCGTCGGACGCCGGGGCGAGAGCCTCACCCGCCAGCACCTCTGGCGGCTCATCAAGCGCTACGCGGCCAAGGCCGGCGTGGATCCCGCAACCGTGAGCCCCCACGTGCTGCGGCATGCCTTCGCCACCCATCTGCTCGACCATGGCGCCGATCTGCGTGCGGTCCAGGCCATGCTGGGCCACGCGGACATCAGCACCACCCAGATCTACACCCACGTCCACCAGGCGCGCCTGAGGTCCCTATACGAGCGGATGCACCCGCGGGCGATGAGGAGCGATGAAACCTGACGCCTGGAGCCCGATCAGGCATGATGGAGGCGGAGTCCCCATCCATGCCGACGAAGAAGACCCCCAAGGCCGCCGAGGCGGACGAGATGAAGCCCCGTAAGACCGCCGCCAAGAAGGCGGTGAAACACGACGAGCCCAAGCCCAAGGCCGCGAAGAAGGCGAAGACCGCCGACGCCGCGGCGATGCCGACCCCGGAGGCCGCTCCTGAAGTCGTGGAGAAGGCCCCGAAGAAGGCCGCCAAGAAGGCCGCGAAGGGCGCCTCCGCCGAACCCGTCGGGCTCACGCCCCACGCCGAGGCGATCCTGGCCGCCATCCGCGAGGGCCGCGCCGTGGAGCTCATCTTCGAGGACGCGGAGGCCAACGCCCCCCGCACCTTCGAGCCGCGCCAGCTGACTTACGACGCCCTCGCCCAGGCCTGGTACGTCTTCGGCTGGGACCGCCGCTACAACGCCGAGCGCCACCACCGGCTGGACCAGCTGCAGGAGGTCAACGAGGTCGAGGGCGTCGGCCGCGGCGCCCAGGGCCCCTACGCAGAGGGCACGCCGGGCAACCAGATCGGCGGCTGGCTCGGCGGCGAGCCGATCCCGGTGAAGGTGCTCCTGCAGAAGCAGTGGGTCTTCGCCGTCAAGCAGGCGCCCCCGGCCTTCCCCGGCTTCAAGCTGGAGGAGAAGGAGGAGGGCAAGGCCCAGGCCACCTTCACCGCCACGGACCTCCGGGCCATCGCCCGCTGGGCCATGCAGTTCGGGGACGGCATCACCGTGCTGGAGCCCGCCCGGCTGCTGGACCGCATCCGCCAGGCCGCCACCGCCTGGGGCGCCAAGCTGCCCGCCCCGAAGGCGGCGCCGGCCCCCGCGCCCGCGCCCCGCGCCGAGTCCCGGGAATCCCGGCATCACCATGACGAGCCCCGCCGGCACGAGGAGCCCCGTCGGGAGGAATCCCGTCGCCGGGAACACGCTGAAGACCGGGACCGCGCCCCCAAGGACGCCAAGGTCGAGGTCCGGATCGAGCGGCTCTAGCCGGGCGCGCCTAGCGCGCCTGCTCCATGACCTCCACCACGGCCTCGGCGAAGCTCTCGCCGGGCTTGCCAGGGTGCTCCACCACGCTCCCGACCAAGGTCTGGCTGCCGCCGGGCCCCAGAGCGAAGATCCAGGCCGTGGGAACCCGCTCCGCCTTCTGGGGGGGGATGCCCGCGGGCCAGGCCTTGGCCTCGATGGCCTTGTCCCGGGCCACCCCGATGAACTGCACCTCCACGAATGGGTTGGCCTGGGCGTCCAGCGCCAGGAAGCTCGGGACCTCGTGCTGGCTGTCGCTGCACCAGGACCCGAAGGCGAGCACCACCGTGAAGGGGCGCTGGATCGCCGTCCACCGCCGCCGAAGGGCGTCGCTGGGGACGGCCTCCGCGGCGCGGTCACGGAACACCGCGCGGTGGGCCAGGATCTGCTCCCGGGTGCAGTCGCCGAGGAGGAGCGGCTGGCCGTCCTTGGCGTCGCAGGGCAGCTCCGGAGCCTTGGGGGCCGGGGCCTGATGGGTGGGCGGCAGGAGCGGCAGCATGGGATCTCCGGGGCGCTGCCCTATACTTGACCAGTTCACTCCAGGAATCTAGCCTGAACCTCGACCGGGAGGCCCCCCCTGAAGATCTCCGCCCGTGGCCGCTATTCCATGCAGGCCCTCTTCGACCTGGCCCACCACAGCCATGGCCAGCCCGTGCCTCTGCACGCCATCGCGGAGCGCCAGGGCATCAGCCTGCCCTTCCTGGAGCAGATCTTCCACAAGCTGCGCAAGGCCGGGGTGGTGACCTCCGTGCGCGGCCCGAGGGGCGGCTACGTGATGACCCGGGCCTGCGACAAGCTCGGCGTCGGCGAGGTGCTCCGGCTCACGGATCCGGGGTTCTACGCCTCGGCCCTCGAGGATCCGGAGGAGGCCGCCGACGCCCTCAGCCAGGACCGGACGATGACGCGCCTCCTCTGGCGCCAGCTCAACGAGCACATCGTCGGCTTCCTGGAGACGGTGACCATCGCCGACCTCTGCTCCGAGACCCACGCCAACACCTGCTCCGCCTGCACCTGCCCGGACTATGTGAAGGAGGTCCAGGCCCAGATGCAGAACGGCCGCCCCAAGGGCTGCGCGGCGCTGCTGTCCTGATGTCCGACGCCTGCGCCCTGCCCGCCTTCCAGGGGCCGCCCACGGACGTCGATCTCCAGGCGCTACCTAAGCTCGAGAAGCGCATCCTCCGCCGGGCCGGGGAGGCTGTCCAGGCCTACAGGCTCATCGAGGAGGGGGATCGCATCCTCGTGGGCCTCAGCGGCGGCAAGGACTCCTGGGCCCTGCTGGAGGTGCTCGAGCTGCTGCGCCGCCGCGCGCCGGTGAGCTTCGAGGTCCACGGGATCACGGTGGACCCGGGCTTCCCGAAATTCGATCCCGACCGCATCGCCGAGGTCTGTGAGGCCAAGGGCGTGCCCCACCACGTCCTGGGCGCCCCCATCGACGCCCTGATCCGCCAGCGGCCGGAGGCCACGCCCTGCATCATCTGCTCCCGCCTCCGCCGAGGCGTGCTCTACACCTTCGCGAAGGAGCGCGGGTTCACGAAGATCGCCCTGGGACACCACCTGGATGACCTCCTCGAGACCCTGCTCATGAACCTCTTCTTCGAGGGCAAGCTCGCCACCATGCCCGCCCGCCTGCTCAGCGACGACCGGGCGAACACCGTGATCCGCCCCCTGGCCTTCTGCGAGGAGGAGGACCTGGCCCGGTTCACCTGGCTGAAGGGCTATCCCATCGTCCCCTGCGGCTGCCCCATGTGCGCCTGCAGCGAGCTGGAGAGCCGGCGGAAGCAGGCCAAGGCCCTCATCGGCTCCCTGCGGGAGGGGATCCCCGCGGTGAAGGCCTCCATGCTGTCCGCCCTGCGGAACGTGAAGCCCACCCACCTGCTGGATCTCAAGCTCGGGGCCCTCCAGGCCGTAGGAAGGGACGAAGCGGTCGCCGGCCTGGGTTAGACTGGTCGCATCCTTATCCCGGAGCACCGATGAAAGCCCTCAGCCAGGAGTGGGTCGACAAGGCCGAGGCCGACTGGACGACCGCGGGCCGGGAGTTCTCGGCCAAGGAGACCCCGAACTACGACGCGGTCTGCTTCCATGCGCAGCAGTGCGTGAAGAAGTACCTGCTGGCGCGCCTGGAGGAAGGCAACGTCCCCTTCCCGGCGACCCACCACCTCGGCGTGCTGCTCTCCATCTGCGCGGAGCTGGAGCCGGACTGGGAGCCCCTCAAGGAACCCGCCCGCACCCTCACCGCCCACACCATCCAGATCCAGCATCCCGGCGCCATGGCCGACCTGGCGATGGCCCAGCAGAGCATGGACGCCGCCACCGCCCTCCGGGCCGCCATGCGCACCAGCCTCGGCTTGGGGGATTGATCCCGGCCACGCCCTGGGCGTAGGCTGTAGGCCTCATCTCACGAGGCCTACATGCGGATCCTGCTCGCCCCAGCCCTGCTGTCCCTTCTCCTCCCGCTCAGCGCCCAGGGCAGCGGCCCGGACAAGGACGCCCCGGCCTCCGCCGCGAAGGAGAAGGGGAAGGACGCCTCCGCCCTCCCCAAGCCGGTGGTCACGCACCACCAGATCAGCGCCGGCGCCAAGGTCCTGAAGTACACCGCCACCACGGGCTACATGCCCCTGAAGAACGACAAGGGTGAGGACGAGGCCCGGATCTTCTACACGGCCTACACCCTCGATGGCGGCGGCTCGAACCGGCCCCTCATCTTCTGCTTCAACGGCGGTCCTGGATCCAGCTCCATCTGGCTGCACCTGGGCTGCATCGGGCCCCGGCGCGTGAAGCTGCTGCCGGACGGCGAGCTGCCCCCGCCGCCCTTCCAGCTCGTGGACAACGCCGACACCTGGCTGGACCAGGCGGACCTGGTCTTCATCGACCCCGTCGGCACGGGCTTCAGCAAGGCCGAGAAGCCCGAGGACAGCAAGAAGTACTGGAGCCTCAAGGGCGACGTCAGCTCCGTCGCCGACTTCATCCGGCTCTACCTCACCCGGAACGATCGCTGGACCTCACCCCTCTTCCTGGCGGGCGAGAGCTATGGCACCACCCGGGCCTCCGCCCTCAGCGGCTACCTGGTGGACCGCGGCATCGCCCTGAACGGCGTGATCCTCATCTCCTCGATCATGAACTTCCAGACGGCGGAGTTCGCCCACGGCAACGACCTGCCCTTCGAGCTGTTCCTGCCCAGCTACGCCACCACCGCCTGGTTCCACAAGCGCCTGCCTGCGGACCTGCAGGCCCTCCCCGTCGCCCAGGTGGCGGCCCAGGCCCGGGCCTTCGCCACCGGCGAGTACGCCCAGGCCCTGCAGAAGGGTGACGCCCTGAGCCCCGAGCAGAAGGGCGCCATGGCGGAGAAGCTGGCCCGCTTCACGGGCCTGAGCACCGCCTACCTCCTGCAGTCCAACCTCCGGCCGGTGATCTACGCCTTCACCTCCGAGCTGCTGAGGGACCAGAACCGGCTCGTGGGCCGCCTGGAGAGCCGCTTCAAGGCCATGCCCGCCCGCGGGACCGAGGAGTTCTCCGAGACCGATCCCCTCATGGCCGCCATCACCCCGCCCTACACCGCCTGCTTCAACGACTATGTCCGGCGGGATCTGGGCTTCGAGAGCGACGACACCTACGAGACCCTCAGCTACAAGGTGAACGGCGGCTGGACCTGGGATTCGGACAACCGCTCCGTGGACACCAGCGAGGATCTCTCCTCGGCCTTCCGCAAGAACCCCTACATGAAGCTGATGGTGGCCAACGGCTACTACGACCTGGGCACGCCCTTCTTCGCCACCGAGTACACCCTGGACCACCTGGGCCTCGAGCCCGCCCAGCGCGCCCGCATCACCCTCGGCTACTACGAGGCCGGGCACATGATCTACATCGACGACGCCGCCCGCGCCAAGCTCCGGGCCGATGTGCGGACCTTCCTCAACGGCGCTTTACAGCGCTAGAAGAAGGCCCTTCAGGTAGAAGCCCTCGGGATGGTTGAGGGCGTAGGGATGGTCCTGGGGCTGGCCGAGATGCGCGATCACCCGCGCGTCCCGGCCGGCCTCCAGCAGGGCGGTCCAGACCGCCTCCTGGAAGCGGATCCGGTCCAGATGCTGGCTGCAGGAGAAGCACCAGAGGAGGCCACCCGGCGCGGTGGCGCGGGCGCCGAGGCGGAAGACGTCCTTGTAGGCCTTGAAGGCCTGGGGCACGTCCTGGCGGCGCTTGGCGAAGGCCGGAGGATCCACCACCACGCGGCCGTAGGCGCCCTCCGGGAGCTGGCGCATCAGCTCGAAGGCGTCGCCCTCCAGCCGCGTATGGGTCGCCGGATCGAGGCCGTTGGCGGCCCAGTCCCGCTCGCAGGCGTCCAGGGCCGGGGCGCTGACGTCGAGGGTGGCCACCTCCGCCGCGCCGCCGAGGCCCGCATGGAGGGAGAAGCCGCCGGTGTAGCCGAAGGCGTTGAGGACGCGCTGGCCCTTGGACAGGCGCCCCAGCTCCAGGCGGTGGGCCCGCTGGTCCAGGAAGAACCCGGTCTTCTGGCCCTTCATGAGGTCCACGCTGAGCCGCGCGGCGCCCTCCCGGATGACCATGGGGCCCGGCAGGCTGCCCTTGAGGATGCGGTTCACCGGCGGCAGGCCCTCCTCCTTCCGACCGGACTGGCTGCGCTCCACGAAGACCGTGCAGCCCTCCCGCTGGCCCAGCTCCAGCAGCACGGGCCACCAGACCTCCCGCAGGGCTTCGAGCCCGGCGGTGCCGGCCTGGATCACCAGGGCCTCGGCGTAGCGGTCCACCACGAGCCCCGGCAGGAAGTCGCCCTCGCCGAAGCTCCAGCGGCAGCCACCCTCAGGATCCCAGAGGCCCAGCTGCTTGCGGAGCGTCAGGGCCGCCTCGAACCGGGCCCGGAAGAAGGCCTCGTCCAGAGGTCCGTCCTCGAAGCGGAAGAGCCGCACGGCCAGGGGATTCGTCGGCGAGGCGGTGCCCACGGCCAGGACCCGGCCCTTGGCGTCCGCGAGCCGCACGAGAGGGCCTGAGGGCGCCTCCGCGAGGGCGCCGGAGAGGATCCAGGGATGCCGCTTCTCCAGCAGGGCTTCCTTGCCGGGCTTGAGTCGCAGGAGGGGGTAGGGCCACGCCATCGCTTCACTCTACCGGAGCCTCCGGCGGCCTGGCCCTGGCACCCTGGAGGGATGCGCGCCTGGCTCCTCCTGCTCGTCTCGGCCCTGCTCACAACCCTGCTTCCCGCAGCCCAGCCCAAGGTCGTCATCCTCAGCTTCGACGGCCTCGCCGCCCGGGCGTTCAACGCCCGGACCATGCCCCGGATGTGGAAGCTGAGCCACGAAGCCTGGGTGGGCGAGGGCGTGCCGCCCTTCCCCTCCACGACCTTCAACGGCCACGCGACCCTCGCCACCGGCTGCTGGCCCGAGCACCACGGCATCGTCGCGAACAGCTACGTGGATCCGCAGGAGGGCTTCGTCGGCTACACCGCCGTGGCGGAGGAGTTGGAGCGGGAGCCCCTGTGGATCGCCGCCGCCCGCAGCGGCGTGAAGGCCGCCGTCTACCACTGGCCCTGCGCCACGGGCCCCTGGCGGGGCGAGTCCCCCTGGCGCCTGGCGCGCTTCCAGGAAGGGACCTCCGACGCCGAGGCCCTGGCCTTCTGCGACAGCGCCCTGAAGGACGGCGCCGGGCTCGTCATGGCCTACCTCAGCGGCATGGACGAGGAGGCCCACCATCATGGACCCGACAGCCCCCAGGTCCGCCGCAAGCTGCGGGCCACGGACGCCCTGCTAGCCCCCTGGATCCGCAAGGTCCGGGCCGCGGATCCGGAGGTCCGCATCCTCCTCTGCGCGGACCACGGCTTCGCCCGGGTGCCGAGGTGGATCTCCCTGCCGGAGGTGCTGAAGGGCCTCGATACCCGCATCGTCGCCCACGGCGGCAGCGCCTACGTCTACCTCCACCATCCCGAGGACGCCGCGGACGCCCTCGCCCGGCTCCGGCGCGCGGGGCTCCAGGCCTGGCGCCGCCAGGACCTCCCCGCGCGCTTCCACCTGGCCGGGAATCCCCGGGTCGGGGACCTCGTCGTCTCCGCGCCCCTGGGCACCTGGCTCAGCGAGGCCCGGACCCCGAAAGAGCTCGCCCATGAGCGCGAAGGGCGCGTGGGCTGCCACGCCTTCGACCCCGCGGACCGCGCCATGCACACCTGGCTGGTGGTCTTCGGGCGGGGGAGCGGATCCCTGGGTGCGGTGCCGCTCTGGGACCTGGCGCCGACGGTGGGCCGTCTTCTGGGACTCACGTGGGATCAGGCGCCGGATGGACGGGACCTGCCCTTCCTGCGCTAGCTAGCGCCGCAGGACCTTCCGCAGCGCGGCCACCAGCCGCGCCACCTGGCCCTCGGTCGTGCCCGGCAGCATCGAGACGCGGATCGCGCTGCGGGCCTCGGCCTCGGTGAACCCGAGGCTCATCACCGCGTGGCTGGGTTTCACGGCGCCGCTGTGGCAGGCGCTGCCGGTGCTGATGGCGATTCCGTCCAGATCCAGGGCCATCTGCACGGCCTCGCCGCTGTGGCCCCGGAGCAGCAGGCAGCTGGTGTTGGGCAGGCGGGAGAGGCCCGCGCCGATCACCACGTAGTCCGGAGACCAGCTCCGCACCTCTGCCTCGAAGGCGTCCCGCAGGGGCGCGAGGGCCGCGTTCGCCGCGAGACGCTCCGGCAGGCGGGCCGCCGCCGCCGCGAGGCCGAGGATGGCGGGCGTGTCCTCGGTGCCGCCCCGGCGCCGGCGTTCCTGGGGGCCTTCCATCACCGGCGTCCAGGGGAGGCCGGGCCGCATCCAGAGCAGGGCCGCGCCCCGGGGCCCGCCCATCTTGTGGCCGCTGAGGACCGCCGCGTCGCAGGCGGAGAGGTCCAGGGGCACCTTGCCCCAGGCCTGGACCGCATCCTGGATCCGGACCGCCCCGGGCGCCTCGGGCAGCGCGTAGCGGAGGCCGGTCTCGTTGCTGGCCGCCATCTGCACCACCATGCGGCAATCCTTGGGAAGCTCCGGCAGCCAGGCCACCCGGGACCAGTCCCGGAGCGGGTTCAGGCAGGCGCTGTGCTCGCCGGGGAACACGGCGGCAGGCGCGTCCCCCAACTCCGGCTGGAGCCCCCGTAGGAGCAGGTGCAGGGCCTCCGTGGCCGAAGCGCAGAAGACCAGCTCCGCCGGGGCCACGCCGAGCCCCTCCGCCAGGGACCGGCGGGCCTCCTCGATGGCATGGCGCGCCCGTTGGCCCTCCCGATGGGTGCTGGTGGGATTGCCCCAGGTCTCCCGCATCGCCGCCGCCACGGCTTCCACCGCCGCCGGGTGGGGCGGCACCGTGGCATTGGCGTCGAAGTAGAGGCGCTCCATGGGCCCCAGTGTCCCGCAAGTGCTAGCCTTTCCTCATGCCGAAAACCCTCGAAGGCCAGCTGGTGGTCGCCATCTCGAGCCGCGCCCTCTTCGATTTCGAGGAGGAGAACCGGGTCTTCGAGGCCGAAGGGGAAGCGGCCTACATGAAGCTCCAGATGGCCCGGCTGGAGGCCCCTGCCCGGCCCGGCGTGGCCTTCCCCCTGGTGAAGAAGCTCCAGGCCTTCAACGCCCACGGGGAGAAGCGCGTCGAGGTGGTCATCCTCTCCCAGAACGATCCGGTGAGCGGCATGCGGGTCTTCCGGAGCGCCAAGGCCGCCTCGCTCCAGGTGGAGCGCGGCGTGTTCACCAAGGGCAAGAACCCCTTCCAGTACCTGCGGCCCCTCGGGGCGAACCTCTTCCTCAGCGCCAAGGAGGAGGATGTCCGGGCCGCGCTGCTGGCGGGCTATCCCGCGGCGCGGGTTTACCCCCACAGCGCCGTGGACGCCGAGCGGCATCCGGAGGAGATCCGCATCGCCTTCGACGGCGACGCGGTGCTCTTCAGCGACGAGGCCGAGCGGGTCTACCAGTCCGAGGGCATGGACGCCTTCCAGCGCCACGAGACGGAGCACGTGGAGGATCCCCTGCCGCCGGGGCCCTTCAAGCCCCTGCTCGAGGCGCTCCACCGGCTCCAGTCCGGGGCGGGTGCAGCGCCCATGCGCATCCGCACGGCCCTGGTGACCGCCCGGAGCGCGCCGGCCCACGAGCGGGCCATCCGCACCCTGATGCAGTGGAACATCGCCGTGGACGAGGCCATGTTCCTCGGCGGCCTCACCAAGGCCGACTTCCTACGGGAGTTCGAGCCCGACTTCTTCTTCGACGACCAGACTGGCCACTGCGACGCGGCCGCGGCGGTGGGCCCCACAGGCCACGTCGCCAGCGGCATCTCCAACGAGCAGCTCGCCCCGGGGGCCGGCGAGGCATGAGGCGCCTGACCGCCCCGGCCACCTTCAAGCTGCGGGAGAAGGCCTCGGTCTTCCTCGCCGAACTCCACCCCGCCGCGGACGCGGAAGCCCGGGCCGGGATCCTCGCGGCGCTCCGCAAGCGGGACTTCGACGCCACCCACCACTGCTCAGCCTGGCGGGAGGGGCTGCCCGTCTGGGTCTGGGGCGCGGACGACGACGGCGAGCCCTCCGGCACCGCCGGCGCCCCCATGCTCCGGGTGCTGGAGGGCGCGGGGCTGACGGACGCGCTGGCGGTCTGTCTCCGCTGGTACGGTGGGACGAAGCTCGGCACCGGCGGCCTTGTGCGGGCCTACACAGAGGCGGTCCAGGGCGCCCTGGTGGAGGCGGAGCGCCTGGGCCTGCTGGAGGAGGTCCGCCCCATGCGCACCGGGCGCCTGGTGGTGGCGCCCAGCCTGGCCCACCTGCCCTTCGCCTTCCTCGGGGCCGTGCCCGGCGCGGAGGTGCTGGAGCAGGGCTTTGGCGCGGAAGGCGCCTGGGTGCGCTTCCAGCTTCCCCTGGACACCGGATCCGGCCTCGACGCGGCTTGGCGGGAGCGGAGCCGGGGCGGGGAGATCCTCTGGGAACCGCCCCGCTAGGCGCCTCGCCGATGCCCCGCCGCCATTCACCGATCCCGCGCCCGGAACGGACCGGAGGGACCGTAGCTTGGGACCTGGAACGGACCATGGGACTCTGCCTGAACACCTTGCTGATATGGAGCCTGCTGCTGGCAGGCCCGGCGGTGCTCCACCAGGCCCTATCCACCCTTCCCCCTGGACGGCGCTCATGACCTTCGACTCCCCGAATCCCCGCCCGGAGGACCGCCCCGAGGACCGCCGGGGCTGGCGCCGACGGCGCGGTCCCCGGCTCGGCAGCGGCCTCTTCCTCATCGCCCTGGGCCTGATCCTGGCGTTGCACCACTGGGAGGACCTACCGTTCCATCGGGCCGAAGCGCTCTGGCCGCTGATCCTCATCGCCTTCGGGCTGAGCCGGATGGTGGACCGGGGCTTCCTCCACTGGGGGGGCCACGCGGCCATCGTCACTGGCGTGGCCTTCGAGCTCCAGGCCTTCGGCTACGAGACCTGGGTCCATCGCCTCTGGCCCCTGGGCCTCGTCTGGGTGGGCATCATCCTCACGCTGCGCGCCCTGCTCCCCCGGCGCGGCCCTTCCTGCGGATGGCTCCATGACTGAGCAGCCTTCCTCCCCGTTCACCGGCCCCGCCCGGCCCCGGCGCCACGCGCCCTCCCTCGTGCTGGGCGTGTGCATCATCCTGTTCGGGCTCGCGCTCACCCTGGATCAGCTGAACGTGCCCCACGCGGCCTTCCTCGTGAAGCTGTGGCCCCTTATCCTTCTGGCCGTGGGCGCCGCCAAGCTGCGCCAGAGCGACGGGTTCCACAGCGGCGGGCTCATCCTGATCGTGCTCGGCGCCTACCTGCTGGTGTCCAACTTCACCCCGGGGGGACTGGCGGATTCCCTCTGGCCGCTGATGCTCGTGGCCATCGGCATCGCCGTGGTGATGAAGTCGGTGCGGCAGCGCCGGGACCTCCCGGGCCAGCCGGGCGCGACCCGCGGGACCGGGGCGGACGCGGGGGACAGGATCGAGGCCACCGCGATCTTCAGCGGGTGCCGGCGCCAGCCCCAGGGCCGGCCTTTCCGGGGCGGCGATGCCACCGCCATCTTCGGCGGGCTCGAGCTGGACCTCCGGTCCGCGGAGCCCAGCCCTGAGCCCATGGTCCTGGACCTGTTCATCCTCTTCGGCGGCGGGGAGATCCGGGTGCCCGCGGGCTGGGCCGTGGACATCCAGACGAACGTCATCTTCGGCGGGGTCGGCCACAAGCTGCCGGAGACGCCGGCTCCGGGCGCCCCCCGCCTGGTCCTGACGGGCACGGCCCTCTTCGGGGGGCTGGAGGTCCGCCATTGAACCATCCGGTCCTGGCCCGGCGGGGGCGGCTGTCGGTCTACCTCCTGCTCTGGCTCGCCATGGGCGGCCTCATCGCCGCGCCGGCCCTCTTCCAGGGCTGCACCGTCCTGGAGTCCGCGGGCCTGGCCCTGCCCATGGCCGCGCTGGGGGCGGGGATCGGCCTCCTGCCCTTCTTCATCGCCCGGGTGATGCCCGCGGGGCGAACACCGCTGGCCCGGCTCTCCATCGTCTGGCTCATCGCCGCCGTCGTGGACGGCGCCTTCTGGGCCGCCGCCGGCAGCTGGATCTCCGCCCACCTGCTGGGGCGGCTCCCAGGGCTGGAGCGCCTTCCGGCGATCACCGAGCGGGCCCTGCCCTTCCTCTGGGCCTTCGGCGTGCTGCTCTACCTGGCCTACGCCGCCTTCTACTACCTGCTGCTGGCCCAGGACCAGGCCGAGGAGGCCGAACGGGCCCGACTGCAGATGCAGATGCTGGCCCAGGAGGCGGAGCTGAAGGCCCTCCGGGCCCAGCTCAACCCCCACTTCCTCTTCAACGCCCTCAACTCCATCAGCGCCCTCACCAGCCTGGACCCGGCCAGGGCCCGGGACATGTGCGTGAAGCTCTCGGACTTCCTCCGCCGGGCCCTGGGCCTGGGAGAGCGCTCCTCGGTGCCCCTCGTCGAGGAGCTGGAGCTGTCCCGGGGCTACCTCGCCATCGAGCAGGTGCGGTTCGGCCAACGGCTGCGCCTGGACTGGCGGGTCGATCCCGCCGCGGAGATGGCGCTGCTGCCCCCGCTCCTGCTGCAACCCCTCGTGGAGAACGCCATCAAGCACGGCATATCGCCCCTTCCCGAGGGCGGCGAGCTGCGCCTGGAGGCCCGGCTGGAAGCCGGCGCCGTCCACATCCTGGTGGAGAACCCCATGGACCCGGACGCCCCCGCGCCGAAGGGGCTCGGCCTCGGCCTCCGCCAGGTCCGCCAGCGCCTGCTGGGGCGGTTCGGCGAAGCCGCATTCTTCGAAGCCACGCCGGGTGAGGGCCGCCACGCGGTCCGCCTGCGCTTCCCCTATCAGACGGAGGAACCATGAGCCTGCGGGTCCTGATCGTGGATGACGAGGAGCTGGCCCGGGCCGTCGTTCGGGAGCACCTCGTCGCTCATGCCGACGTGGAGATCCTCGGCGAGGCGGCCAACGGCTTCGAGGCGGTGAAGCTCGCCACGGAGCTGAAGCCGGATCTCGTCTTCCTGGATGTCCAGATGCCCAAGCTGGACGGCTTCGAGGTGCTGGCCCTGCTCGACGGCCCCCCGGCGGTGGTCTTCGTGACGGCCTACGACCAGCATGCCCTCCGGGCCTTCGACGCCCATGCGGTGGACTACCTGCTCAAGCCCTTCGCCAAGGCGCGGTTCGACGCGGCTCTGGACAAGGCCCGGCGAGCCCTAGGCGCGCGCCCGACGCCGGACCTGGCTTCGGCCCTGCAGACCACGGCCAGGGAGGGCCGGCCCCTGGACCGGATCGTCGTGAAGGACGGGGCGAAGGTGACCCTCGTGCCCCTCGACCGACTGGACTACGTCCAGGCCCAGGACGACTACGTGCTGCTGCGTACCGAGGGCCGGGACCTCCTCAAGCAGCAGACCCTATCCAGCCTCGAGTCCCAGCTGGACGGCACCCGTTTCATTCGCATCCACAGAAGTTACATCTTGAACCTCGATCGCCTTGTTCGGCTCGAGCAGGACAGCAAGGAGCACTGGGAAGCCCTGCTCAGGGAAGGTACCCGGCTGCCGGTGAGCAAGACCGGCTACCAGCGCCTGCGGCCGCTCTGGAGCCGCTGACCTCGGTCGAGGGTGAAGGGGAGCGGACGCCCCCCTTCACCGCGCTTCCTATCTCTCCACCTCAGGGAGTCAGCCCCCACAGCTTTCGGTGGCGCCGGCCACACAACCGGCCCACCAAGTGCAGGCGGGAGGGAGGGAGGCGCAGTCCATGCAGCTGATCTTCGCGCCGCTGATCATGCCAGCCGCCACCTGATCGAACTCGCCCGACTCGAGCGGACGGAGCGTCTCCTTCTTGAGCGAGAGCTTCTTGATGTTCATGGGATCTCCTTGATGGCCCTGTCGAGGGCTGGAATGGTCACGCCCAGCCTGGACCCGGCCCCTCGCCAAGCCCATTCCATTCCGCGACCGGAGCCGCCGGCCCCCTGAGCTGGATTCCCCGCTCCGTGAACCGGCCCCTTCAGGCCA
>DASTWQ010000198.1:0-10143 GCA_035758545.1 Holophagaceae bacterium | reverse complement strand
AGGCCGGGGAGGCCGCGGAGATCAGCACGAAGGGCCGCCACGATCCCTGCATCGCACCCCGCATCGTGCCCGTGGCCGAGGCCATGGCCGCCCTCGTGGTCTACGACGCCTGGCTCACCCAGCAGGGCCTTCAGGACGGCGGCCAGGCGGAGGCGAGCGACTGGGACTGGGAGGCCGTGGATGGTCTTTTCCGGAGCGTCGACCGCTGACCCGGCGCTGAGGTCGACGCAACTTGTGCTTTTCCGTCCAGAGCATTGGGAGGACAATGCGAGGTTGGAGACGGCCTGGGGGCTCATCGGCCCGCGGCCACACCCGTAAAGGTGCCATGGAGCCGGTCCTTCTCAGCCTTCACGCCCCCGTCCACGAGCTCGACCTCGTGGGGCGCCACGTGATCCGCGAGGGGCTCGGTGCGCGGATGAAGGCCTGGCGCCAGGAGACCGGCGCCCGGGAGCTGGTCTACCTCGCCACCTGCCAGCGGGTCATGTGGATGCTCTGGGAGGGGGACGCCGGCCGGATCAAAGGCCTGGACACCGCCCTGCGCTACGAGGGTGAGGCCGCCTGGGAGCACCTGCTGGGGCTCTCCGCGGGCCTGGAGAGCGCCAATCTCGGGGACCGGGAGATCCCGGACCAGATGAAGGAGGCCCTGGCCCAGGCCAAGGAGATCGGCACCGCCGGCGAGGAGTCCCAGGCGGCGCTGGAGGACGTCATCCGGGAGGGCCAGCGCCTGCGGGCCCGGCTGGGCCTGGCAGACGGCACCGTGAGCGTCGCCACCGCGGCCCTGCGGCATCTGTCCGAGGCCCTGGCGCCCGGCGCGTCCGTCATCGTCGTGGGCGTGGGTCCCATGAGCCGCTACCTCGCCGAGCGCCTGCCGGAGCGGGGCTTCCGGGTCAGCCTGGCCAACCGCACCCAGGCCAAGGCCGAGGAGCTCGCGGAGCCCCTGGGGCTCCCGACGGTACCCCTGCCCCAGGTCCAGCGGGACCCGGCTGGCTTCGACGCCCTGGTCACCGCCACCGGCGCGCCCCAGCCCCTCTTCACCCTCGAGGCCTGGGGCGGGCTGTCGAAGCGCCCCTCCCTGCGGATCCTCGACCTCGCCCTGCCCGCGGATTCGGAGCCCGGCCTGGAGCAGCTGCCCTGGGTGCACCGGGTGGACCTCGGCGTCTTCCTGGCGGAGACCGCCTCCGCCCGGGCCCAGCGGGCCGAGGCGGCCCTCCAGGCGGAGCCCATCCTCGCCGGCGCCGCCGCGCGCCTGCGCCGCCGGGCGGAGATGCGGTCCAAGAAGCGGGAGCTTCGGGACGCCCAGGACCGCCTGAACGGCGCCTGGGACGCCCTGGAGCGGGAGGCCCTGGGCGGCACCCTGTCGAACCTCTCCGAGGAGCAGAAGGCCTTCATCCGCGCCCTCATGCAGCGGGGCCGGACCCTCGCCCACCGGGCCCTCATCCAGGGCGGCCGGCCGGAGGAGCACCTGGCCAATGTCGCCGAGATCCTCCAGCTGGGGGCGTCTTGAGCGGTGCCCCGAACCAGGTGATCGTCGGCACCCGGGGCTCGGACCTCGCCAAGGCCCAGGCCGCGCCCCTGGTGGACCACCTCCGGGCCAAGGGCTACGAGATCCAGTGGCGGCTCTTCACCACCAGCGGGGATCGCTGGCTCGAGGGTCCCCTGGACAAGGCCGGGGGCGCGGGCTTCTTCACCAAGGAGTTGGAGGCCGCCCTGCTGGCGGGCGAGGTGGACCTGCTCATCCACAGCCTCAAGGACGTCGCCCTGGACCGCCCCGAGGGCATCGTCACCGCCTGCATCCCCGAGCGGGAGGACCCCTCCGACTGGCTGCTGCTGCGGGAGGACGCGCCGGACGCGCCGGTCATCGGCACCAGCGCCGTGCGCCGGGAGCGCCTCCTGAAGGCCGCCATGCCTCAGGCCACCTTCACCTGGATCCGCGGGAACGTCCCCACCCGGGTCCAGCGGGTGAAGGAAGGGGTCCTGCGGGACGCGCCCCTCCACGGCGCGGTGCTCGCCGGCGCTGGGCTGCGCCGCCTGGGCCTGGACCTCTCGGGTCTGCGGTTCCGGCCCCTGCGCTTCGACCAGCTGGTGCCGGCGCCGGGGCAGGGGGCGCTGCTCGCCGAGACCCGGGTCGACCGGCCGGACCTGGTGGAGGCCTTCGCGGACCTGAACGACGGCCCGACCGCCCGGGCCGTCTGGTTGGAGCGCCGCGTCCTCCGCGGGATCGGCGGGGGCTGCCAGCAGCCCCTGGGCGCCCACGCGGAGCCTCTGGAGGGCGGCGGCTGGCGGCTCCGCGCCGCCTACGCCGGCGAGGCCGGCGTGACCCGGGCTCACGCGGAAGGCGAGGATGCTGCCATGCTGGTTGAGACGGTGCTCCGTCAGCTGGGGGTCCCATGCGCCTAGCCCTTTCCAGGCCCGAGCATCATCCGCTCGCCCAGGCCGTGCGCGAAGCGGGCTGGCAGCCCGTGCCCTACTTCCCGACCCACATCCAGACCACGGGCAACCCGCCGCCGATCCGCGTGAACCGCGCCACGGCGGTGATGATCCTCAGCCCCGCCGGCGCCGAGGCCGCGGCCTGGTGGCTGCCGGAAGGCACCACCGTGCTGGTGACCGGGGAAGGCACCGCCGCGGCCCTGGACCGCCCGGGCCTCGAGATCGTCGCGCCGGAGCAGCCCAAGGCCGAGGCCCTCTGGGATCTGCTCCAGTCCCGCTTCCCGGAGGGCGGGGAGTTTCTGCTGGTGCGCGGCCACCGGTCCCGGGAGGCCCTGGAGAAGCTCTCCAGCGGTTCCAGGTGGGAGATCCACCCCTGGATCACCCACGCGGAGATGGTCTCCAACCCGGTGCCTCCCCTGCCGCCGGTGGACGCCGTGCTCGCCCTCAGCCCCGTGCAGGCCCTGGCCCTGCTGGAGGTGAACCACGGTGTGAAGCGCTTCGCCTGGGGCGAGAGCGCCGCCAAGGTCTTCGCCGAGGCCGGCTCCCCCGCGGACGCGGTATGCGAGCCCAAGGCCGAGGCCCTCCGGGCCCTGCTGGAATCCCGCCGGAGCTGATGCGCTCCGTCTCTTTGCAAGGCTGTCCCCGATGCTGATCCGATCCCGCCGCCTCCGCGCCACCCAGGCTCTGCGCGACCTCGTCGCCGAGACGGACCTGCGCCCGCGGCACTTCGTGCAGCCCTACTTCGTGCAGCCCCAGGAAGGCGAAGCCCCCATCGCGAGCCTGCCGGGCATCGCCCGCACGGGGATCGAGGCCACCTGCCGGCAGGTGGAGGCGGACCTGAAGCTCGGCCTCCGCAGCGTGCTCCTCTTCGGCGTGCCGGAGGGCAAGGATCCCGATGCCCACCGGGCCCACGACCCCGAGGGCATCGTCCCCCGGGCGGTCGCAGAGCTTAAGAAGCGCTTCGGCCAGGGCCTCGTGGTCATGACCGACGTCTGCCTCTGCGCCTACACGGATCACGGCCACTGCGGCCTCGTGGAGGACGGCGCCGTGGTGAACGACGAGAGCGTGGCCCTCCTCGCGGAGATGGCCCTCGTCCACGCCCGGGCCGGCGCCGACCTCGTCTCCCCCAGCGACATGATGGACGGCCGCGTCGCCGCCCTGCGCGTGCGCATGGACGAGGAGGGCTTCCAGAACACCGGCATCCTCGCCTACGCCATCAAGCATGCCGGCGCCTACTACGGCCCCTTCCGGGACGCCGCCGACAGCAGCCCCAAGTTCGGCGACCGGCGCACCTACCAGATGGATCCCCGCAACGCCCGGGAAGGCATGCGGGACGCGCTGCTGGACCTGGAGGAGGGCGCCGACGCCCTCCTGGTGAAGCCCGCCCTGCCGAACCTGGACCTGGTGTACCGCCTGCGGGAGGCCTGCCACGCGCCGGTCTTCGCCTACCACGTCTCCAGCGAGTTCTCCTCCGTGAAGGCCGCCGCCGAGCGGGGCTGGGTGGACGGCGACGCGCTGATGCTGCAGCACCTCCTCGCCATCCGCCGCGCCGGCGCCGACGCCATCGTCACCTACGCCGGCCGCGAAGCCCTCCAGAAGGGCTGGATCTGATCCCGGATTCGGCAGACCCCATGACCAACGAATCGCTCTTCCAAGAAGCCCTGACCCACTTCCCCGGCGGTGTGTCCTCGCCGGTGCGGGCCTTCCGCGCCGTGGGCGGGACGCCGAAGTTCTTTCGCCGCGCCGAGGGGGCCTGGTTCGAGGACGAGGAGGGCGTGCGCTTCCTCGACCTCTGCATGAGCTGGGGACCGCTCATCCTGGGCCACGCCCATCCGGACGTGCTGGCCGCCGTGCAGGAGGCCCTGGGCGAGGGTCTCACCTTCGGCGCCCCGTCGCGGCGAGAGCTGGCCCTGGCCAGGCGCATCAAGGAGATGGTGCCCTTCATCGAGAAGATGCGTTTCGTCTCCTCGGGCACCGAGGCGGTCATGTCCGCCATCCGCGCGGCCCGGGGCTTCACGGGCCGCACCCACATCCTGAAGTTCGAGGGCTGCTACCACGGCCACGCGGACGCCCTGCTGGTGAAGGCCGGCAGCGGCCTCGCCACCTTCGGCGAGCCCACCAGCGCCGGCGTGCCGGAGACCGTGGCGAGCCTCACCCAGGTGGTGCCACTGGACGACCCGGAGGCCCTGGACAAGGTCTTCCTCATGTACGGCGACGAACTGGCCTGCGCCATCATCGAGCCCATCCCCGCCAACAACGGCCTCCTGCTGCAGAACCTGGCCTTCCTCAAGCGCCTGCGGGAGCTCTGCACCAAGCACGGCACCCTGCTCATCTTCGACGAGGTCATCAGCGGCTTCCGGGTGGGCCCAGCGGGCGCGGCGGGGCTCTACGGGATCACGCCGGACCTGGTCACCTACGGGAAGATCATCGGCGGCGGCATGCCCGTGGGCCTCTACGGCGGCCGCGCGGATGTGATGGGCGTCGTCTCGCCGGACGGCCCGGTCTACCAGGCGGGCACCCTCAGCGGGAACCCCGTCGCCATGGCCGCGGGCCTCGCGACGCTCGAGCGCCTCACGCCGGCCCTCTACGCCGACCTCCAACACAAGGGCGCGAAATGGGCGAAGGCCTTCGAACGCCTCCCGGGCCTCCACTGCCCCCACGCCGGCAGCCTGCTGTGGCCCCTCTTCCAGCCCGGCGTGAAGCGCGCCGACCGTGTGGAGCGCGGCGCCATCGACCAGTTCAACAAGCTCCACAAGCTCATGCTGGACCAGGGCGTCTACCTCGCCCCCAGCGGTTATGAAGTCGGCTTCCTCAGCGCCGCCCACGGCGATGCCGAGCTTGCTAGGTTCGAAACGGCCGTGGACGCCGTGGCTGGGAGCTTCTGATGACTCAAACCCAAATGGTTTGGGTATTCACTGGAGCGGGTGCTCGCTTCCCATCGGGTGTTTTTGTATCCAAGGAATCTGCCGAGGCGCTGATCCAGGAAAAACATTTGTCCGGAATCCTCACTGCCTATCCGTTGGACCAGCTTCATTACGATTGGGCCGTAAGAAATGGACTGTTCGAACCTAGGCGGGATGATCAGCGAACGCCTGAATTCATGCAGAGATTTACATCAGCGCATCTAGATCATTTTCATTTCGAAGATGGGAAACAGTAGTCATGGCGAGTCAATCTCTCATTAGCGTCCTGCACGGCGAGGCCCTCGACAGGCCCCCGGTCTGGTTCATGCGCCAGGCGGGGCGCTTCCTGCCGGAGTACCGGGCGCTGCGGGCCAAGGCCACCTTCGAGCAGCTGCTCTATGACGCGGACCTCAGCGCGGAGGTGACGCTCCAGCCCATCCGCCGCTTCCCCCAGCTGGACGGCGCCATCATCTTCAGCGACATCCTCGTCATCCTCCAGGCCCTGGGCTGCGGCGTGACCATCCCCGAGGGCGGGCCGCGGCTGACGAAGACCCTGGACCAGATCGATCCCGCGACGCCGCTGGACGAGACGGTCTTCGAGCCGGTGCAGGCCGCCATCCGGAAGGTGAAGGCCCAGCTCCCGCCCCATGTGGCCATGCTCGGCTTTGCCGGCGCGCCCTGGACGCTCCTGGCCTACGGCCTGGAGGGGAAGGGCTCCAAGACCTGGGCCCGGGCCAAGGCCTTCCTCCACCAGGAGCCCGCCAAGGCCCAGGCCTGGCTGGAGAAGCTCTCGGACGCCTCCGCCCGGCTGCTGAACCTCCACATCGGCGCCGGCGCCCAGGCGGTTCAGCTCTTCGACACCTGGGCCGGGGAGCTGGATCCCGAGGACTACCGCGCCTTCGCGCTGCCCGCCGCCTCCCGCACGCTGGCGCAGGTCACTGGCGCGCCCAAGCTCTTCTTCGCCCGCAGCGGCCACCTGGAGCCCGGCCTCGCCGCGCTGCCCTGCGAGGGCCTCGCGGTGCCCTGGCAGCTGGACATGGCGGAGGCCCGCCAGGCCTTCCCCGGCAAGGTGCTCCAGGGCAACCTGGATCCCATCGCCCTCCTCGCGGGCGCGCCCACGGCCCGGCGCAAGGCGAGGAAGATCGTGGACGCCATGAAGGGCGCCCCCCACATCTTCAACCTGGGCCACGGCCTCGTGCCGGAGACGGATCCCGCCGTCCTCGCCGAGGTCATCGCGGAAGTGAAGGCATGACGACTGACCTCCGCGCGCTCATCCAGCGCTACGACAAGCCCGGGCCGCGCTACACGGCGTACCCGATGCCGCCGGCCTGGAATGAACAGCTGCCGGAGTCGGACCTGCTGGAGGCCCTCAAGCGGGCGGACGCGGATCCCGCGCCCCTCAGCCTCTACGCGCACCTGCCCTTCTGCCGCCGCCGCTGCGCCTACTGCGGCTGCAACGTCGTCGTCAGCCCTCACTACGATCCCGTCGCCGCCTTCCTCGCCAGCCTGGAGCAGGAGGCCGAGCTCTGGGCGACGCACCTGCCGTCCCGTCGGGCTGTGATCCAGATGCACTGGGGCGGCGGCACGCCCACCTACCTCACGGTGCCGGACCTGAAGCGGACCTTCGACCTGATCACCCGCCGCTTCGAGCTGCTGCCGGGCGCCGAGGTGAGCCTCGAGGCCGACCCCACCTTCCTCACCGAGGACCAGCTCCCGGCCCTGCGGGCCATGGGCTTCAACCGGGTCTCCTTCGGCGTGCAGGACCTGGACGAGGACGTGCAGGCCCTCATCACCCGGGGCCAGACCTGGGACCAGACCCTGGCGGCGGTGAAGCAGGCCCGGGCCGAGGGCTTCGAGGGCGTGAACCTGGACCTGGTCTACGGCCTGCCGGGCCAGACCCTCGCCACTTTCCGCCGCACCCTGGAGGAGACCCTGGAGCTGAACCCGGACCGGCTCGCGGTCTACGGCTTCGCCTACCTCCCGGCCATGCTGCCCTACCAGCGGAGCATCCCGGCGGAGACGCTCCCGCCGCCGGAGCTGCGCCTGGACCTGCTGCTGCTGGCCTCGGAGCTGCTGGAGAAGGCGGGCTACGTCGCCGTGGGCATGGACCACTTCGCCCACCCGGACGATCCCCTGGCCCAGGCGGTCCACGACGGCCGCCTCACCCGCAACTTCATGGGCTATGCCGTGAAGGGCGGGACGGACATGGTATCCCTGGGCCCCAGCGCCATCAGCGACATCGGCGGCGTCTACCACCAGAACGACAAGATCCTCACCCGTTGGGAGCACGCTGTGGGCGAGGGCCGCTTCGCCATGTCGAAGGGCCTCGTCTGCACCCGGGAGGACCTGATGCGCCGGTGGGTCATCCACCAGCTCATGGGCCGCTTCGAGCTGCGCTGGACGGAACTCCAGGCCAAATGGGGCGTGGACGGGCCGGCCCACTTCGCCGACGCGCTCCAGGCCCTGGAGGCCGAGGTCCCCTTCGGCGTGGTGGAGCTGAAGGCGGAAGGCGTCTTCGTCACCGAGGTGGGCAAGCGTTTCGTCCGCAACCTCGTCATGCCCTTCGACGCCCACCTGCCGCGGGTGGCGGGGAAGGCGGCCTTCTCCCGCACGGTCTGAGACCCATGGCGGCGGCGGGCGGCATCCCATCACGGACACGCTGAGGATCCGTCCCATGACCCCGACCGCCCCCGATACAGCCATCGTCCTGCTCAACCTGGGCGGGCCCGTGAACCTGGACCAGGTGGAGCCCTTCCTGTTCAACCTGTTCGCGGACCGGGAGCTCATCAAGCTCCCCGGGCCCGCGTGGTTCCAGCCCACCTACGCCAAGGGCATCGCCCGCATCCGCCGCAAGGGCGCCCAGAAGCGCTACGCGGAGATCGGGGGCGGCTCGCCGCTCCTGAAGGAGAGCGCCGCCCAGGCCGCGGGCCTGCGGAGCCTGCTGCGGGCCGCGGGGCGGACGGAGCCGGTGAAGCTGCTCTTCCGCTACAGCCAGCCCCGGGCCGAGGGGATGGTCCGCGCCCTGAAGCGCCAGGGCATCACGAAGCTGCTCCCGGTGACCCTCTATCCCCACGACTGCCGCGCCACCACGGGTTCCAGCGTGCGGGAGCTGGAGCGGGTCGCCGCCGGGGCGGGGATGACGGTGCTGCCGGGCGTGCTCCACTACGCCACCGACGCCGACTACCTGGACGCCCTCGAGGCCCCGATCCGCGCGGCCCTGGAGGAGCTGCCCTACGCGACCGTGATCTTCAGCGCCCACAGCCTGCCCATGAAGCAGATCGAGGCCGGCGACCCCTACGAGCGGGAGATCCAGGCCACCTGCGAGGCCCTGAAGGCCCGGCTGGGGCAGCTCCCCGGCGGCTACATCCTCGCCTACCAGAGCCGCGTGGGGCCCATCCGCTGGCTGGAGCCCAACCTCCGGACCGTGCTCAAGGACTGCGGAGGCCGGGACGTGATCATCGTGCCCATCAGCTTCGTGAGCGAGCACATCGAGACCCTCCATGAGCTCGACATTGAGTATCGGCACATGTCGGACCAGCTCGGCGTGCGCACCTACCGGCGCGTCCCGACGCCCGGCGTGCATCCGTCCTACCTGAAGGCCCTGCTCCGGCGCACCCTCGAGGTCCTGCCGTGAGCACCCTCGTCCTCGGCGGCGGCGTCAGCGGGCTCGTGGCCGCCTGGCACCTGGCGCGCCGGGGCGAGGCGGTGGAGGTCTGGGAGGCCGAGGCCCGTCCGGGCGGCTGGGTGCAGACCCTCCCCTGGGAGGGCGGACATCTGGAGCGGGGCCCCCAGGGCGTGCTCGTCTCGCCGGGTTCGCCGGTGGCGCGGCTCTTCGCGGAGCTGGGCCTGGAGACCCGCAGCCCGGGCCATGGCGCCCGCTGGGTGGGGAAGGGCGGGCGGCTCATCCCCGTGCCCGCCAAGCCGCCGGGCATCCTGACGACGCCGCTGCTGCCGCTGCCCGCCCGGCTCCGCCTGCTGCTGGAGCCCTTCGTGCCGGTGCGTGCCGCGGAGCCCGAAGAGGGCCTTTCGGCCTTCGTCGCCCGGCGCCTGGGCCCTGGCGCCACGGCCCATCTGCTGCCGGCCATGGTGGCGGGCATCCTGGCCGCGCCGGCGGAGGTCCTCTCCGTGGACGCCCTGCCCAAGCTGCGGACCTGGGAGGCCAAGGGTTCCCTCTTCAAGGCCCTGAAGGCCGAGCCCCGCAGCGAGCTGCGGGTGCCGAAGGGCGGCATGGGGAGGCTGCCGGAGGCCCTCGCGGCGCGGTTGCCGGTGCGGCCGGGCCTGCGGGCCGAGGCCCTCGAGCGCCTGGATGGCCGCTGGCGCGTGCGGGGCGGGGGCGAGGTCCGCGAGGTGGACCGCGTGCTCCTCGCCTGCCCGGCCTTCGAGGCGGCGCGCCTCCTGGGACCCCACGCGCCGGCGAGCGCCGAGGCCCTGGCGGCCATGCCCTACACCAGCGTCCGCCTGGTCCACAGCCGCCACGCGCCCCTGGAGCCCCTGAGGGACAGCTTCGGCTTCCTGGTCCATCCTCCGGAGGGCCGCGGCTTCCTCGGCACCCTGGTCCCCAGCTGGATCGATCCCGACTCCGCGCCGGCGGGCCTCATGCAGCTCCGCACCTTCCTGGGCGGGGCCTTCGAGACCGATCCCACCCTCGCCACGGTGGAAGGCGCCCTCGCGGCGCTGAAGGCCTGGCAGCCGGGCCTCGCGGCGCCGGTGGCGGTGCGGGAGCTGATGGCGGAGCGGGCCATCCCGCGGCCGGAGCTGGGGCACCGGCCCCGCCTGGTCCAGGCTCTGGGCGGCCTGCCGGAGGGCCTCGACT
>DASTWQ010000123.1:0-5051 GCA_035758545.1 Holophagaceae bacterium | reverse complement strand
CCAGGGCCTGGGCCTCCAGGCTGCGGCCGCCCTCGTCCAGGTCCGGCAGCGGGTAGGTGCTGCTCAGGTCCAGGGGCAGCGCGTGGACGCCCAGGGCGGAGAGTTCCTCCCGGCCCGCGTGGACGGCCTGGGTGGCGAAGGCGAGCTCATGGGGGTGGCTGCTGGGCTGGGACATGGGAGCCTCCATCGGAAATCTGGGCTTCCATCCATTGTTCGTTCTGTCAGCATGCTACGCTTTCGAATCTTATTCGGAATCCAGCCATGGACCAGCCCCTCGACCGAATCGACCGCGCCATCCTCGCCCACCTGCAGAAGAATGCGCGGCTCTCCAACAAGGAGCTCGCGGCCAAGGTGGGCCTGGCGCCCTCCTCCTGCCTCGCCCGGGTGCAGCGGCTCACGAAGCAGGGGGTGATCAAGGGCTTCCACGCCTTCGTGGACCCCCAGGCTCTGGGCATCGGCCTCCAGGCCCTGGTGGCCGTGAAGCTGAAGCAGCACTCCCGGGAGAAGGTCCGGGCCTTCATCCGCCACGTGCTGGCCCTGCCGGAGGTGGTGGCCCTCTACCACGTGACCGGCGCCATGGACTTCCAAGTCCACGTGGCCGTGCGCGGCACGGACCACCTGCGGGACCTGGCCCTGGACGCCTTCACCGCGAGGCCGGAAGTGGAAAGCCTCCAGACCGCCCTGCTCTTCGAGACCAAGTGGAAGGACAGCTGGCCGGATTACGGTGACCGGTAGAAGGGTTCACCGCAGAGACGCGGAGGACGCGGAGGACGGCTTCACCACGAAGGCACCAAGCCACGAAGGGGGCGAGGCTCATGTCCGGCCCCGGCTAGGATGAAAGGAGCGAGGGGATTCCGCGCCTGCACGCGGAATCCCCTCGCTCCTTTCATCCACCTTCGCGCGAAGCGCGAAGGCCGCCGCACGCGGCGGGCCCGGGCCTGGTGGGTCGGCGCCCCTCTGCGCACTCTGCGTCTCTGCGGTCAACCCACCCCGAGCGCCTTCTCCGCCTTCCGTCCCAGATCCGAGGACCCCTGGCTGTTGGCGAGGCTCTTGGCGACGGCCTGCAGCAGCTCCCGGCGGGCGGTGTCGCCCAGGCCCGGGACCATATCCGCGGCGGCGGCCACCGCCAGGAGGTGGTGGCTGTGATTGAAGGCCGGATCGTTCTGGCTGGCGGCCTCCGCCAGGGCCCGCAGGGCGGCGTCCGGATCCAGCCCGGCCACCAGGCCCATGGCCTTCGCGGGCTCGGCGTCGAGGAGAGCGTCTACCAGCGCGGCCTCGCTGGCGTCGGTGACCGGCAGCGGGCGGACGCGGCCCTCGGCCTCATCCGTGGGGAAGAGGTTCACCAGCGCCGCGGCCTGGCACCAGGCGATGGGATCGGCCGGCCTCTCCGCCGCCACCGTCGCCAGGTAGGTGAGGGCCCAGCTGGTCTTACCCTCCAGGTCCCGCCGGGCATCCAGCAGCTTCTCCGCCGCGGCGCGGACGAGGGTCTCCTTCAGCGGCCCTTGGGAGGCGCCGGCCTTCACCCGGGCGGTGACGACATTGAGCAGTTCCACCAGGCCCAGGTCGCAGATCTCCCGGACGGCCTCCTCGGGCAGGCCGGCGCCCTCGGCGGGCACGGGCCCGGCCTCCCCCAGCCGGGCGAGGGCGCGCTTGGCCCAGAAGCGGTCCTCAGGCTCCGACGCCGCGAGCCAGGCCGTGAGGCCCAGGAGCCGGCGCCCGGTGGCCTTGGGCCGGTCCAGGGCCAGGAAGAGCTCCCGCAGCCGGTGGGCCATCACCGGCTTGTGGCCCATGTTCGCCATGTCCCGGGCCACGGCGGCGCCGAGGCGGGTGAAGTCCGCGGTCTCCGGCTGCTCAATGCCCTGCGCTTCGCCGTAGGCCAGGGCCGGCAGGTGCTTGGCGATCGCGGTCTCCAGGTTCGGCCAGTGGCCGGAGCCCTTGGAGATCTCCCAGGCGGTGCGGCGCCGGCCCTCGTGGGCGAAGGCATGGAGCTGGGTGGCGAGGACCCGGCGGAAGCTGGCCTCCGCCAGGAAGGGACGCAGGCGGAAGACGGCGCCGAGGCCGAGGACGCCATGGGGCACGTGAGGGAGGTAGGTCTCCCAGGCGATGCGGGGCACCAGGGCCTTGATGGCCTCCCGGGCCGCGTCCCTGGCGCCTTCCGGCTCCCGCAGAAGCGCTCCCAGCGCCGGGAAGAAACCCTCGCCGGGCGCCTCCAGCTCCCGCTTCCAGGCTTCCAGCCGCTCCCCGCTCATGCGCCGCGCTTGAAGGGATAGGCCAGCTGGCCGAGGTAGGTCTGCGGCAGGGTCTCGCCGCTCACGCCCAGTTCCTTCGGCCAGTGACCCGGCAGATGGGCCGTCCCGAAGAGCCGGTCGTAGATCGGCAGGAACACCGCGAAGTTGGTGTCGATGCCCTCGGCGTCCTTGCAGTGGTGCCAGTGGTGGAACTCCGGGGTGGCGATCACCCAGCGCAGGCCCGGGAAGGTCCAGCGCACGTTGGCGTGGATGAAGACGGCCTGGAAGGAGACGAAGCTGATGTAGACCAGCAGCGGCCCCGGCGCGAAGCCCATGAGGAAGATGAGGGTGTAGGGCAGCGCGCGGTTGGCGACGGTGTCCACGAGGTGGCTGCGGGAGCCCGCGAGCCAGTCCATGTGCTCGGGGCTGTGGTGGACGGCATGGAACTTCCAGAGCCAGGGCACCTTGTGGAAGGCCACGTGGATCCAGTAGTTGAGGAAGTCGATGAGGAAGAGCAGCTCGATGACCTGCAACCAGAAGGGCTGGGCCGCGACCCGGGCCTGGAAGGCGGGGCTCACCGCCCACTTGAAGAGCAGGTGCGCCGGCAGGGCGATGAGGAAGGAGACGACCTGGACCCCCACATGGCCGATGAGGAAGTGCTTCATGTCCAGCCACCAGTCCGCCCGGAGCACCTTCTGGGTCGGAATGCGCGCGAACAGCCGCTCCAGGGGGATGAAGACCAGGCTCAGGGCCAGCAGCTCCAGCAGGAAGTAGTCCACGCCCAGGTAGAAGGGGCGGGTCGCCACCACGCCCACCTTGGCCTGGGCCCCGCCCATGAGCGCCGCGCCGACCGCCAGGGCCAGGGCCGTCAGCCCCAGCTTCCGGGAACGGCTGAGGACGACGCTGAGGGCGCCCAGGGTGAAGGCCCCCACCAGCGCGGCCTGGAGGAGGGTCCGGAAGAGGCCCAGGTGGGCGGCGTAGAGGCTCCGGGCGTCCGGCGTGGTGAGCAGGCTGGGGAACCAGAAGCAGAGCACGCCGCCGAAGGCGAGGACCCCCAGGAAGACCCCCAGCACGCCGCTGATGCGGCCCTCGCCGAGTCGGAATTCAGGCTGGAGGTCGGGGGAGGTCGAGGCCATGGGGATCCTGGAGGCAAAGGGCCATTCTACGGTCCCTGCCGGCCTTCGCCCCGGCTCACTCCAGCGGCAGCCCCCAGGCCTCGGCCACCGACTTGCCCCAGTGGTGGGCCCAGGCCCGCCGCCAGACGAGACCGTCCTCCTCGATGCGGGCTTCCCGCAGGCGCTCCCGGAGGGCCGTCTGCATCGCCGGCGCCTCCGGCCCCAGGGCCGCCTCGGCCTTCTGGAGCAGGGCCGCATAGGCCGCGCGCTCGGCGTCGTGGGCCTCCAGGTAACCCGCAGAATCCGGCAGGGGAAGGGCCGCCTGGGCCCGGCGCCACGCCTCGAAGGCCGCCCGGGCCTGTGGATCCGAGCGCAGGGGCTCCTTCACCGTCTCCCAGCCGGCGGCGGCCGGGGCCTCCCCGGCCCGGGCCAGGGCGGCGCGGAACTTCATGACCTTGGCCACGTCCTTCTCCAGGTGGGCCACCGCCACGAAGGCCCGGGGCCGCGGGCGCTTCGCCCGGCGGGCGAAGTAGGCCTCCATGGCGGCGACGACGGCGTCCGGCGGCACGCCCTCCCCTTCCCAGCCCTGGAGGGTGGCGAAGTCCTCCCGGGACAGGAAGGCGCTGCGGCCGTGCAGGTGGAAGGCCCATTCGGCCTCCAGCCAGTCCCAGTCGTTGCGCGCGTAGCCCATGGGGGGATTATGAGGCTGGAGGCTGGAGGCTGGAGGCTCTCTGCGGCCCCGCGGGCCACGCCTTGAGATGAAGACCGGCGCATCGCGCCGCGCATCCCGACCTCCAACCTCCAGCCCCCAGCCTGAAAACCCGATAAACTGGCTCCCAGGAGACCGTGTGGTCCTGATCCGGGAACAGATCCGCTACAAGAGCCGCCGTGAGATCGACAAGATGCGGCAGGCGGCGCGCATCGCCGCGAATGCGCTGCGGGTTGCGGCGCGGGCGGCGAAGCCCGGCGTGAGCCTGCTGGAGCTGGACAAGGCCGCGGAGACCTACATCCGCCAGCAGGGCGCGGTGCCCAACTTCAAGGGCTACCACGGCTTCCCTGGAACGCTCTGCACCTCCGTCAACGACAAGGTGGTGCACGGCATCCCGACCAAGTACGTCCTCCAGGAGGGCGACATCATCAGCATCGACTGCGGCTGCAAGCTGGACGGCTACCACGGCGACACCTGCCTCACGGTGGGCGTGGGCCAGGTCAGCGAGCAGGCCCGGGACCTCATGCAGGCCGCCCAGCTCGCCATGTTCGTGGGCATCGAGCACTGCCGGCCCGGCAACCGCCTGGGCGACATGGCGACGGCGGTCCAGACCTTCGCCGAGGAGCGCGGCTACTCGGTCGTCCGCGAATACATCGGCCACGGCATCGGCCGCGAGCTGCATGAGGATCCCCAGGTGGTCTTCGCGGACCAGCGCCCGGGCACCGGCTTCCGCTTCGAGGCCGGCATGGCCATCACCATCGAGCCCATCCTCTGCACCGGCTCCCACGCCTGTCTCGTGGAGGCCGACGGCTGGACCGTGCGCACCAAGGACGGCGGCCTCAGCGCCCAGTACGAGCACGACATCGCCATCACCGCCAACGGCCCCGAGATCCTGAGCCTGCCGGACCCCGAGTTCGAGCTGGAGGACGGGCTCTAGGCAGGTGGCGAGGTGATGAGGTGGTGAGGGTCGAGGTCTGCAGGCAAGACGATCATCCCGCC
>DASTWQ010000088.1:0-22649 GCA_035758545.1 Holophagaceae bacterium | reverse complement strand
CTCCCCCGTTCTCCGGAGGCCGCCATGGCGCCCACCCAGACATCCCGGCAAATGGAATGGCTCGACGACCTCGCCGAGGAGGTCTGGCAGACGGATCGGGTCTGGCTCGACGAGGCCGCCCGCTTGCAGGAGATCTCCGAGCTCTTCCCCGGCGGACGCGCCTCCGAGGAGGCCACCCATGCCATCGACCTGGATGCCCTCAACGAACTCGCCCGCCCCCGGGGATTCCTGGCGGCCTGGGAGCCCGGCGGGCTGATGGTCTTCCGCGTCCACCTCTGAGCCCTCCTGGACCTTGAGGTGTGGCGGCTGCTGGAGGCGCCTCCCGCAGGGCGCCCTGGAAACCCAGGCGGCGGCTGATCAGGCCGGGACGGGCTCCGGCGTCTGCATCAGGCGCAGGGCCGCGGCGGCGATGGCGTCCGCCTGGGGGATGAAGGCCTGCTCCAGGGGATAGCTGGAGGGCACCGGCGCGTCGGGGCCCGTGAGGCGGACCACCGGGGCCTTGAGGGCGTCGAAGGCCTTCTCGGAGACCAGGGCGGCGATCTCCGCGCCCACACCGCAGAGGCGGCTGGCCTCGTGCACGACGACGAGGCGGCCGGTCCTGCGGACCGACGCGAGGATGGTCGCCTCGTCCAGGGGCTTCAGGGTGCGGAGGTCGAGGACCTCGGCGCTCACGCCCTGCTCCGCCAGGGACTCCGCGGCCTGGAGGCAGGTGTGGACGGTCTTGGCGTAGGAGATCAGCGTGACGTCCGTGCCCTCCCGGCGGACGGCGGCCTGGCCCAGGGGGACGATCTCGTCGCCCTCCTCGACCTCGCCCGGGGCGAAGGTGAGGCCGATGTCCGTGAAGAACAGCACCGGGTTGTCGTCGCGGATGGCCGCCTTGAGCAGCCCCTTGAAGTCCGACGGCGTGCTCGGCATGACCACCTTGAGGCCCGGGGCGTGGACGAACCAGGCCTCCAGGTTGTGGTTGTGCTGGGCGCCGACAGTCCAGCCGCCGCCGGTGAGGGCCATGACCACCATGGGGAACTCGAACTGGCCGCCGCTGATGTAGCGGAGCTTGCCGGCGCTGTTGACGATCTCGTCCATGGCGAAGCAGAGGAAGGGCGAGAAGAGCAGGTCCACCACCGGGCGGAGGCCCGAGGCCGCGGCGCCGGCGGCGGTGCCGGCGATGATGCCCTCGGCGAGGGGGGTGTTGCGCACCCGGGCGGGGCCGAAGGCCTCCAGGAGCTGCTTCTGCTTGGTGGCGACGCCCTCCCCGAAAAGGAGGACACGGGGGTCGCGGGCCATCTCCTCCGCGAGGGCGTGGCCGATGGCTTCGAAGGCGTTCATCTGGGTCATGGGAGGTTCCTCAGGCGTAGACGTCGGTGGCGAGTTCGGAGAAGTCGGGGAAGGGGCTGGCCTGGGCGAAGGCGGCGGCGTCGTCGATGACCCCGGCCACCCTCGCTTCCAGGGCCTCCAGCGCGGCGTCGTCCACGAGCCCGGCGGCCTTCAGCTTGGTGGTGAGGCGCAGGATGGGATCCTTCGGCGCCCAGGCGGCCAGCTCCTCCGGCACGAGGTAGGAGGGGTCGTGGGGCTCCATGTGGCTGCGCTGGCGGTAGGTCCAGGTCTCCAGCAGGTAGGGCCGGCCGGTCTCCCGCACCTGGGCCGCCGCGGCAGCGGCGGCCTCGAGCACGGCCTCCACGTCGTTGCCGTCCACCGTGCGGCTCTCCATGCCGTAGCTGGCGGCCCAGGGGGCGATGCGCTCGGCGAGCATGGCCTCCTTCCGGCGCACGTAGGCCTGCCACTGGTTGTTCTCGCAGACGTAGAGGACCGGCAGGTTCCACACCGAGGCCAGGTTCAGGGACTCGTGGAAGATGCCCTCGCAGGCGGCGCCGTCGCCGAAGAAGCAGACGACGATGCCGGGCTCGCCGAGCTGGGCCTTCGCCAGGGCCACGCCGGGGGCGAGGCTCAGCTCCCCGCCGACGATGGTGGAGGTGAGGACGACGCCCAGCTCCTTCGCGGAGATGTGGAGGGTGCCGCTCTTGCCCTTGCAGTAGCCCGTGGCGCGGCCCATCACCTCCGCCAGCATCCGGCCCGGGTCGGCGCCCCGGGCGAGGAGGTGCCCGGCACTGCGGTGGTTGGTGAGGATCCGGTCCTCAGGCCGGAGCGCGGCCACCACGCCGACGCCGGCGGCTTCCTGTCCGACGGAGGTGCAGACGTTGGGGAACTGGCCGGCCTCGTGGAAGCCGATGAGCTTCCGCTCGTAGGCCCGCACGAGCATCATCCGTTCGAGCAGGGCCAGGGGGTTGGGGTCCTGGGAGATGGGGGTCATAGGGATCCTCGGAGTGGGAGATGGGCCTTGAACGACGGGGCCGGGCGCACGCCGGCCACCTCGGAGCCTACGGGCGGACGGATCCCCGCGCCTACCCACAAGGATCTTAATTTCACAAGTTCATGAATTTTTAAGAACCCTCTAAGAAGCGTGACTCCAGGATGACGAAGCATGTTTTGGATTTTAATGAATATAATAAAGAAGTAAGAATCACTTGGCTATCAAATTTGTGGCGGGATTCGTAGCTTGGAAGGACCTCATCGTTGATGAATTCCCATCAACCTGTCCTTTCCATGGAGAAACGCCATGAACACCACCCTCCTCGAGCCCACCCTCGGCATCCGCCACGACCTTTACGCCGAGATCCACAAGGGCGTCCGCTTCGCCCTCTGCCAGACCCTGAACCGGCTCGGCGCCATGGACACCGCCGACGAGGGCGAGGTCTCCGCGACCCTGGCCGAGCTCCGCGGGGTCCTGGCCTTCCTGGCGGGCCATCTCAAGCACGAGGACGAGCACATCCATCCCGCCATGGAGGCCCGGACGCCCGGCTCGACAGCCATCCTGGACACCGACCACCGGGGCCATGAGGCGTCCCTGCAGGACCTGGAGGCCCTCGCCGTCGCCGTCGCCGCCGCGCCGGCGGCCGAGCGCGCCCTGCCGGCGAACCGGCTCTACCGGGCCTTCGCCCACTTCACCGGGGAGAACCTGGAGCACATGGACTACGAGGAGAGCCACAACAACGCCGTGCTGTGGGACGCCTACACCGACGCCGAGCTCCAGGGGATCGAGAGCCGCCTGATCGCCTCCGTGGGGCCCGAGGAGATGAGCGCGGCCATGGGCTGGATGCTCCGGGGCATGGCCCCCGCCGAGCGGGCGGCCAAGCTGGCGGGCATCCGCGCCGCCGCGCCGGCCCCGGTCTTCCAGGGCCTCCTGGCCCTGGCCCAGGCCAAGCTGTCGCCCCGGGACTGGGCCAAGCTGGCCCTGGCGCTGGAGCTCCAGCCGACGGCCTGAGTTAGCGGGCGGAGGCCTGCGGGACCTCCAGCAGCTCGAGGGGGCGGTCCACGCGGAAGCGGAACCGCCCCCTTCCCGTGCGCTCGAGCCGGGCCGCGGCCCCGCGCTCCTCCAGCCGCCGGGCCAGCAGCACCAGGCGGGCCTCCAGGTTGTCGCCGAGCGCCGGCAGCTGGATGCGCGGATCCAGCCGCAGCTCCCGGTTGGAGAAGTCCGTGCGGCCCTTCTGGACGAACTCCTGGGCCAGGGTCCAGAAGATGCTCCCGGCCACGCCCTTGATCAGGTAGTCGCCGTCCAGGAAGACGCTGTCGTTCTCCGGGAAGTACCGGACCACCACCGCGCGGCCCTCCGAGGGCGACGGGGCCGGCCCCGCGACGGGCTCGGGCTCGATCGCCGCCTCGGCGGGCTCCCCGGCCTGGAGATCCTGGATGGCGAGGCCCAGGTGGGCGCCGAGGACGACCAGGGCGTCCTCCTCGTCGTAGCCGAAGCGCAGGTGCTCGCGGCTCTCGGCGAAGAGCACCCCCAGCTGGCCCTGGGCGCCTGGGATGGGCACGGCGATCTGGCTCGCGGCGCCCGGCAGGCCCGGGAAAGGGATCTCCGTCTCGAGCTGGCCGCCCATGCCGCCCTGCTCCGCCGCCTCGCGCATGGCGCGGCTGTAGGCGTACTCCGAGGCCATGTGCCCCAGGCGGATGGGACTCGCCTCCCGGGCGCAGACGCCGATGACACCCTGGCCCAGCGGGATCTCCGAGCCGACGCCGGAGGCCTCGTAGCCGCGGCTGGCGACGGTGTAGAGCCGCCCGCCCTGGCCGTCGAGCATGAGCACCGTCGCGTGGTCGATGCCGAAGCGGGCGTCGAGGCCATCCAGGGTCGCCTGCAGCAGGGCCTCCAGGTCGCCGCAGGCCGGGAACCGCGTGACCACCGCCCGCAGGGCGGACAGGAGGTTGGCCCGGGGTTCCGCGGGCGGGAGGCTCCGGCCCTCGAGCCGCTCCACCTCCAGCACCCGGTAGAGGTCTGAGCCCTGCAGGCGGAAGACGCCGCTCATGCCCGTGTGGGAAGCGATGCCCGCCAGCTTGGCCTTCATCATCTCGAAGAGCGGCCCCGAGGTCTCCGTGCGGAGGTACTGCACCGACAACCGGTACTGGGCCGCGGTCCCGGGATGGATGAGGATCACCTGGGCGAAGGGGTTCTCCAGGATGTTCTTCCGGGTCTTGTTGAAGAACTGGAAGGAGAAGGCGATGTGCTCCGGGTCCACGTACTGGACCTGGGAGATGTAGGCGATGTTCGGCGTGCCGTCCGCCGAGCAGGTGGCGAGGGTCGCGGGGATGGCGCCCTCGAAGCATTCCCGGATGGCGTCGAGCCTGGCCTTCACGGGCGGCCCCCTTCGGCCCGCCGGGGCATGGGTTCGCCGGCGTCGGGGCCAGGGGTCTGCACGAAGCCGGCCTCCGGCGTGAACACGATGGGCGCCAGGTCCGTGGGGGCGCAGGCCAGGAGCGCCTGGGCGCTTTCCGCCGGGAAGCCGACCTGCTGGACCTCGGCGCTCATCATGACCCGGTAGGCTTCCACGGCCGCCAGGTCCGCCTCCTCCAGGGACGCCACCAGGGCATCCTCGGCCTTGAACTGCAGAGCCTGATGGGTGGTGGGCTTGCTGAACACCACTGCCACGCGGCCCGTGGCGCGGATGTCCTGGAGCAGGGCCCTGCACTGGGGCACCGGCACCAGCACCCGGATGCGGTCCCGGCCCGGCTCCTGGCCCGGCAGCACCCGGCAGCCCAGGGCCCGCACGGCGCTCGGGATGTTCTGGATGCCCCGGGAGGCCACCATGATGGACACGCCCCCCTGCATGAAGGCCGCGAGTTCGGGGTAGATGAGCGTCATGGCGTGGGTGGGTGCTTCGGTGTCAGGGAACGGGGAAGCCCATGGTAGCGGGGACCCGGGAGGTCCGCATCCCGAGGTCGGCGGCGCCCTGTGGCACAATGGGCCACCGGGGTCCCGTAGCTCAGCTGGATAGAGCGATCCCCTCCTAAGGGATAGGCCGGACGTTCGAATCGTCTCGGGACCACCAGTTTCCTGCCCTCCCAGGCTTGCGAAAGAAAAGCGAAAGCCCTAGCCTGGGGCCCATGGCCAAACCCTCCCCGATGTTCGAATGCACCGCCTGCGGCGCGCGGTTCTCCGCGCCCCTGGGCAAATGCACCTCCTGCAACGCATGGGGCTCCGTGGAGGAGGCCCGGGGCGCCCTGAAGCGGGACCTGCTCCGGGCCGGCAGCGCCTTCGCCGTGAGCGAGCACCTGGGCCCCGTGCGGCTCTCGGAGGTCGGCCTCGCCGAGACCGCCCGCACCCCCACCGGCGTGGAGGAGCTGGACCGGGTCCTCGGCGGCGGCGTGGTGCCGGGCATGGTGGTGCTGCTGGGCGGCGAGCCGGGCATCGGCAAGAGCACCCTCCTGCTGCAGTGGGCGGCCAAGGCCGGCGGAACCGTCCTCTACGCCAGCGGCGAGGAGAGCGAGCGGCAGATCAAGCTGCGGGCCCAGCGCCTGGGGGCCGAGGCGCCGGACCTGCACCTGCTGGCGGAGACGGATGTCCGCCGCATCCTCGAGGCCGCGGACCGCATGAAGCCGGCCCTGCTGCTCATCGACTCCATCCAGACCCTCTTCGATCCCGAGTTCGAGAGCAGCGCCGGCAGCGTGAGCCAGGTGCGCGGCTGCGCCCAGCTCCTGGCCCGCTGGGCCAAGGCCACGGGCACGCCCCTCGTCCTCGTGGGGCACGTGACCAAGGACGGCGGCCTCGCGGGCCCCAAGGTGCTGGAGCACCTGGTGGACACGGTGCTCAGCTTCGAGGGGGACCGCCACCACCACCACCGCCTGCTGCGCTCCCTCAAGAACCGCTTCGGCGCCGCCTTCGAGCTCGGGGTCTTCGCCATGACCGAGAAGGGCCTCGCGCCGGCGGAGGGCAACCCCTTCTTCCTGGATGCGGAGCCGAGGCCCGGCTGCGCCGCCACGGTGATCCTCAGCGGCACCCGGCCCATGGTGGTGGAGATCCAGGCCCTGGTGGCCAGCGCGGGCCTGGGCATCCCCCGCCGCACGGCCCTGGGCATCGACGGCCAGCGGCTGGCCATGCTCTGCGCCGTGGCGGAGCGCCGGGGCGGCGTCCAGCTTCACGACCGGGACGTCTACCTCAACGTCGCCGGGGGCCTCGACATCGAGGATCCGGCGGCGGACCTGGCCGTCATCGCGGCCCTGGCCAGCAGCGCCACGGGACGGCTCCTCCAGCCCAAGTGCCTCTTCATGGGCGAGGTGGGCCTCACCGGCGAGGTGCGCCCCGTGGCCCAGCTGCCCCTGCGGCTCCAGGAGGGCGCCCGCCTCGGCTTCATCGCCGCCGCCGCCCCCCGGGTGGGCCTCGAGGGGAAGCAGCCCCTCCAGGTCTTCGCCGAGACCTCCGTCGAGCGCCTGCGGGGCAAGAGCTGGATGAAGGACGCGGTGGAGGAGGAGTGACGCCCTGTCGGGCATCTTCTCCGCTGCCCTCCGCTCCTCCGCGGCCCTCCGCGTGGTGAGACACGTTTGCGTCTTGGCGGGTTAAATGGATCCCATGCGCTCCATGACCGCCTACGCCGAACTCGTCCGCCCCCTGGGCTCGGGCCGCCTCCGCCTCTCGCTGCGCAGCGTGAACGGCAAGGGCCTGGATCTCTCGGTGCGACTGCACCCCGCCCTCTTCCCGCTGGAGACGGCGATCCGCGCCAAGGTCCAGGCCGCCGCCAAGCGGGGCAAGCTGGACCTGGCCGTGGAGCTCCAGGACGCGCCGGAGCTGGAGCCGCGCATGAACCGGGCTCTGCTCCGCAGCCTCGCCAAGGCCTGGCAGGAGGACGCCGAGTGGCTGGCGCTGCCGCCCCTAGGCGCCGACGCCTTCTTCCGGGTGCCCGGCGCCTTCCTGCCGCCCGAGTCCGACCTCGCCGAGCGGAGCGAGGGCCCCCTCCTGGAGGCCCTGGAGGCGCTGCTCAAGGACTGGAACGCCCGGCGGGAAGCCGAGGCGGCGCGGCTCCGCCCCTTCTTCACGGAGACCCTGGCCCGGCTGACGGCCCTGCGGGAGACCCTCGCCGCGGAGGCGGAGGCCCAGGCGGCGGAGCTGCCGGCCCTCTACGCCGCCAGGCTGGAGCAGGTGCTGAAGGACGCGCGGCTGGAGGGCCAGCTCCCCGCGGAACGGGTCGTCGCCGAGGCCGGCGCCCTCGCGGAGCGCCAGGACGTGCGCGAGGAGCTGGTGCGCCTGGCGGCCCACCTGGAGGACTTCGGCGGACGCCTGGCAACGGGCGTCCTCGAGGGCAAGTGGACCGACGTCTGGGCCCAGGAGGTGCTGCGGGAGCTCAACACCTGCGGCTCCAAGTGCAAGCGCCTGGCCATGACCCGGGCGGTCATGGAGGCCAAGGGCGCCCTGGACCAGCTGCGGGAGCAGGCCGCCAACCTCGAATGACTCAGCCCTCCCAGTCGAGGTCCTGCGGATCCTCCCGGGAGGTGAGCACCTGGATGTGGCCGCTTCGGATGAGGTCCGGGAGCCGCTTCGACACCTTCGGACCCAGCTGGTCCGAGCGGACCTCGAGCCCGGAGGTGACCCCCACCCAGGCGTCCCGGCCGCTGTGCTTGGCCACGTAGAGGCAGTGGTCGGCGACGTCCACCACCTCCTCCCAGTCCATGAACTCCGGTTCGGCGCAGAGGAAGGGCATGTAGGCGAAGCCCACGGAGCAGGTGCGCCGGACCGTCTGGCCGTCCCCCAGCTCGAAGGGATGGGCGGCGATGCGGCTGCGGATGCGCTCCACCAGCACCATGGCCTCGGACCGCGCGGCGTTGCGGGCGACCACCAGGAACTCCTCGCCGCCCCACCGGACCACGGTGTCCATGTCCCGGATGGCGCCCCGGAGGATCTCCGCCACCTGCTGGAGGACGAGATCGCCGGCGGCGTGCCCGAAGGTGTCGTTGACCTCCTTGAAGTGGTCCAGGTCCACCATCACGAGGACGAGGTCCACGTTCACATGGGCGCGGTCGGAGGCCTCGCCGTTCAGCTGCCGGTGCACGCGCCGCACCCGGGCCACGTCCTCGGGCATGCAGGCCGAAAGGTAGCGGCGGTTCTTGAGGCCCGTGAGGGAATCGGTGACGCTCTGCGCCTGGAGCGCCTCGTTGGCCGCCTCCAGTTCCGCGGTGCGGGCGTGCACGAGGGCCTCCAGCTCCTGGTTGTGCCGCCGGAGAGCGGCCACCCGCCAGCGGATCAGGCCCAGGACGGCCGCGGCCCCGGCGAGGACGAGGAGGGCCCTGAACCACCAGGTCTGCCACCACGCCGGGAGGATCTCGAAGTCGAAGGCCGCCTCCGGGCCCCAGGCCCCGCGCATCACCCGGGAGCGGACCCGCAGGGTGTAGGCCCCCGGCGCCAGGGCGGGGTAGCGGGCCTCCTTGGTGTCCGTGAGGTGCCAGGCGGTCTCCAGGCCGTCGAGGCGGACCTCGTGGTCCACGGTGTGCTCCCCCAGGAAGCTCAGGCCGGCGAAGCGGGCGAGGAGGGTGTTCCGCCGGTAGGGCACCTGCACCTGGCCGGCGCCGGGTTCCACGGCCCGGTCGCCGAAGGCCTCGGATAGGAACACGGTCGCCGGGGGCGCCGGCGCACTCTGGTAGGCCTTCGCGTCGAAGCGCGCCAGGCCGCCGCTGGTGCCGACCCAGACATCCCCCCCGGAATCCGCCAGGAAGGCCATGTTGTCGATGTCCTCGCTCACCAGGCCGTCCGCAAGGCCGAACCGCTGCACGTCCCGGCCATCGCCGACGAAGACGCCCCGGCCCGTGCCAACCCAGGCCCGACCCTGGCCGTCCTCCCCCAGCATGTAGACCTTCTCCCGGGCCAGCCGCTCGGTGAGCGCGTCAGGCACCTGGGCGCGGAGGATCCCGTCCGCCCCGGGGCGAAGGATGCTGAGGCCCGAGGATTCGAAGTATCCCACCATCACCGAGCCGTCCTTGCGTTCGAGCGCGTAGGCCACGAAGCGCCGCTTCAGGCCGTCGGCCTCGGTGTAGCGCCGCCACTGGCCATGGTCCAGGACCGCGAGCCCGTACTCGCCGGAGGCGTAGATCCGCCCGGAGGGACCGAGGGTGAGGCCGTTGAAGTACTCGCCGGGAGGGCCCCCGGGGACCTCCTCCCGGTGGAACTGGACCGGCCCCCTGCCCAGCTGGGCGCAGTAGAGGCCGGCATCCTCCGTGGTGGCCCAGAGCCTGTTGGAGGGATCCAGCAGGATGCGGAAGAGCCGCTTGCCCCGCAGCCCCTGGCCGGTATCGTAGGTGCCCAGGACACGGCCGCTTCGGGGATCCAGGTGGATGACGCGGACCGGGAGGCTGCCCAGGTAGAAGGTGCCGTCAGGGGCCTCCACCACCGTGCGGACCACCTGCCCTGCGGTGGCGGGCAGAGTCTCCCAGCCCCGGGGCCCGACCTTGGCGAGGCCGCCATCCGTGCCCACGTAGAGGTCGCCCTCCCGGCTGCGGAAGATGGTCCAGACCACGGAATCCGGGAGCCCGTCCACCTGGGTGTAGGCCCGCCAGAGGCCGCGGCCCAGGAGGCGGTGGATGCCCTGGCTGCCCACCCAGAGGGAGCCCTCCCGGTCCCGGATGGCGTCGCGCACGCGGAACGAGGCCAGGCCCGAGCTGGCGTCGTAATGCGTCCAGCGGCCTTCGCTGAGGAGCCAGAGCCCCATGTCCGTAGGGACGTAGAGGGTGCCATCCGGATCCAGCCGGAGGGTCGCCCGGGCGCTGATGAGGGGGATGCCGGGATAGGCGTCCTCGAAGGCCCCCTGGCCGGGGCGCAGCACCCAGAGGTGATGGGCGTCCCGGGCCCAGACGGTGCCCTTTCCGTCCGGCTGGACGGCGTCGATGCGCTCGCGCCCGAAGGCCGCGGGGCCCTTCCAGGCGGTCCAGGCGCCGTTCAGGAGGGAGAGCACCCGGGCTTCCCGGCCGTCGTAGCTGGCGGCCCAGAGCCGGGGTTCTCCAGGAGCCGCGCCCACCGCCGTGCCCTGGCCGCCGGGCCAGGCCGCTGGAGCCTGGAAGCGGAGGGCGCCACCGCCATCCGCCACGAAGATCCCCTGGGGCATGGCCGCAAGCAGCTGGCCCTCGGCGCCCAGGGCCAGGTCCTGCACCGGGGCGGCGGGAAGGCCCTCGGCCGGGCCGATGGCGCGGAAGGTGTTCCCGGTCTTCAGGGCCAGGCCGGTGAAGGTGCCCGCCCAGAGACGGCCCTGCCCGTCCTCCACCAGGTCGGAGATGAAGCTGGAGGGCAGCCCTTCCTCCGTGCCGAAGGGCTGGAAGGCCTCGCCGTCGAAGCGGTAGAGGCCGTCCTCGGTGCCCACCCAGAGGAAACCCGTCCGGTCCTGGAGGAGGTCCAGGACCGCCAGGTTGCCGAGCCCTTCGGCGATCCCGTAGGAGCGGAAGCTGAAGCGCCCCTGGGGCAGCGCGGGGATCGGGGCGGAAGCCGGAGCCGACGCTGATGCGGAGGCCGCCGTGGCGGGCGCGGCCTGGAGCTTCCCGCTCCCTGGGAGCAGGAGGAGCGCCAGGAGCGCGCAGCGGGCCAGGAGTCGGATCATGGTGGGTCCGGGAAAGGGGGATGGCTCCAACCTAGCGTCCCGGGCCGGGGATGCAAAGGCCGGCCTGCGCCTCCTCCCCTTCAGCGCGGGTCGTAGGGCAGATCCATGTCCGCCTGCCAGGCTCCGAAGAGGGACGTCCTTGACCAGTCCTTGAGGTCCGGATGGAGGCGGCGCATGCGCCGCGAGATGAACCAGACCGTGCCATCGTCCAGGCGCACCTGGTCGTAGGGCGCGTTCCGGACCTGGGCCATGGCGTCCGGCGGCACGTTGCCGGGGTACACGGACCAGGCGTAGCGGCGCGCGGCCATGTCCGCGGCCCAGCGGTCGCCCTGCAGCAGCGCGGGATCGTCCGGGAGGTGCAGTTCGGCGATGCCGGCGTTGCCGTGGCGGTATCCGTCGAATCGCGCGAGGAAGGTCTCGCCCGCCGGGGAGACGGCGAAGCGGAAGGGGCCGCTGCCCACGGCATGGGAGCCGCTGCCCATGAAGAGGAGCGCGCCGGGGGCGGAGAGCCGGCCGGTCAGGTCCCAGGGGCCGGGGAAATCCAGATCGAAGGTCCGGTCATCCTTGATCTCGCCGCGGGCGCCCGCCTGGAAGGGGCCGTCCTCCATGCGGCGCAGGGCCGAGAGCGCCCAGCGCGCATCCAGCAGGTGCCCGTCGTGGAGCCACACCGCCTGGCGCACGCGGATCCGCCAGTGGCGCCGGTTGGGGCTGCCCCAGAGGGCTTCCGCCAGGACGCCGGTCCAGGCCGCGGACCCCTCCGCGTCCGACACGGCAGGGGGCGCGCCAGGGGCGAGCAGGGTCTCGCCGACCTGCCGCAGGACGAAGGCGTGGAAGGCCGCGCCCTGGGGCAGGAGGGCCTCGAGCTTGGCCTGTTCCTGACCTGGATCAGGGTTCGCCGGAATGAAGCGGTCCGCATCGGAGGCGAGGGGGATGGGCACGAGACGGTTCCGGCTCCACCAGATCCCGAGCCCCGCTCCGGCCGCGAGGATCACCAGGGTGCTTCCCAAGAGCCAGCGTCGCATCGGGATCCCTCCGGCCGTCAGCGCGGCCTGAGCCAGGATGCCAGGGGCGTCAACCGCGCGAGGGCCTCGTCGACGTCCTCCATGGCGAGGTCCCGGTGGGCGATGAAGCGGATGGCGCTGCCCACGGGCACCGCGAGCACGCCCGACTCCGCCAGCCTGGCGAGGGCCGGGGCGGGATCCGTCACCGGCACCAGCAGGATGTTGGTCTCCGGCAGCGGCAGTTCGGCGCCAAGGGCCCGCAGGCCCTCGGCGAGGCGCAGGGCCTTGGCGTGGTCCTCCGCCACCCGGGGCAGGTAGTCCAGGGCCACGAGGCCCGCCGCGGCCACCACGCCGCCCTGGCGGACCCCGCCGCCCAGCATCTTGCGCACGCGCCGGGCGGCCTCGACGAAGGGCTTCGATCCGCAGACCAGGGAGCCCATGGGCGCCCCGAGCCCCTTGCTGAGGCAGACCTGCACCGAATCCACGCCCGCGGTCAGGTCCGAGGGCGCCAGGCCGAGGGCCGCCGCGGCATGCCAGAGGCGCGCGCCGTCCAGGTGGACTTTCAGGCCCGCGGCCCGGCCGGCGGCCACGAGCGCGTCGTGCTCGGCCTTCGGGATCACGGCGCCGCCGGCGAAGTTGTGGGTGTTCTCCAGGCAGAGCAGCGTGGTGCGGAGGTTGAAGTAGGGCCCCGGCTTCCCGGCGGCCGCGATGACGGTGGCGGGCGTGGGCCGGCCCGGGCCGCCGTCCCAGGGCAGCGCCTCAGGCATGCCTCCGGCGAGCCAGGCCCCGGTGCCGAGCTCGGAACCCAGCACGTGGGCCTTCTCCGGCGCCAGGAAGCGGTCTCCCCGCTCCAGGTGGAGCATGAGCGCGATGAGGTTGGCCATGCAGCCCGAGGGGGTCCACAGCGCGGCCTCCATGCCCAGCAGCTCCGCCACCCGCGCCTCCAGGCGCGCCATCGTGGGGTCGTGCTCAAGGACGTCGTCCCCCACCTCGGCCTCAGCCATGGCCCGGCGCATCTCCGGGGTCGGCTTCGTGACGGTGTCGGAGCGGAAATCCAGCGGTCGCATGGGAGGCATTGGACCACGAGGCATGTGACTTGACACATTCTAGTTTGCGCTACGGACTTATTTGCATTCATCCGGAGCATCCCGTGGCCACCGACCTCGCCCGCCTCTCTCAGCTGTCCAGCCGCTATGCCCGCTACGGGCGGAGCCTCCCGGGGCTGAGCCTCGCCCTGGGCGGGGTCGTGATGCTGCTCCTGCTCCTCGCCCCGCCGCTGATCGGGAATGCCGCCGAGGTTTCCTGGGAGCACCAGCGAGGCCTCCTCGCGCTGGCGGTCTCCGCCCTGCTCGCGCTCTGGCTCCTGGCGAAGGAGGGGCTCCGGCGCAGGATCTACCAGTCCCTCGGCCTCGCGGAATCCCGCCCAGCCCCTTCCACTGCCCTGTTCATCCGGACCCTGGCAGCGGGGCTCGCCGTCCTCGCCCTGGCCTACCCGGTGAAGGCCCTTCTAGGACCTGCCGCGCAGGAGCCGACGAGCGTCCAGGTGGCCCTGGGCCTCACCGCCTGCTGGGCGCTCCCCTGGGCCACGCTGCGGTTCATCCGCGGCTGGCAGGAGGGACTGCTCTGGTTGGTGCTCGGCTTCTGGGGCCTGGCGCTCATCTGGGTGCTCCCCTTGTGGGAGGGCCTCCTGCAGGGGAAGGGGGCGCTCGCGGCCATCCTATTCGCTGCGCTCCCGCTGGCCTACTTTGGCGGCCTCGCGGTGGGGCTGGTCCAGCACCTCCAGTTCCTGCGGCTAGTCCGCGAGATCCGCGCCCAGGAGCCCTGCGATGAGTAAGGGCCCCGATCGGCTCCAAGCCATCCTGGACCTGGACCGGCTCGTCCACGAGCCTGCGCGGCTGGCGATCCTCTCCGTGCTGTCCGGCGTGGAATGGGCGGAATTCAAGATGGTCGAGTCCCTCACCCGGCTCACGAAGGGCAATCTCAGCAGCCATCTCGCGAAGCTCGAGGAGGGCGGCTACGTGGCCATCCACAAGGGCTACCGGGGCAAGGTCCCGCTGACGACCCTTGCCATCACCAAGAAGGGCCGCGAGGCCCTGGACCGCTACTGGGAGCAGCTGAGGCAGGCGGCGCCGCGAAGAAGCTGACAGACCCGGATCCGCCCCGGCCGTGGGACACTGGCCCTTTCGCGTCGGGGTCCCCGCATGCATCTTTGGCACGCCATCCTGCTCGGTCTCATCCAGGGGCTCACGGAGTTCCTGCCGGTGTCCTCCACCGCGCACCTGACCCTCGCCGAGAACCTGCTGATGGGCCGGAGCATGCCGCTGGCCTTCGACATGCTGCTGCATGCAGGGACCCTGGTGGCCCTGATCGTCTACTTCCGGCGGGACGTGGTGGAGGTCTGCCGGGGCATCGCCGGGCGGAGCCCCGAGGGCCGCCGCCTGGGGTGGCTCCTGTTCGTCGCGATGATCCCCACCGGCGTGCTCGGGCTGCTGACGCGGCACACCAAGGAGATCGCGAAGGACCACGTCTGGATCTTCGGGGTGTTCCTCCTGATCACGGCCTGGATGCTCTTCACCGCCAACGAGAAGGCCAAGCGCCGCGCCGGCCGGAGCCTGGAGCAGGCCACCTGGAAGGACGCCAGCTGGGTGGGCGCCGTCCAGGGCGCCTTCGGCGGCTTCGGGCTCTCCCGCTCGGGGTCGACGATCTCCGTAGGCGCCTTCTGCGGCCTGGGGCTCGCCTCCGCCACCCGCTTCAGCTTCCTGCTGGGCATCCCGACGATCTTCGCGGCCTCGGTGGTGGAAGGGGGCAAGCTGCTCAAGCCCCTGGTCCTGCACCACCCGGTGCCGCCGGAGCTGCTCATCCCCCCTGGGGGCGTGTCCCCCCTGGTGGCCTGCGGCGTGGGCGTGCTGGTGAGCGCCGTGTCGGGCTACTTCGCCATCGGCCTGCTGGACCGGTTCACCCGGCGTCCGAGGCTGGGCAGCTTCGCCTTCTACTGCCTCTGCATGGGCGTCTTCATGATCATGTACGGCACCATCGGGCTGGAGGGCTTCTGGGGCCTCTCCTCCATGGGCCACCCCTGAGGAGCGAGCATGACCTTGCCCGACCACTACCGCGCCATCTTCCGGACCTGGCTCCGCTTCGCCCTCGTGATGCTCTTCGTCGGCCTGCTGGCCGGGCTCTCCTTCGAGGAATCCGCCAAGCGCGCGCCGGTCTCTGACCTGCTCCCCGCCGGCAAGCACCTGGAGGCCGTCCTTCCGCTCGCCCTGGTCCACGGCCACGCGATCCTCCTGGGCACGGTCCTCCCGCTGGTGCTGGCCTTCATGCTGCAGCTGGGGATCTCCCTGGGCTTCCGACCCCTCGGCCCCCGGACCCTCCGGACGGCCACCTGGCTCTTCCTGCCGGGAACCGCGGCCTCGGTGGCCCTCATGCTCTACAAGGGCTACCACTGGGTGCTCGGGGTGCGCTTCGGCCATGAGGACTTCGTGGCCTGGAACGCGGCCTTCTTCGGGGGGAACCCGGCCCTGCGGGCCGCGGTCTACGGCCTCGCCCACACCGCCATGGCCGTGGGCCTCGGCGTCCTCGCCATCGCGTTCTGGCGGAGCATGCGCCCGGAGGCCTGAGCCGCCCGCCTCCGCTGGCCGGCCGGCCCTCGCCGTTCATCGCCCCCGAGGCCCCGTTCGCCGACCGGTCCGCCGGCCGACGGCCGGGGTCTCCTAGACTGGTCCTGTTCCTCACGGGAGCCAGCCATGATCCATCTCCAGGACGTCCACAAGTCCTTCCAGATCCGGGACAAGAAGACCCGCCGGAAGAAGGTGGTGGATGCCGTCCGCGGCATCTCCCTCCAGGTGAACCCTGGAGAGATCTACGGCCTGCTCGGCCCCAACGGCGCCGGCAAGACCACGACCCTGCGGATGATCGCCGGTCTCATGCGGCCCGACACCGGGTCGGTGCAGGTCTGCGGGCTGGATACCCGCACCCACGGCGAGGAGGTGCGCGGCAAGCTCGCCTACCTGGCCACGGACATGCAGGTCTACGAGCGCTTCACCCCCCGGGAGCAGCTGCGCCTCTTCGGGGAGATGCAGGGCGTGGAGGCCGCCACCGCCGAGCGCCGGGGCATGCACCTCCTGGAGCGGCTGGGCCTGGCGGAATTCGCCGACGTGAAGATGAACACCTTCTCCACCGGCCAGAAGCAGAAGGTGAACATCGCCCGGGCCCTGCTGCACGATCCCAAGGCGGTGATCTTCGACGAGCCCACCACCGGCCTGGACGTGCTGACGGCCAAGACCGTCCTGGACCTGCTCCAGGTGATGAAGTCCGAGGGCCGCGCCGTGATCGTCTGCACCCACGCCATGCCCATGGCGGAGCAGGTCTGCGACCGGGTCGGCATCATCTTCGACGGCAAGCTGCATGGCGACGCGCCCCCGGCCGAACTCCTGCGGGCGAGGGGCGCCCGGAGCCTGGACGAGGTCTTCTTCCAGCTCGCCGGCGAGAGCGAAGCGGCCATCGCCTGAATCCCCTCCCCACGCCCCCACCCTGCCCTGACACGGAGACGACATGCGCGGCGCCTGGCTCGTGATGAAGAAGGAATTCCTGGAGCTGATGAAGGACAAGCGGACGCTGTTCTTCACCTTCGGCATGCCCCTGGTCCTCTACCCCCTCATCTTCGGGATGATGACGAAGATGGCCACCCAGGCCGAGACGGAGCGGAAATCGAAGCCCTCCCGGGTCTACCTCCTGGATCCCGGGTCGGCCTTGGCGCCCGCCCTGAAGGCCGACGCCAAGGACTTCGACCTGGTCCCGGCCCCCGCCGGCGATCTGGCGCAGGCCCTCCGGGACAAGAAGCTCGACCTCGCGGTGGAGGTCCCGGCCACGGGCCCCGCGGACGTGGCCGCCTCCCGGACCCTGAAGGTGACGGCGCGCTACAACAAGGCCGAGGATGATTCCCAGCAGGCCCTCGAGCGACTGCAGGCCTTCCTCGCGGACCAGGGCAAGGACTGGGTGAAGGCCCGTCTGCAGGCCCTCAACGCGTCGCCGGAACTCGCCACCCCCACGGACGTGGACAAGGTCAACGTCGCGGACATGGCCCTCCAGCTGGGCAAGATCTTCGGGATCTGGCTCCCCTACATCCTGCTCATCAGCATGTTCGGCGGCATCATGAACAACGGCGCCTCCATGACCGCCGGCGAGCGGGAGCGGGGCACCCTCATGAGCCTGCTCTCCACCCGGATCCCCCGCAGCCAGATCGCCCTGGGCAAGCTGCTCGCGCTCTTCGTGCTCGGCGTCCTCAGCGCGGCCTCCAGCGTCATCGGCTCCGGCCTCGGATTCTCCATCGTTGGCCGCCAGATCGCCGAGGCGGGCGCCGGCAGCGCCGCGACCTCGGCAACCATGCTCCAGATGGCGGGCCCCTCGATCCTGCTGCGGACCCTCATCCTCCTCGTTCCCGTCGCGCTGCTGATGGTGTCCTTCGTGCTCCTCGTGGGCATCCAGGCCCGCACCCAGCGGGAGGCCGCGACGGCCCTGATGCCCGGCCTGGTGGTGATCATCGTGCTCGGCGTGTTCTCCATGGCCCCTGGCATCGAGAAGATGGCCGCCATCCCCTACATCCCCATCGTCAACGCGAGCCTCTCCATCCGGGAGATGTTCGGGCAGCACTTCGTCCTGTCCCACTTCCTGATCGCGCTCGCCCTCAACACGGTCCTCGCCGCCGCGCTGACCCTGATGGCCGCCCGGACCCTCAACCGGGAGGACGTCCTCTTCAAGTCCTGAGGCTCCCCCGGGAGCCCTCGCCGAGGGCGGCCCCCCGGGGCCGCCCTTGGCCTTTCCGGCCGCTGGGGCATAATGGCCCTACAGGCATGAGGTCAAGCATGGTGACGAAAGCCAAAGGCAAGGCCCCCGAGCGCGCCGCGCATCCCCTGGCGGCGGATCTCGCGAAGGCCCTGAGAGCCCTGGACGCCGGCAAGCCCGCCGACGCCATCAAGATCCTGGAGGGCATCGAATCCGCCTCCGCCCACGATCCCGCCTTCCGGCGCGCCGTGGAGTCCTACCTGGCCGTGGCCAAGGCCAAGGCCCACCCGGCCAAGGCCCCGGCCCAGACGCCGGAGGAGGAGGCCCAGTCCCTCCTGAACCGGCGCCAGCCCGCCGAGGCCCTCAAGGTCCTCGACAAGGCCCTCAAGGCCCACCCCAAGCGGGGCATCCTCCACTACCTGGCGGCGACCGCCCACGCCCAGTCCGGGAAGGCCGAGGCCGCCGCGGACAGCCTGAAGCAGGCCCTGGCGCTGGATCCCTCCACGCTCTTCCTCTTCCGGCTGGAGCCCGACTTCGCCGAGCTCCGGAAGTCCTCACTCTTCGCCTTCACCGAGGGCGACTGAGCCCATGGCCCTGAAGGCCGAATCGCCGCTCCGGGTGGTCGCCATCGGGGGCGGCACCGGCCTGTCCGCGCTCCTGCGGGCCCTCAAGCGGGAAGCCACCCGGGGCCGGGAGCCCTGGCGCCTCACGGGCATCGTCGCGGTGTCTGACGATGGCGGCTCCAGCGGCCGGCTGCGCCAGGAACTGGGGGGCATCCCCCCCGGCGATCTGCGGAACTGCCTCTCGGCCCTCACCCGGGAGGACTCGGTCCTGTCGGACCTGCTCAACTACCGGTTCAAGAGCGACGGCTCCCTGTCCGGCCATTCGCTGGGCAACCTCATGCTCTGGGCCCTGGCGGACCTCACCGGGGACTGGGTCCGGGCCATCCGCCAGCTCTCCTCGATCCTCGTGACCGCCGGCGCCCTCTACCCGGCCACCGCGACCCCCGTCACCCTCTGCGCCGAGGACGCCGAAGGCCGCCGGCTGGAGGGGGAATCCGCCATCAACCAGGCCCAACCGCCCCTCCGGCGGCTCTGGATCGAACCCGCGGACGCGGAACCCCTGCCCGAATCCATCCTGGCCACGCTCCGGGCGGACCTGATCCTGCTGGCGCCGGGCAGCCTGCACACCTCCACCCTGGCGAACCTGCTCATCCCCGAGCTGCGGGAGGCCATCGACCGGTCCGGGGCGCCGGTGGTCTACGTCGCCAACCTGATGACCGAGCCCGGCGAGAGCCACGGGATGGACCTGGAGGCCCACGTGGCGGCCCTCCAGACCCTCGGCGGCGTGAAGCTCTCCGCGGTGCTCGCCAACAGCTCGCCCCTCCCTCCCGACATGGCCCGGCGCTACGCCGACGAGGGCGGGGAACCGCTGCGGGCGGACCGGGACGAGGTGCGCGGCGTCCCGGTGCTGCTCCGGCCCCTCCTGGACCCCGAGGCCGGCATGGCCCGGCACCATCCGGATCTCCTGAACCAGGCCCTGGGGGAGCTCTTGACCCGCCTGTGAACGGTTGGTCATTTTTCGTGTGACCCTCCGGCCTTTCCCACCGCGGTAGACTGTCGGTCCTGAACTGAGGCGGCATGTCCCTGAAAGGCAACCTGGCCACCATGGGCCTGGAGGATCTCCTCCAGTGGCTCGCCGTGGGCAAGAAGACCGGGGTGCTAGCGCTCCGAGGCGCCGCCTACATGAAGACCATCGCCTTCGAGGATGGCCGCATCACCTCCGCCAGCTCCACGGACCCGAAGGAGTACCTCGGGCAGTTCCTGCTGGCCTACAACCGCATCAACGAAGCCCAGCTGCGGGAGGCCCTCGCCGCGCAGGAGGATGAGAACGAGCTGCTGGGGCGCATCCTCGTCAACCGCCACTTCGTCACCGAAAACGAGATCCGCCGCATCATCCAGCTCAAGACCGAGGAGAGCCTCTACGACTGCTTCCTCTGGTCCGCGGGCGAGTTCGAGTTCATGGAGGGCCAGCGCCCGGATCCCCGCACGGTGCTCCTCAACCTGGACGTCACCGGCATCGTGCTGGAGGGCGCCCGGCGCCGGGACGAGTGGAAGCGCATCCGCGAGATCCTGCGGGGCGGTGACGCCATCGTGGCCGCGGATTCCGAGGCCATCGCCGAGCAGCTGCCCCTGCCGGCGGAGGACGCGGAGCTGCTTGCCCACGTGGACGGCCTGAAGACCGTGGACCACCTGGTGCTGGAGCTGCGCTCCACGGAATTCAAGGTCAGCCGGCACCTCTTCGAGCTGGTGGAGCGGGGCCTCGTGCGCGTCGCCCACGCCGGCGGCACCAAGGTGAAGGGGGAGGATCCCCTCCAGAAGGCCCGCGCCCTGCTCGACCGCAAGCGCCTCGCCGAGGCCCAGGAGGAGATCCGCCGGGTGCTCCAGGGCCAGCCCCAGGATCCCATCGCGAACCGCATGATGAAGGAGGTCCAGAGCCTCCAGCAGGCCGCCGAGCGGCCCCTCAACCTGCAGCAGGTGCCCGAGCTGGCGGTGGACCTCATGGAGCTCACCCACGTGGACCTGAGCCCCGGCGAGGCTTTCATGGCCACCCGGGTGACCGGCATGCACAGCTTCCAGGACCTGATGGCGGTGGCGCCCTTCAGCGAGGACGAGTGCAAGGCGATCTTCACCTCGCTGCTGAAGCGGGGCATCCTCCGCGTCGAGACGCCCGGCGCCTCGAGTGGCCGCGCCAGCCTGCACTGAGCCCCGCCGCGCGAGGCGCGGTAAGGTGGAAGCGGACGCCCGCAGGAGACCGCTGAGGCCTCCCGGAGGAGAACCCATGCGCCGCGCAGCCTTCGCCACCATCCTCGCCACCCTGCCCCTCGCGCTGGCCGCCGGCCAGGGCCGGAAGGCCCCCGCCAAGGCCCCGACCGCCGCCCAGCTCAAGGCCGAGCTGAAGCAGCTCGCCGCCGAGCGGGATGCGCTGCAGGCCAAGCTCGACGCCCAGCAGGCGCTGCCCTCCCAGCTCGCCGACGCCCAGGCCAGCCGGGACCAGTACAAGGCCCAGGCCGCCGCCTCCGCCCAGGAGCTGGCCTCCCTCAAGCGGATGCTGAAGGAGAACGCCGGTGACGCCGACGCGCTGCTCAAGGGCGTGGCCAAGGCCAAGGACCAGCTCGCCACCTGCGAGGCCGAGCGGGACCGCCTCGCCAAGGAGAACACCGAGCTGAAGCGGAAGCTCGAAGGGCCCTTCCAGGCCGGGGACCTCGTCATCGAGAGCGAGGCCATCGCCCCCGCGAAGCCCCTCAACCTCTACAAGGTCACGCCCCGACTCTCCGGCTGGAGCCATCCGAAGGGCATCGTCGTGGTGAACGTGAGGATCGATGAGCAGGGCGAGGTCACCGCCGCGCGCATGCTCCAGCCGCTCCCCGGCGACGACGCCAAGGTGAAGGACGCCAACGCCGCCTGTCTGGACGCCGCCAAGCGCGTGGTGTTCGATCCTGCCCGCACCGCCGATGGCACGCCCGTGCAGGTGTGGCAGGGCGTGGGGTTCTATCTGGATTGAGGGGCGAGGTACGAGGGGTGAGGATTTCCTGGTTGCGGCCCTGCGGGCCGCCTCCTACTTGAAGAGGACCGGCGCCTTCGGGCGCCGCGCAGCAGGTCCTCGTCCCTCATCACCTCACCCCTGGGAGCAGCTCACATCGCCCTTGGCCCAGGCCTGGCAGGCCAGGCGCTGGCCGGGCTGGGCCTTGAGCACCTTGAGGACGCGGCTCTCAGAGCCCAGGGGCTCGCTCAGATGCTCGGCGCCCTCCAGCACCGTGACGAGGCAGGTGCCGCAGCGGGCATGGCCGCCGCAGCGGTGGGTGAGCTCCACGCCGGCGGTGCGGCTGGCGGCCAGGAGCGCGATCTCGCGATCGCACTCGGCCCGACCCTCCTGCTTGGGGGTCTTGAAGGACAGGGTGAACATCGGCAATCCAATCGGAAGTCGGGTGGAACAGGGGCCCCGGGGAACCACCTAGGGGGCCGTGCCCTCCAGTCTACCGGATCCGAGGCCCCAGCCCCGGCGGAGCCCCGCCAGGGGCGCCCGGGGGTCGAAGGGCGAGGCGGCCACGCCCAGCCGGGCCCAGGTCGCGGCCAGGTCCAGGCCCTCCGGCGCGTCCGCCCAGGCCTCGTAGAGCGGTTCCAGCACCGGCTTCGGGAGGGACCGGTCCGCCTGCCGGAGGAGATCCCGGAGCCGGCCCTCCGTGGCGATGCCGCCGGCGGGGAGGACGCCCCGGACCGCGTCCAGCAGGGTCTGGCGTCCGCCGGTAAGCTCCCGGATCCGCAGGTCCGCGGCGAAGCAGAACAGGGCCCCGCCCCAATAGGTGCGGCCCCAGGTGGGGGTGCGGTCCAGGCCCCGGTCCCCGGAGGCGGGCTCCCCCTGGGGCAGGTTGGCCCGGAGCGCCGCCCAGAAGGCCTCCGGCGTCTCCCGTCCCTCCCGCAGGCGCAGCAGCGGCTCCAGGTAGGTGGGCAGGCCCTCCTCCAGCCAGTGGTGGCGCGGGTCCAGGTCCGGCAGGGCCGTGTGGATCAGTTCGTGGGTGAGGATCCAGTCCCCGTCCACCTGGGCGTCGCTGACCCGGGCCCCCAGGAGCACGACGATGGATGCGCCGCCGGCCCCCCGGGTGCTGCCGAAGAGGATCCCGTCCCGGCGCCCCGTCGGCAGGAGGTAGACGGCGGTCCAGGGCAGCGGCAGGCGGCCGTAGGCATCCTCCAGGGCCCGGAGGGCGGTCCGGAACCACCGGGTCTCCTGGGCCTCGGTCAGCGGGAAGGCGCCCACAGGCGCCACGGCGGCGACGGTTCCCCCCCGGGCGGGGAAGCGCGCGATGCGGAAGGGGCCGAAGGCCGCCTCGGGGCCTTGGTCCAGGGCCTCCGCCGTGGCCATCACCGGGGCGCCGTCTGGCCCCAGGCCCGAGATGAAGACCCGGCCC
>DASTWQ010000053.1:0-9014 GCA_035758545.1 Holophagaceae bacterium | reverse complement strand
CTCCAGCTTCACGGTCTCCAGCCGCGGCTCCAGGGGACGGGCCCACTCCAGGAAGCGCTGGACCACCCGCAGCAGGTCCTCGGTCTCCGCCAGCAGAGGCTCCGCCTCCGGGCGCCCGGCCCGCTGCAGCAGCTGGCCGTGGCCCCGCAGCACCGCGAGGCCGTTCTTGAGCTGGTGGGCCACGCCGGCGGTCATCTCCCCCAGCTCGGCGAAGCGCTCCCGGAGCTGGCGGCGGCGCTCCTCGGCCTCCGCCTCGGTGATGTCCTCGAAGCTGAGGAGGGCCCCGATGTTGTCCGGCGCCTCGATGCGCCGCAGGCGCCAGGTGCGGCCCCCGCCCCGGGCCCGGGTGGGCGGCCCCGGCGGCAGGGCGAGGGCCTCCACCAGCCAGGGGAAGGGCTCCAGCACGAAGGCCGCGTCCAGGCCCACGACGCCCCGGGTGACGCCCAGCAGGGCCTGGCCCGCCCGGTTCAGGGCGGAGACCTTCTGGCGCTGGTCCACCCAGAGCAGGCCGAAGGGCAGCGCGTCCAGCAGCCGCTCATGGACCGTGCGCAGCTCGCCGAGGACCGCCGCCAGCTCCCCCCGCTCCCGCAGGCTCTGGCCCACGGCCCCCAGCAGCAGGGCCTCGGGATCCTGGGGCACCCGCCGGCGGATCCGCGCCCAGCGCACCAGCAGGATCGCCAGGCCGAGCAGGACGATGCCCACCGGGATCAGGATCGCGACGGTGGAGGCCGTATGGGGGTCCAGGGGCTTCAGGGGATGCACCGCACCAGCGTAGCGGAGCGCGCTAGGCTGGTCCCATGGACCGCCATCCCCTCTACATCGTCAGCGGCGGTAGCGGCGAGACCGCGCACCGGATGGTGCAGGCGGCGCTCACCCAGTTCGCCGCCGGCGAGAACCTGGTGCTCCGGCGCTTCCAGAACGTGCGGGACCGGGAGGAGATGGAGCGGGTGCTGGAGATGGCCCGGGAGAAGGGCGCGGTGCTCGTCCACACCACGGTGTCGAAGGAGCTGCGCGCCTACCTGGAGGAGCGCTGCCGGGCCGAGGGCATCGTCCAGGTGGACCTCTTCGGCAGCCTGCTGGACACCCTGGCGGGCTTCCTGAAGGAGCAACCCGAGGAGCGCCCCGGCCTCTTCCACTCGGTGGACGACAAGTACTTCCGCCGCATCGAGGCCATCGAGTTCGCCCTGAAGTACGACGACGGCCAGGATCCGACGGGCATCACCGAGGCCGATATTGTCCTCGTGGGCCTGAGCCGCACCAGCAAGACCCCCCTCTCCATGTACCTGGCCATGGAGGGCCACAAGGTCATGAACATCCCCCTGGTGCCCGGCGTGCCCCTGCCGCCTGCGGTGGAGACCATCCCCCAGGGCCGCATCGTGGGCCTCACCATCCAGCCCGAGCGGCTCCAGGAGATCCGCCTGCACCGCATGAAGCGCATGGGCGGCGCCGGCCAGGCGGACCGCTACACCGACATGGCCCACATCCTCGAGGAGATGGCCTACGCCGACGGCGTCTTCAAGGCCCACCGCCGCTGGCCCATCCTCGACGTCACCGGAAGGAGCATCGAGGAGACCGCCGGCCTCGTGCTGGACCGCGTGTTCGGGAAGGAGCGGGTGGGGTAGTAGGCTGGAGCCATGATCCCCCGAGCTTATCTCTCCGCCGGCCTGTTCCCGGTCCTCCTGCAGGCGCAGGCTCCCGCCGGCCGGCCCGCCGTGAAGGTCCTCCTTCACGCCGCCCCGCCAGCCGAAGGCGGGGCGACCCTGGATCTTGGTCAGCTCGAATCCGCGCTCGGGCGTTTCACCGCGGATCAGCACCTCCCATCGCCCGCTCCAGATGGGGATGGCTGGGTCCTCCAGATCGAATTGAACTCCAGTCGCACGCCTTACGGAAGCCTCGACTCCACCGGCCACCTGAGCCTCATGAACCTCAAGGCGGGGCGGGCTTCCGCTGCTCCGCCGGGTTCCTCCGACCTGAGGATCCTCGCCCTCGACACGGCGCACCTCAATGGGGCCCTGGCGGATGCCCTGGTGCGGGAGAGTTTCAAGCTGCTGGTCTCCGCTCGAGTCCTCTCCGCAGATCCGATGCCGGACCTGGAGACGATTCACAAGCCGTTTCTGGAGCCCGGCGGACAGGTGATGGATCTTCCCTTCTCCCAGGTCGGTGTACGCGAAAAGCCGACCCTGCCCAAGGCCCAACCCTTGGGCACCTACCGTTTCGAGGTCATGGCTGACGAGGACGGAAGGCCGGAATCCGTGCGTTTGGCCCAGGCGCCCTCTCCCATGGCTGAAAGGGTGGGGACCTGGCTTCTGGCCTGGCAGTTCTCTCCGGTTCAACAAGCCGGGCATCCGATGCGGACCCGATTCCCGATCCGCCTCACCTTCCGAGTCTATTGATTCGGACTGACCATGCGTCTGGACTGGCAACCCTTCGGCTCTCCTGATTACGCCCTGGCCGTCGCCTTGCGCCACGAGGTCCTTCGGATCCCGCTGGGGCTGGCCTTCACGGTGGACCAGCTCGCGTCGGAGTCGGACAGCCACCACCTGGTGGCCCTGGACGAGGGGGGGCGCATCCTCGGCTGCCTGATGCTCACGCCCCATGAGAACGGCGAGATCCAGATGCGGCAGGTGGCGGTGAAACCCGAGCAGCAGGGGACGGGGCTGGGGCGCGCGCTGGTGGAGGAGGCCGAGCGCCGCGCGAAGGCGCTCGGCTGCTCGCGCATGATGCTCCACGCCCGGGACAAGGCCATCGGCTTCTACGAGCGGCTCGGCTACCGGCGGGAAGGCGATCTCTTCATGGAAGTCGGCATCGTCCATCAGCAGATGGCCAAGACGCTCTGACCGGGCCGGCTAATACTCGTTCGCCAGGTCCGCGGCCCGCACCTGCTTCTCGAAGGGCTGGAAGGCCGGCGCGCCGTGGGCCTGGGCGATCCACTCGGCCACGCGGATGCCGTCCACGGCGGCGCTGGTGATGCCGCCGGCGAAGCCGGCGCCTTCGCCGCAGGGATAGAGGCCCGGGTGCGACGCGCTCTGGCCGTCCTCGTTCCGCAGGAGCTGGATGGGACTGCTGGTGCGGCTCTCGATGGCGAGGAGGATGGCCTGGCCGGAGGCGTAGCCGTGGATCTTCTGGTCGAAGACCGGCAGGGCGCCGGCCAGCTGCTCGACGATGAAGTCCGGCAGGCAGGTGCGCAGGTCCGCCGCCACGGCGAAGGGCTTGAAGGTCGTGCGCGGCAGGTGCCCCGTGGCCTTCTGCCGCAGGAAGTCCTTCACGCTCATGGCCGGGGCGCCGTAGCTCTCGCCGGCGGCCCGGTAGCAGGCCTGCTCCCAGGTGCGCTGGAAGTGCATGCCCGCCAGCAGGTGGTCACTGCCGAAGTCAGAGGGGTTCACCTTGGCCACGATGCCGCTGTTGGCGAAGCCCGAATCCCGCTTGGCGTTGCTCATGCCGTTGACGACGACGCCGCCCTCCTCGGACGAGCACTGGATCACCTCGCCGCCGGGGCACATGCAGAAGCTGTAGGCGGCGCGGTTCAGGCCGAAGTTGCAGGTGAGGCGGTAGTCCGCGGGAGGCAGGCTCGGGTGGCCCTTGCTGGGGCCGTACTGGGCCTTGTCGATGAGGTCCTGGGGGTGCTCGATGCGCACGCCCATGGCGAAGGGCTTCTGGCGCATGGCCACGCCGTGGCGGTGCAGCATCTCGAAGGTGTCCCGGGCGCTGTGGCCCGGCGCGAGCACCAGGGCGTCACAGGGGATCCGCTCGCCGCTGGCGAGCACCGCCGCCACCACCCGGCCGTCCTTCACCTCCACGTCCGCCAGGGGGGACTTCCAGCGGTAGACGGCGCCCCGGCGCTCGGCGTCCTTTCGGATCAGCACCGAGCACTTGCGGATGACGTCCGTGCCCACGTGGGGCTTGGCCAGGTAGGCGATGCGCGGGTGCGCGCCGAAGCGCACGAAGGTCTCGATGACGTAGCGCGTCGCGGGATGGCCGATGCGGGTGGTGAGCTTGCCGTCGCTGAAGGTGCCGGCGCCGCCCTCGCCGAACTGGGCGTTGGCGTCCGGATGGAGCTTGCCGTGCTGCCAGAGGTCGTTGATGCCCTGCACCCGCTCGCTCATGGCGGGCCCGCGCTCCAGGACGATGGGCTCGACGCCGTAGTCCAGGAGGCGCAGGGCGCAGAAGGTCCCGGCGGGGCCGCTGCCGACGATCACCACCCGGGGCTTCCGGGACAGTGGCGCCACCGCGTAGCTCACGAGGGGATGGGCGGTCTCGATCTTGGCGCCGGGGGGCAGATCCAGCTCCTCCAGGCTCCGGTCCGTCTCGAAGCTGAGGGCCGCGAGGAAGCGGATGGAGCCCTTGTGCCGCGCGTCCAGGCTGCGGCGCTCCAGGGTGACGTTCCGGTACTCGGAGGGCTTCCCGCCCAGGGCGTGGGCCAGGGGCGCGGCGAGGTCCAGCTTCTCCTCCCCCAGGGCGAGCGGCAGGTTGGTGACGAGGTAGCGCATCGGCTCTCCGGCGGGGGGCTCCCGGGTGGGAGCAAGGCCACCCCCAGTGTACCCTCGAGCCTTTCGAGGCCCCCATGCGACCTGTCTTCGCCCGCCTGCTGCTGCCCGTCCTGGTCCTGCCCGTCCTGGCCCAGGCCCCGGCCCCGGCCCAGATGGCGCCCCAGACGGCGCCCCGGCCCGCCCTCCAGGCCCAGTTCCTCCCCCGGGCGGAGGCGGCGAAGGTGCTGGTGGGGGATGACTACTTCCACCTGCTCCACACGCCGGAGCTGCGGGCCAAGACGGGCCTGGCCCTGGCGGGGATGACCGACGACCAGGCCCGCGACGCCGCCCGGGCCTTCTACGCCGACAGCGCCAAGGACTTCACGCCGGAGGAGCGGGCCGGCCTGCAGGCCATCCTGGACCACGCCGCGCCTCAGATCGCCGCCAAGCTGCCGCTCATGGCCCGCACGCCCTTCCGCTTCATCAAGGCCGGTGTCGAAGGCGGCCTGCCCCACACCCGCGGCGCCTGCATCGTGCTCGCGCCCCGGGTGGTGGCGGCCCTGGCCAGGATCGCCGAGGAGCAGCCGGCGGCCCTGGACCGGGCGGCCTCCCTCCTGGTCCACGAGCAGACCCACGTGCTGGAGCGGGAGCATCCGGAGGTCTTCGCGTCCCTCTTCACGGAGATCTTCGGCTTCCGCCGCCTGGCCTCGGTGCCCGACGCGCCGTCCCTGGCGGAGCGCCGGGTGGTGAACCCCGACGGGCCCGACCTCGGCTGGGCCTTCCCCATCCATGACGGGCCGAAGGTCCGCTGGATCCGCCCGGACCTGCAGCTGGCCCAGCTGGAGCATCCGCGCATGCCCCAGGACTTCCAGGAAGTGGCCGTGGACCTCGTCGAGACGGACGGCGGCTTCGCCCTGGACCTGGACGCCGGCGGCCAGCCCAAGGTGGAGAACCTCCAGGCCCTGAAGGCCTACGAGGACGCCTTCGCCGGGGTGGGTGAGGACTTCCATCCCCACGAGATCGCCGCCGTCCTGCTCTCCGGCTGGGTGACGGGCACGGGCTCGCCGGCCCAGGCCGCGCTCCAGGCCCGCACCGCGGCCTGGGCGGGGCAGCATCTGCGCTAGCGCCGGGCCGCCCGGGCCGCGTCCGCCGACAGGGTCTCCGGGTCCGTGAAGGGCGCCGAGCAGGTGCCCCGGCCGCAGAGGAAGGCCGCCGGGTGCGCCAGCGCCGGGAAGCTCAGCTCCGGGTTGCGGGCCGGCTTCGTGGGATCCACGAGCAGCACCACCGTCTCCGGCAGCCAGGCCGCCTGGGCGGCACGGAAGAGGACCTGGGTCTCCGGCTTCGCGGGATCCCCCACCACCGCGAGGTGGCCGAGGCCCCTCAGCTCCCGCATGGCGAGGACATAGTCCCCGAGCCAGCGGCCCTGGCCGTCGAGCCGGTCCTGGCGGGAGAGGGCCGCGAGGATCCGTGCGGCGCGGTCGTGGTAGCGGGCGTCCCCGGTCAGGGCCTCCAGGCGCAGGAGGCTCCGGGCCAGGCTGGCGTTGTCGTCGAAGGGCAGGCGCACCTCGGCGAAGGCGCCGAGCTGGCCGGGGGAGGCGGCCCGGGCGCGGCAGAGGCCGGAGGGATCCGCGAAGCCGCGCTCAATGGCCTCCGCCAAGGCCACGGCCCGGTCCAGGTACACGGCCTTCCCGGCGGCCTGGTGGAGGACGATCAGCCCCTCCAGCATCCCGGCCTGGTCCGCGAGGAAGACGCCATCCTGGCCCTCGGCGTGGCGGTAGCCCTCCGGGGTGGCGAGGTGGGATTCCGTCCAGGCCGCCGCGGCCTCCGCCTCCGGCAGCAGGCGGGGGTCATCCAGCACGCCGGCGAGGTCCGCCAGGGCCGCCATCATCAGGCCCTGGACCTGGGCGTAGCGCCGGGCGTCGATGCGCGGGAGCCCGGCCTTCATCCGGGCCGTGTCGTCCAGGGCCTGATAGGCGTGGCCGTCCATCCCTGGCCCATCGGCGTCCATGGTGGCGCTGAAGCCGCCATCGGGGTGGGCCATGAAGCGGCGCAGGAAGCGGAGGTCCGCCCGCGCGTCCGCGCGGAAGTCCTTGTCCCCCGTGGCTCGGATGGCCTCGGCCAGGTTGCGCAGCCAGCCCGCCTGGAGGACCGTCAGCCGCTCGAAGTGGGGCTCGTGCCAGTCAGGCCCGGCGCTGTACTGGAAGAGGCCGCCCCAGACCGGGTCCGTGATGCGCCGCTGCTGGGCGAGGGTGTAGAGAGCCCGGAACTCGGTGCCCTCATCCCCGCGCCAGCCGCGGTCCAGGGCCTCCTCGAGGTTCATGCGGAGGGGGTACTTCTGCCGTCCCCAGCCACCATAGGCCCGGTCGAAGGTGGCGTCCAGGTCCCGCAGGGCCCCGGCCAGGGGGTCCGCGGCGGCGGGCGCCGGGGCCTCCGGCGTCTCGACGTTGCCCTTGCCCTCCAGGGCCCTCCGGAGCACCGCCAGGAAGTCCGCGGGCTCCAGGAAGCCACGCTCCCGGTCCAGGGGGTGGCCGTCCGGGGCGTAGAGGGCTGTGCCGGGCCAGCCGATGTCGGCGTAGAGCTCCGCGGCGTCCGGGTGTTGGTCGATGTCCACCCGCACCGGGATGAAGCGCTCGGAGACGAGCCGCGCCACCGCCGGGTCCCCGTAGGTGCGGGCGTCCATCACATGGCACCAGTGGCACCAGGAGGCCACGGCGTCCACCAGCACGGGCTTGCCGGCGGCCTTGGCCTCGGCGAAGGCCGCCGGGGACCAGGGCCGCCAGGGGATCTCCGGGCTCCCCGCCACCAGGGGCGACAGCAGCAGGACGGCGGCCAGGAGCAGGAGGATTCGGCGCATGGGCCTGGGATGCCTCCAGCCCCTTGCACATTCCCGGTCCCGGCGGCATCTATCAGGACAAGAGGAGGTGTGCCATGACGACGACCCTGACCCGCGCGGTGGTGACCGGCGGCACCGGCCTCATCGGCCAACGGCTGGTGGACGCCCTGATTCAGCGGGGTGTGGCGGTGACGGTGCTGAGCCGGAAGCCGGAGGCCGCCAAGCTCCCTTCCGGCGCCCAGGCCCGGAGCTACGACGAGATGGCCGCCGCCCTCGAGGGCGCGGACGCGGTCTTCAACCTCGCGGGCGCCAACATCGCCGGCAAGCGCTGGACCGAGGCCTACAAGCAGGAGCTGGTGGAGAGCCGGACCACCCTCACCCGCCGGTTGGTGGACGCCATGGGCGCCTGCCAGGCCAAGCCCAAGGTGCTGGTGAGCGCCTCGGCCATCGGCTGGTATGGCCCCCGGGGCCTGGAGCCCATCGACGAGGCCGCGGGCCCGGGCCGGGTCTTCCTCGCCCAGCTCTGCCAGGCCTGGGAGGGCGCGGCGGACGGCGCCGCGGCCCACGGCATCCGGGTCGTGAAGCTGCGCACCGGCGTGGTGCTCGCCCGGGAGGGCGGCGCCCTGCCCAAGATGGCCCTGCCGGTGAAGCTCTTCCAGGGCGCCAAACTGGGCCGCGGCAACCAGGGCTTCAGCTGGATCCACATCGACGACCTCATCGCCATGTACCTCGCCGCCGCGACGGAGGAGACCTGGACCGGGGCCGTCAACGCCACGGCCCCCCAGCCCGTCAGCAACGAGGCCTTCACCCGGCTCCTCGGGAAGCGCCTCCACCGGCCCATCCTGCCGGTGCCGGGCTTCGTCACGGCGGCGGCCCTCAAGCTGCTCGTGGGCGGCATGAGCGTGGAGCTGCTGGAGGGCGCCTACATCCTGCCCCACCGGGCGGAGGCCCTGGGCTTCCGGTTCCGCTTCAGCACCGCCCAGGCCGCCGTGGAGGACCTGCTGTGAGGGAAGAACTCGTCCTCGTCACCCAGGACCTGCCCCGGCCGCGGTCGGAGGTCTTCCCCTTCTTCGCCGATCCGGCGAACCTCCAGCGCCTGACGCCGCCCTGGCTCCACTTCGAGGTCCTCACCCCGGAGCCCCTGCCCTGGGGCGAAGGCGCGGTCTTCGCATACCGCCTGAGGGTGCGCGGCCTGCCCATCCGCTGGCGGACCCTCATCGAGGCCTACGAGGACGGCTCGAAGTTCGTGGACCGCCAGATCGCAGGGCCCTACGCCCTCTGGCACCACACCCACCGCTTCGAGGACCTGCCGGACGGCGGCACCCGCATCACCGACCAGGTCCGCTACAAGGTCGGCTGGGGCTTCATCGGGCGCATCGTCACCGCGCTCTGGGTGCGGCGGGACATCGAGCGCATCTTCGCCTACCGCAAGCAGGTGCTCGCGGAGCTCTTCAAGGCCTGACTTCAGTTGGTGTGGATCGTCCCCATCTGCACCACCTCGAAGTCCCCGCCCTTGATGCCGGAGATCGTGGCCAGCTCGTCGTCGCTCCAACGCGGATCCGGCGCGCCGCTCAGGTACCAGTCGCTGCCGTTGTCGGCGAGGAGCATGCCGTAGGTCTTCAGGGCCTGGAGGATCACCTGCACCCGGGGCGGGTAGCCCGAGATGTCCACGGAGGCCTTCAGGCGCACCCGCATGCCCATGGGCGGGCGGTCCG
>DASTWQ010000012.1:0-24935 GCA_035758545.1 Holophagaceae bacterium | reverse complement strand
GAGCCCCGGCGCACCCAGAACCCGAGGCTCACGCTCCGCACCTGGGGCAGGTGCTCGATGAGGAGCTCGGCGCCGCCGGGCGTCACGAGGCGGAAGGGTTCGGCCATCCCTCTAGACTACAGGCTGGAGGCTGGAGGCTGGAGGCCGCAAATCAGGCGGAGAGGCTCGAAATCAGGCCGTTCAGCACCTTGGAAAGTTCAACGCATTTGGCGTTCAGCGCTTGCGTGACGGGGAGGCCGAGTTTCCGGGAAAGCCCGACCTGGAATTCCAGCTCGCGGGCGGAGCCGTGGGCCATATCGAGGAACCGCAGATAGTCACCCTCCGACTTCCGCGCACAGTCCTCCACGATGTTGGACGCCGCCGACACCGCGGCGCGTCGCATCTGAGAAGCGAGACCGAAGCGCTCTTCAGGTGGGAATTCGCGGGTCTCCCGGTAGACGAGCAGTGACACTTCCTCGGCCAACTCAAAGGCACGCAGCTTCGTGTGATCTCGCACCAAGCCTCCAGCCTCCAGTCTCCAGCCTCCCGCCTGTCATCAGCCCTCCGCTTCGGCGCCCGCCAGCCCGATGGGCGTGGTCTGGAGCTTCCAGCCGCAGAGGGCCCAGAGCACCAGGCCCGCCAGGACGAGGATGAGGAAGGCCAGCCAGGGCGCGGTGCTCACCTGGGCCTGGGCCAGCAGCTCGGTGGCGTTCACGCTGTGGCCGCGGCTGCCGGCGAGGCTCTCCAGGTAGTGGGTGAAGGTGAGGCGCTGGAGGAAGGGCGGGAAGACCCGCACCAGGTTCTCCCAGCCGAAGAGCCAGAGGGCGGCCCAGAGGGTGCCCCGCTGGAAGACGAGGCCCAGCAGGGTGACGAAGGCCAGCTCCGCCCACCAGGCGCCCACGAGGGCGCCGATGCGGCCCAGCAGCAGGTCCGGATCCCCGCCGAGGATCTGGAGGCCCAGGGCCGCCAGCACCAGCCAGAGGGCGCCCCAGAGGAACCAGGGCAGGCCCTTGCCCAGGGGCAGGGCCCAGATCGTCGCGGGGCGGGTCAGCAGGAGCGGCAGGGTGCGCTGCTCGAGATCCTCCCGGATGCCCGCGGAGGCGGCGATGAGGGCGAGGATCGGCAGCACGGCAGCGCCGAGGAGGCCATGAAAGATCGTGAGCGCGGTGCCCGGGGGCAGGGCGTGGCCCTGGAGGGCCGCCAGGGCGGAGATCCCCAGCACCAGGCCCACGGGCGCCAGGACGAGGGCCGCGAGGACCCAGCCCCGGGCCTGGAGCACCCGGGGTCCGTAGCCCGCGGCGAGGGCCCGCACGGTCTGGATAGGCGAGACGGCGCTCATGGGTGATCCCTATGCATGGTCTTTGGTCAGGTACTGGAAGACCGCCTCGAGGTTCAGATCCAGGGGATCCAGGCCCGTGAGGGGCAGGCCGCCCTTGGCGGCCTCCGCCTGGAGCCGGGGCAGGAAGTCCCGGGGGCTGCGGATGCTGAGCACCGCGGAGGCCTCCTCCAGCCGCAGGGCCGCCAGCTCCGGCTGCTCCACGGCCCAGCGGGCCAGGGCCCGGGCGTCGCCGGAGAGCCGCAGCTCCACGGGATGCCGGTCCAGCAGCTGGCGGATCTCCGAGACGCTGCCCTCCGCCAGGAGCCGGCCGCGGAAGAGCAGCAGGATCCGGTCCGTCAGCAGCGCGACCTCGGAGAGGATGTGGCTGGAGACGATGACCCGCACGCCGCCGTCCGCCAGCCGGCGCAGGAGGGCCATCAGGGTCAGCCGGGCCTCGGGATCGAGGCCGTTGAAGGGCTCGTCGAGGATGAGCAGCTTCGGGTCGTGCAGCAGGCCCTGGGCGAGCCGCATGCGCTGGCGCATGCCCTTGGACATGCGGGGGAAGGGCAGGTCCGCCCGCTCCGTCATGCCCACGGTGTCCAGGGCCTTCGCCATGGCCGAGTCCAGCGCCGCGCCGTCCAGGCCCGAGAGGCGGCCCATCATGCGCAGCCAGCCGCGGCCCCGGAGGCCCACCGGCAGCCGGTCGCCCTCGGGCACGAGGCCGATCTTTTCGAGGACCTCGGGGTTGCGGAAGGGGGCCTGGCCGAAGACCTCCACGGAGCCGCCGCTGGGGGGCAGCAGGCCTGAAAGCAGCTGCAGCAGGGTGGACTTGCCGGCGCCGTTGGGGCCCAGCAGGCCCACGATGCCGCCGCCCTCCGGCAGCTCGAAGCTGGTGGGGCTGAGGCCCAGGATGGCGCCGTAGCGCAGGGAGGCGCGTTCGAGCTTGATCACAGCACCGCCTCCGAGGGCCGCGTCCGGGCCCTGAGCACGAGGGTCCAGAAGACCAGGTGGGCCGCGGTCCCGATGAGGGCCGGGCCCCAGCCGTAGGCGCCGCCCTGGGCGCCGCAGAGGAGGCGCGGCCACTCCGCGGCGAGGCTCATGGGGGAGAGGGCCCGCCAGGCGCCGTGGTCGAGGATGCCGTAGAGCAGGCCGCTGAGGGCCTCCAGGCCGAGGCTGATGCCCAGCACCCAGGCCACGCCGGCCCGGGGCGTGGAGGCCAGGCTGGAGGCGCCGCTGGCCACGGAACCCATGAGCAGCGCGATGATCAGCGCGGCGGGGACGAGCCGCAGCGGCGTGCTGGCCCACATGACGCCGTGCAGCCCCGTGAGGCCCACGGAGAGCAGCCAGGGCAGCAGGGCGAAGGGCGCCAGGATGGCGAAGGGCACCAGGGCCGTGAGCCCCAGCTTGGCGAGCCAGTAGTCCGTCGGCTTCACCGGGTGGGCGTAGATCAAGGGCCGGACGCGATAGAGCGTGTCCCGGGCCACGAGGCCGCCGCCGATGAGGGCCACGAGGAACCACAGCAGGTAGGTGAGCCAGCCGCCCAGCATGTCCGCGTGCCACTCGGCGCCCTGGGCCAGCAGCGGGGCGGCGGCGTCCATCATCTTGCCGATGGTCGCGTTCTGGCCCTTGAAGTAGTTGAGGTACACGTAGCCCAGGCGCCAGAGCAGCATCACGGTGAAGACGAAGCCGAAGAAGCGGCCCATCTTCTGGCGCAGGACCCGGCGCAGGTCGAAGGCGGCCAGGACCACGGCGGGCCGGCGGCCCAGCGTGAGATCCGGCTTCGGGGGAAGGCTAGGGGCGTAGATGGGCATCAGGCCTTCTCCGGGTGCAGGGCGCGCAGCAGCACTTCGTCGAGGCGGTCGTGGCGGGGCGTGGCCTGCACCAGCACCGCGCCCCGGGCCTGGGCCCAGCGGAAGGGCGCCAGGGGATCGGCCTCCTTCAGCTCCAGGTCGTAGGTGCCGTTGCGGGCCTCGAACAGCTCGCCGAGCTCCGCCAGGCCCGCGGCCTGGGCCTCGTCCAGGGGATCGAGGAAGCGCAGCTCCACCCGGCGGGAGAGGGCCTTGCGCAGGCCCGCCATGGAGCCGCTGGCGGTGATGCGGCCCTGGTCCATGATCACCAGCTGGTCCGCCACCCGCTCCACGTCGCCGAGGAGGTGGCTCGCGAGGATCACGCCGGTGCCCAGCTCCGCGTGGACCTTCAGCACCAGGTCCAGCATCCGGCGGCGGCCGTCGGGGTCGAGGCCGTTGGTGGGCTCGTCCAGGAACACCAGCTCCGGGGAATGCACCAGGGCCTGGGCCAGCTTCACCCGCTGGCGCATGCCGGTGCTGTAGCCGCTCACGGCGCGGTAGCGGGCCTCGTCCAGGCCGACGAAGTAGAGCACCTCGTGGGCCCGGTCCCGGGCGGCCTCGGGGGCCAGCCCGGACAGCTCGCCCCAGAAGGCCACCTGCTCATAGGCGGTGGCGTCCTCGATGAGGGCGTCGTATTCCGGCATGTAGCCGATGCGGCCCCGCAGCCTCGCGGCGGCCGGGGAGCCCAGGGCCACGCCGAGCACGGTCCCGGAGCCGCCGGCGGGCTCCAGCAGGCCGAGGAGGGTCTTGAGCAGCGTGGACTTGCCCGCGCCGTTGGGGCCCAGCAGCCCGACGATGCCCTCCTCCAGCGCCAGGCTGAGGCCCTTCAGCGCGGGGGCGGCCGCGCCGGGATAGCGGACCTCCAGGTTCTCGAAGGCGATCACGGGGACTCCGGGGATGAAGGCGATACGGGCTGGCGGGGGCTTGGCTTAGGGCAGGGTAGCAAGGCCCCGGCCCCGGTCCCGCCCTCGTCGGCGAAGTCCCCGGATCCGCCGGCGGGCGGCCTCAGGCCTCGGCCCCGAGCATCGCCCGGAGCCGGGCCTCGGCCTCGGCCCGCAGGGTCTCGGCGTCCGGGAAGGCCTCGGGATCCAGGGGCGCACCGACGGTCAGGGTGTAGGTCCCGGATCCCACCTGCCAGTCCCCCTTGGGCAGGATGGCGTGGCCGCCGCGGATGGCCAGGGGCACCAGGGGGACGCCGGCCTCCTTGGCCAGGACGAAGCTGCCGCGCTTGAAGGGCAGGAGCCGGCCGTCGGCGGCCCGGGTGCCCTCGGGGAAGATGGCCACGCTCTGCCCCGCGCGGATCCGGGCGGCGGCGTCCGCGAGGCTGGCATAGGCCTTCGCCCGGTGGCCGCGGTCGATGAGGATGAAGCCCGCCAGGTGGATGGCCCAGCCCAGCACCGGCACCCAGCCCAGCTCCCGCTTGGCGATGAAGACCGGATGGTCCGGCAGCGTGGAGACCAGGAGCGGGGGGTCCATCAGGGAGGCGTGGTTGGCGAAGAAGATCACCGGCGCCCCGTCCCGGATGGAGGCCGGCAGGGCCTCCCAGCCCTCCAGCCGCCGCGAGATGCCGAAGCCCAGGGCCATGAGGCGCAGGTAGCCCGGGGCGACCGTCCAGAAGCCCCGGCGCCGGCCGCGCACCAGCGCCAGCAGCGCCGCCAGCAGCACCGCCACGGCCATGGCCGGCCCGGCCAGGAGCCAGACCAGGGCAGGGCGCAGGAGGGGCCGGCGGGTCACTTCGCCGCGGGGGCCACCAGCTGGGCGTCCTTGATGCGCACCGGGTAGTCCGGGACGTTGGCCATGCCCTTCTGGAAGCCGGTGCGCACCTTGGCGATGGCGTCCACCACCTCCATGCCCGAGACCACCCGCCCGAAGACGCAGTAGCCGATGGTGGACGGGTCCGTGCCGCGGCTGTCGAGGGAGGGGTTGTCCACGAGGTTGATGTAGAACTGGTCCGTGGCGCTGTCCGGGTCCTCGGTGCGGGCCATGGCGAGGGTGCCCCGGGTGTTGCGCAGGCCCGCGGCCAGGGCCTGGGGGGCCTCGTCGGGGATGGGCGCGTGGGTCTTCTTCTCCGTCAGGCTCTCGTCCAGGCCGCCGCCCTGGATCATGAAGCCGTCGATGACCCGCTGGAAGACCGTGCCCTTGTAGTGGCCCTCCTTCACGTAGCGCAGGAAGTTGGCGACGGTCCTCGGGGCCGCCGCCGGGTCCAGCTCCACGACGATGGCGCCGTAGTTGGTGACCAGCTTCACCTGGGGCCGGGCGGCGGCCTGGGGGGCCTGGGCCTGCGCGGGGAGGGCGGTGGCCAGGAAGAGGGCCGGGACGAGGGCGAGGGCGGACAGCCGGGCAGGGCGCATGGACGGGATCTCCATCCCCATTCTGCCCTGGCCCGGGCTCGCGGTAGGGTGGGGCATGTTCCTCCTCGGCCTCCCGCCCCTGGTCCTGTCGGCCCTGCTGGCTCCCTTCGGGCTGGTGCTGGGCTCCTTCTGCAACGTGCTCATCCACCGCCTGCCCCAGGAGGCCCCGGAGGACCGGAACGTCGTCACGAAGGGCAGCCACTGCCCCGCCTGCAAGGCGCCCATCAAGCCCTGGCACAACCTCCCGCTGGTGGGCTGGCTCTGGCTGCGGGGGAAGTGCGCCGCCTGCGGCTGGCGCATCCCGGTCCGCTACCCCCTGGTGGAGCTGCTGGGAGGCCTGATCCTGGCGGGCTCGCCCTGGCTCTTCCCCTTCGGGACCCTGATCTGGCTCAAGGGCGTGATCTGCGGCTTCGCCCTGCTGGTGCTCTTCTTCACCGACTACACGGAGATGATCCTGCCGGACGCGCTCCAGTTCCCGCTGATGGCGCTGGGCGTCCTCTTCACCCTGCCCCAGGCCTTCCTCGCGGAGCGCTGGATCACGGTGCAGGGAAGCCACGGCCTCACGGACTTCCTCTCCGTCAGCCTCTGGCACAACGGCCTCCAGCCCGCGCCGGGCTGGAGCCTCTTCGGCGATCCCGTGTCCTGGTCCTCCAGCCTCATCGGGCTCGCGGCGGGCTACGGCGGCCCCTGGCTCCTCAACGCGAGCTACAAGGCCCTGCGCCGGACCGACGGCCTGGGCATGGGCGACTTCAAGATGCTCGCCTGGCTCGGCGCCTTCTGGGGCTGGGGTCCCATGCTGGGGATCCTCTTCGCGGGGGCGGCCCTGGGCGCCGCCGTGGGCGTGCCCCTCATGCTCCTGCGCCGGGCGGGCAGCCAGACCATGCTGCCCTTCGGCTGTTTCCTGGCCCTGGCGACTCCGGCCATCGTCTTCTACGGCCCGGGCCTCTGGCACTGGTACGGCCAGTTCCTGGGGTAGGCCGTCCCGCCCGATGCCGGGCTAGCGCTTCGGCGCGGCGCTGAGGACGACGCCCGCCAGGGCGCCGAGCACGATGCCCAGGGGCAGGTTGCCCAGGCTGGCGCCCAGGCCCGCGCCGAGCGCGGTGCAGACCCCCAGGCTCATCCAGAGGCGGGACCGGAATCGGATCTGGGCCATCAGCGCTCCCTCGGCAGAAGGCCCGGCAGGTCGGCGACCCGCCAGGCGGTGTAGGCCATCACCCGCGCCGCCTGCTCCAGCTCCGCGGGGCGGACGTGGGCCAGGGTGTCGTCGGCGCTGTGGTGGATGGCGGCGTAGTCGTGCTGGATCTGCTCCGCGCAGAAGGCCGGCACCCCCATGCGGTCGAAGGGCACGAAGTCCGTGCCGCCCTCGTCCCGCAGGTCCGTCTCCGTCACCCCCAGGGGCTTCAGCGGAGCCAGGAGCGGCGCGAGCACCTGGGCCGCCTGGGGCCGGTGCTGGAGGGCGAAGCCGTCGATGGCCCCGGCGCCGGTGTCCATGACGAAGACGGCGCTGAGGCGGGAGAGGTCCACGGCCTTGGCGTAGGCCAGGGAGCCCAGGTAGCCCTGCTCCTCGCCGCCGAAGAGCACGAAGCGGATGGACCGGGCGGGCTTCGCATGGGCCTTCACCAGCAGCCGGGCGGCCTCGAGCACGGAGGCCACCCCGGCGCCGTTGTCCGTGGCGCCGGTGGCCAGGTCCCAGGAATCCAGGTGGGCGCCCAGCAGCACGCAGGTGCCTGGATCCGTGGCCCCCTTCAGCTCCGCCCAGGTGACGCGCACCTGGCCAGGAGGACCGAAGGCGCCGCCCAACGCCAGGCGCAGGGGCCGGCCCTCCGCGGCGCAGAGGCGGCCGTAGTCCGGGTGGGCCACGAAGGCCACCGGCAGGCCCTGGGGATCCAGCTTCCAGGGGCTGTTCATGTTGAGCCGGCCCTTGGACTTGCCCGCGTCCGTCAGCACCGCGAGGGCGCCGGCGGCCTTCAGCTGGGGCAGCAGGGCCTCCACGGGGAATCCGTCCTCCGCAGGAGCCTTGCGGTGTTCCTTCAGCGGCGGCGCCATCTCCGGGGGATCCAGCTGGACGCTCGGCCCGGCGGCCAGGACGATGGCGCCCTTCAGGCGGTCCTTCAGCCGCGTGAGGTCCGCGGGGGTCCGCAGCAGCACCAGCGGCGCCGTCACCGCTCCGGCGGTGCCTGGCGTCCAGCCCCACTGGGCGAGGCGGATCGGGCGGCCGTCCAGGCTGGCCGCGGCCCGGCCGCGGGTCCAGGTGTGGGCGAGGGGGAAGGCCATCTCTCCCGTCTCCAGGCCGAGGGCCGCGAACCGGGCCCTGGCCCAGGCGTGGGCCTTCGCCGCGTTCAAGGAGCCCGTGAGGCGCGGCCCCAGGGCGGTGAGGGCCTTCAGGGCCGCGTAGGCCCGGGGCGGCTGGGGCTTCAGCAACGCGGCCGGGGACTGGGCGGCGAGGCCGGCGGTGAGGGTCAGCGCCAGCAGGCTACGCATGGGTCGCCCCCGCCGGGGACTGGGAGAGCTCGACGAGGACGCCCCCCATCTCGCTCGGATGGATGAACGCCACCCGGCAGCCGTGGGCGCCGTCCCGGGGCGTGGGATCGATCATCTTCACGCCCCGGGCGCCGAGCTCGGCGCAGGCGGCGTCGATGTCGTCCACCTCAAAGCAGACGTGGTGGATGCCGGGGCCGCGCTTCTGTAGGAACTTCCCGATGGGGCCCTCGGGGTCCGTGCTCTCCAGCCACTCCAGGTGGCTTTCGCCGACGCAGTAGAAGGCGGTCTTCACCCTCTGGTCCGGCACCTCCTCCACGTGGTCCGCCTGCCGGCCGAAGAGGCGCTCCATGCGCGCCATGGCGTCCGCCAGGCCCGGCGAGGCGATCCCGAGATGGTTGATCCGCAGCAGCTTCATGCGGCCATTCTAGAAGCATGTTCAGGACCGGCGACGACTGGAACCGCATCTACGCCGAGGAGGCCCGGCCCGGCTGGGACATGGACGGCCCGACCCCGCTCATCGGCGAGCTGCTGGAGGACCTCCTGGCGGATCATCCCCTGGCGCCCGGCGCCCGCCTCGCCGTCCCCGGCTGCGGCTTCGGCCACGACGCCGCCGAGCTGGCCCGGCGGGGCTTCCGGGTCACGGCCTTCGACGTCGCGCCCCTGGCCCTCGAGGGGGCCCGGGCCCGCCACGGCCAGACCGTGGACTGGCGCCTCGGGGACTGGTTCACCCAGGGCGAGGCCTTCGACGCCGTCTTCGACCACACCTGCTTCGTCGCCATGGAGCCCGCCCGGCGGCCGGATTACGCCGAGGCCACCCGCCGGGCCCTGGTCCCCGGCGGGATCTGGCTGGGCGCCGCCTTCCACGACACCGGCGACCGGGAGGGTCCGCCCTTCGCGATCCCCCGGGAGGCCATGGGCGAGCTGATCGCCGGCGCCGGCTTCCGGCTCCTGGCCCTCCGGGACGCCGCCCGCAGCCATCCCCGCCGCGCGGGCCGCGAGTTCCTCTGGACCGCCGAACGGGCGTAGGCTGGCCCCATGACCTCCGGCCCCAGCCTCCAGGAACGCTACGCGCCCCACAACGCGTGCTTCGGCTGCGGGCCGTCGAACCCGAAGGGCCTGCGCATCCGCAGCTTCCCGGCGGAGGACGGCTCCGTCGTCGCGGAGTGGCGCGCGGAGCCCCACCACGAGGCCTTCCCGGGCATGCTCAACGGCGGCATCCTCGGCGCCCTCCTGGACTGCCATTCCAACTGGACCGCCGCCTGGCACCTGATGAACCAGGCCGGCGAGGAGCGCCCGCCCTGCACGGTGACCGCGGACTTCCACGTGAAGCTGCGCCGGCCCACCCCCAGCGGGGAGCTGATCCGCCTGCGGGCGGTGGTGAGCGAGTCCTCCGCGGACCGGGCGGTCATCGACGCGACCCTGGAGGCCGGCGGCCAGGTCTGCGCCACCTGCCGCGGCACCTTCGTCGCCGTGAAGGAAGGCCACCCCGCCTTCCACCGCTGGTAGCGGGCCATGGCCGCCGCCTTCCGCGACCTGACCCGGCCCGGGGAGCAGGGCTTCCACCAGGCCTGGTCGGCGCTGGCGATCTTCCTTGCCCTGCTGCTCCTGTCGGCGGGGGCCTGGGGGCTCCACCGGAACCAGCTGCGCTACGCGGAGCTGGACCAGTGGCGGGTCCACACCCAGGAGGTGCTGCGGTCCCTCAACTCGGTCATGTCCCACGCCATGGAGGCCGAGTCCGCCACCCGGGGCTACGCCCTCTCGGGGCTTCCCGAGCGCCGCCGGGAGGCCCTGCTGGCCCGGCAGGCGACGGACACCGCCCTCGACGAGACCCAGCGCCTGGTGGCCGACAACCCGGAGCAGGAGACGGCCCTGAGCTCCCTGCGCGAGGATCTGGCCCGCCGCTTCGCCCTGGCGGACCAGCTCCAGGCCGCCCGGGACCAGGGCGGCCTCCCTGCCGCCGCCGCCTTCGCGGGCACCGGGAGCGGAGCCCAGACCATGGCCAAGGTCCGGAGCCTCCACCAGCAGATGGTGGAGCGGGAGGAAGCCCTCCTGGTGCAGCGCCGGAACCTCGCCCTGGCGAAGTGGCGGCAGACCCTGCGGGCGACGATCCTCTACGCGGCCTTCGCCCTCCTGCTGGGCCTGGGCGGGGCGATGCTGCTCCGCCGGGACCGGATCCTCCACCAGCGCCTGGAGGCGGAGCAGGCCCGCCTGCTGCGGATCCTGGAGGAGACCCCCGACTTCATCGGCATGGCCGCAGCCGACGGCGAGATCCTCTACCACAACCGCGCCTTCCGGGAGCTCCGGGGCCTGGGTCCGATGGAGCCCCTCGGCGCCCTCGATCCCCCCACCCTCTCCCGCTTCTACGCCCCGGCCTCGCTGCCCGTGATCCAGCTGGCGATCCAGGAGGCCCGGGCCGGCCAGGTCTGGACCGGCGAACCGGAGATGCTGGACGCCGGGGGGCAGCCGGTGCCCGTCTCCCAGGTGGTCCTCCCTCATGTGGACCGCGCGGGCCGGGTGACCCACCTCTCCACCATCGCCCGGGACATCCGGGCCCAGCGGGCGGCGGAGCGGATGAAGGACGAGTTCATCGCCACCGTGAGCCATGAGCTCCGCACGCCCCTCACCTCCATCAAGGGGGCCCTGGGCCTGCTCTCCGGCGGCACATCGGGGGAGCTGCCGCCCTCGGCCCGCACCCTGCTCGGCATCGCCGGCACCAACACCGAGCGGCTCATCCGCCTCATCAACGACATCCTGGACATGGGCCGCATCGAGGCCGGCAAGCTGGAGATCAACGCCCGCCCCCTGGACCTGGACGCCGTGGTCGCCCAGGCCCTGGAGTCCACGGCCCCCTACTTCGCCGAGCTGGAGGTCCGTTGCGACTGGCAGCCCGGCGCCGCCGGGGCCAAGGTCCTGGCCGACGAAGGCCGCCTGGTGCAGGTGCTGGTGAACCTCCTCTCCAACGCCGCCAAGTTCTCCCCCAAGGAGGAGCCGGTGGAGGTGCGGACCCTCCGGGCCGGGGGCCATCTGCGGGTGGAGGTGGTGAACGGCGGGCCCGGGATCCCGGAGCACTTCCGCATCCGGGTCTTCGAGAAGTTCGCGCAGGCGGACAGTTCCGACCGCCGCAGCCGCAGCGGCTCGGGCCTGGGCCTCAGCATCGCCCGCACGCTGACGGAGCGCATGGGCGGGGCCCTGGGCTTCGAAAGCGCGCCGGGGCGGACCTGCTTCTGGCTCGCCTTCCCGGAGTATCTCCGCTAGCGTCCGCTCCGCCGCGCCGCGATCCAGTTGAGCGCCTCCAGGGGCGTCAGGCGGTCCAGGTCCAGGGCCTCCAGCTCCGCCCGCAGGGGATCTGGCTCGGGCTCGAAGAGGGAGGGCTGCAGGGCCGCGCCCGCGGCGGGCGCGGCCTGCTCCAGGTGGGCCTCGGGCATCGCGGCCATGAGGGCCCGCGCTTGCTGGATGACGGACCTCGGCAGGCCCGCGAGGCGCGCCACCTGGATGCCGTAGCTGCGGTCCGCGGGGCCCTCGGCGATGCGGTGGAGGAAGAGCAGCTGCTCCTCCCACTCCTGGACCTCCACGTGGAGGTTCTGGATGCGCGGATCCTCCCCCAGGGAGGTCAGCTCGAAGTAGTGGGTGGCGAAGAGGGTCCGGGGCGATCCGCCCTTCAGGTCCCGCAAGTGCAGGGCGATGGCTTCCGCCAGGGCCAGGCCGTCCCGGGTGGAGGTGCCCCGGCCGATCTCGTCCAGGATCACCAGGGACCGGCTCGTGGCCTGGTTCAGGATCCGCGCGGTCTCCGTCATCTCCACCATGAAGGTGGACTGGCCCTTCTGGAGGAAGTCCGAGGCGCCGATGCGGGTGAAGATGCGGTCCACGAGGCCGAAGCGCATGCGCTCCGCCGGCACGAAGGAGCCCGCCTGGGCCAGCACCACCAGCAGGGCCGCGGTGCGGAGGAAGGTGGACTTGCCGCCCATGTTGGGGCCCGTCACCACGGCCATGGGCCGCGTCTCCGGCAGGTCCAGGTCGTTGGGGATGCACGCGCGGCCCAGCCGCGCCGCCAGCATCGGATGCCGGGCGCCCTCCAGCCGCAGGTCGCGCCCCTCCGCCAGCTCCGGCCGGACCCAGCCGCCGTGGCGGGCCTTCTCCGCGAAGGCGGCGAGGACATCCAGCCTGGCGAGGGCCTGGGAGAAGGCCGTCAGCTCGCCCCGGGCCGCCAGCACCGCGTCCAGGAGGCCCTTGAAGAGCCGGGCCTCGAGCTTCTGCTGGTCCGTCTCGGCGCTGAGGAGCCGCTGCTCGAAGGCCATCAGCCGCTCGGTGGTGAACCGCTCAGCGTTGGCCAGGGTCTGCTTGCGGATGAAGTGGGCCGGCACCGCGCCAAGGTTGGATTTCGTCACTTCGAAGTGGTAGCCGAAGACCCGCGTGTGCTTGATCTTCAGGCTGGCGATGCCGCTGCGCTCGCGTTCCTCCGCCTCCAGCTCCAGCATCACCTGCTTGGCGTCCCGGGCCAGGCGGCGCACGGCGTCCAGCTCCGGATCCACGCCCTCGCGGATGACCCCGCCCTTCTCCAGGTCCAGGGGCGGCGCCTCCGCCAGCACCCGCGCGAGCTCGCCGTGGAGGCCTTCGCAGCGGGGCGTCGCCGGATCCCAGAGGCCCAGGTCCGCGGCGTCCTCCAGGAAGCCCAGCTCCGCCAGCAGGCCGGGAATGCGGGCCCCCTGGGCGAGGCCCTCCCGCAGGCTGGCCAGTTCCGGCGGCGTGGCGAGGCCCAGGGCCACGCGGCCCAGGAGGCGGTCCAGATCCGGCAGGCCCTTGAGGAGCGCCTGGACGGGGTTCCGCCGGCCGTCGTCCGTGAGCCAGGCCACCTGGCGCCAGCGGGCCTCCAGGGCGCTCCGGTCCCGCAGGGGCTGGTCCAGCCAGTCCCGCAGGAGGCGCGAACCCATGCGGGTGCGGCAGCCGTCCAGCAAGGCCAACAGGCTGCCGGTCCGGGAGCCGTCCAGGGTGTTGGCGAGGATTTCCAGGTGCCGCGCGCTGGTGGCGTCCAGCAGCGGCCCCGTGGCGCCGAGCTCCAGCTGCACCCCTTGGAGATGGGCGGGCTTCCCCTTCTGGGTGCGCTCCACTTCGTCCAGCAGCGCGGCGAGGGCGCCGAGGGCGGCCGGGTAGGGATCCAGGCCCACGCCCTCCAGATGCGTCCAGCCGAAGAAGGCCAGCACCTGCTGGCGGGCCCGGGCGGCCTCGAAGCGCCAGAGCGGCAGCCGCGCCGCTGGCAGTTCCGGCAGGGGCGAGGGCGCGTCCTCCGCGAGGATCAGCTCGTGGGGCCCGAGGCGTTCCAGGGTGGCCTGCAGGGCCTCCTCGCCTTCGCCGGGCACCACCCGGAGCTGGCCCGAGGCCAGCTGCAGCAGGGCCAGGCCCCAGGCGGGGCCGAGGCGGTGGATCGCGCAGAGCCAGCGGCCGTCGTCGTCCAGCCAGGTGCCCGGCGTGATGATGCGGACGATGGCCCGGGGCAGCAGGCCCTTCACCTCGTCCGGCCGGGCCGTGGGCTCGGCGATGGCGGCGCTGAAGCCCGCGGCGAGGAGCTTCGGCAGGTAGCCCTCCAGCGCGAAGTGGGGCACGCCGCACATGGGCGTCTCCGACTCCGTGCCGCGGCCCCGCACCGTGAGCGCGATCTCCAGTGCCGGCGCGGCCTTCACCGCGTCCTCGCCGATGACCTCGTAGAAGTCCCCCATCCGCGTGAGCAGGATCGCGTCGCCGGCCTCCGCCTTCAGCGCCGCCCACTGCTGCATCATCGGTGTGGACATGGATTCCCTTCGGATCGAAGAAACAACTTACACGGAGGTCGCGGAGGAGCGGAGGGCGCGGAGTATCAGGGGGTGTGGATCAGGCGCTTGATGCCCCCGTCCTTCAGAGGCCAGCTCCAGAAGTTGAAGAGGAGCCCGACCCGATTGCCGCTGAATCTCAGGTAGGTGAGCAGCTGGGCCTCGTGAGCCGGGGACAGGCGCTCGACGGTCTTCAGTTCCAGGACGAGGGCATCGTCCACCACCAGATCCATGCGGTAGGCCTGGGGGAGCACGAGGCCGTCATACCGCACCTCCAGAGGAACCTCTTGCTTCACCTGGTGGCCGCGCGCCTGGAGTTCGTGGGCCAGGCACATCCGGTAGGCGGATTCGAGCAGGCCCGGCCCCACCGTGGTCTGGACTTTGATGGCCGCGCCGATGGTGCTGTTGGTCAGGTCCTCCAGCTCCAGCATGTCTCCGCGTCCTCCGTCCCTCAGTGGACTCCGTGTAAGTGGTTCACATCTTTCCGCAGACGCGGGCGAGGGCCTGGACGAGGGGCTCGATGGCGTCGTCCTTGAGGGAGCAGAAGGCGAGGCGCAGGTGGCGGGAGCCCTGGCTCACGACGCCGACGCTCTCGTCGTGGATGAGCGACTGGCGCACGGCCTCGGCGTCGAGGCCCTCCCGGAGCTCCAGCAGGCAGAAGCAGCCGGCGTTGAAGGGGAAGACGGTCCAGTGGGGCGTGGGCGCCGAGAGGGCGGCCTTGAGCCTCCGGTAGCGGGCCTCCATGAGGCCCCGCAGGCGCTCGAACTCCGCCGGGTGGCGCGGGTCCAGCAGCTCCTCCTCGACCAGGTACTGGCTCAGGCCCACGGGGCTGCCGAGCTGGGAGCGGACGAGGCTCATGGCCTTGTCCACCAGCACCTCGCCGGCGGCCTTGGGCACGCCGAAGGTGAGGAAGCCCACGCGGCCGCCGAAGAAGCTCAGCTCCTTGGTGACGCCGTCGCACTTGAGGGGGATGAGGTTCTCGCTGCGGTTCAGCAGGGAGTAGAAGAGGCTCTTGGGCGTGGCCGTGGGCTCGAAGACGAGGCCGTGGTAGGCGTCGTCGCAGTAGACGACGACGATCCGGTCCTGCGCCGCCTCCACCAGCACGTCCGCGATGGCCTCCAGCTCCGCCGGGGTCGGCGAGTAGCCGCTGGGGTTGCTGGGGAAGTTGAGGAGGGTGTGGATCTTGCCCTTCCGCGCCGCCAGGGCCGCCCGCAGGCCCTCGACGTTGAAGCCGCCCTGGGCGTTGTAGAAGGGGTAGGTGGCGCGCTCCCCCTCCAGCTTCATCTCGAAGATCTGCTCGTAGTTGTCCCAGTAGAGGTCGGGGATGAGCAGGGTCTCGCCAGGGGCGAAGAAGAGGTCCGCCGCCATGCTCAGGGCGTTGCAGATGCCCGCGGCCACGGAGGGCAGGGCCAGGTCCCCGGCGCGGCCGTCCTCGGCCGTGAGCTTGGCGAGCCAGGTCTTCCGGGCCCGGTCCCGGCCCTGGATCGGCGAGTAGAGGAAGGCGTCCTTGGGGGGCAGGCCCGCCAGCTTCTCCGCCAGGGGCGCGAGGGGGATGGGGTTGCCGGCGCCGTCGGTGATCTGGCCGATGGTGGCGTTGATGGCGCAGCCGGAGGCCTGGCCGGCCTGGAAGGGGATGCCCTTGGGGAAGAAGGCCCGGCGGCCCAGGGGGCTCAGGGCCTCCAGGACCCGGGGGGCGAGGCCCTTCAGGCGGTCATTGCGGTCGGCGGCTTCGGGATGGATGCGCATGGACGTCCTGGACGATGCTTCAGCTTAACGGACCCTTGTGGCGGGCGGGCCGGAGGATGATGGATCCATAAAACTTAGAAAATATGAGTTGACAAATATAAGGTCCGAACGATCCTGGACTGGACGCGAGGTCCCCATGTCCCTCCTGCCCCTCACTCAGAAGACCAACGAAGCGCTCGTCGCCGCCCGGGAAGCCGCCCAGCAGGGCCAGCACCCCGAGCTGCTGCCCCTCCATGTGCTGGCGGCCCTGATCGAGCCCGCCGCCGGGCTCCGCCCCCTGCTGGAGGGCGCCGGCGCCGCGCCCGAGGCCGTGCAGGGCCTCGTGGCCGCCGTGGACGAGGCCCTGGCCAAGCAGCCCAAGGCCGTCGGCGGCGCCGAGCCCCAGGCGGGCCCGGCCCTGCGCACCCTGCTGGAGGCCGGCAGCGAGGCGGGCCGTAGCCTCGGCGACCGCTTCCTGGCCACGGACGCCCTCCTGCTGGGTCTGGCGGCCCAGGCGGGCGAGACGAAGACCCTGCTGGGCCGCTACGGCCTGGACCGCAAGAAGCTGGAGGCCGCCGTCAAGCAGACCCGGGCCGGCGCCCGGGTGGAGGACGAGCGGGCGGAGGAGTCCTTCGCCTCCCTGCAGAAGTTCGCCAAGGACTTCACCGCCCAGGCGGAGCAGGGCAAGCTCGACCCGGTCATCGGCCGGGACGACGAGATCCGCCGGGTGCTGCAGGTGCTCTCCCGCCGCACCAAGAACAACCCCGTGCTCATCGGCGAGCCCGGCGTGGGCAAGACCGCCATCGTGGAGGGCCTGGCCCAGCGGGTGGTTAAGCAGGACGTGCCCGAGGGCCTCAAGGGCGTCCGCATCATGGGCCTCGACATGGGCGCCCTGGTGGCGGGCACCCAGTACCGGGGCCAGTTCGAGGAGCGCCTGAAGGCGGTCCTCAATGAGATCGAGCGCAGCGAGGGCAAGGTGATCCTCTTCATCGACGAGCTGCACCTGCTCATCGGCGCTGGCGCCGTGGGCGGCAGCATGGACGCGGCGAACCTCCTCAAGCCGGCCTTGGCCCGGGGCGAGCTGCGCTGCATCGGCGCCACCACCCTGGACGAGTACCGCAAGCACATCGAGAAGGACGCGGCCCTGGAGCGCCGCTTCCAGCAGGTCTTCGTGGACGAGCCCACCCCGGAGGACGCGGTCTCCATCCTCCGCGGCCTGAAGGAGCGCTACGAGCGCCACCACGGCGTGCGCATCAAGGACGCCGCCCTGGTGGAGGCCGTGGCCCTCTCCAGCCGCTACATCTCCGACCGCTTCCTGCCGGACAAGGCCGTGGACCTCATGGACGAGGCGGCGGCCTCGGTGAAGATGCAGATCGACTCCCGCCCCATTGAGATCGACCTGCGGGAGCGCCGGGAGGTGCAGCTCCAGCTGGAGCGCCTGGCCCTCGCCAAGGAGTCGGACGAGGCCAGCCGGGCCCGGCTCAAGGAGCTGGACCAGGAGCTCGCCGGCCTGGGCGAGGAGCTGACCCGCCTGCGGGCCCAGTGGGAGCAGGACAAGAAGGGCATCGAGGCCCTGCGGGCCGACCAGAAGCGGCTGGAGGACTTCCGCCTGGAGCTGGAGCAGGCCAAGCAGAAGGGCGAGTACGAGCGGGCCTCCCGCCTGGAGTACGGCGAGATCCCGGACCTGGAGAAGCGGATCAAGGCCGCCAGCCAGAGCGACTCGGCGATGCTGCGGCTGGAGGTGGGCGAGGAGGACGTGGCCGCCGTCGTCGCCAAGTGGACCGGCATCCCGGTCTCCAAGCTGCTGGAGGGCGAGGCCCAGAAGCTGCTGCACATCGAGGAGCGCCTGCGGGATCGGGTGGTGGGCCAGGACCCGGCCCTCGTGGCCATCGGCGACGCCCTGCGCCGCAACCGCGCCGGGCTCTCCGACGCCAAGCGGCCCATCGGCTCCTTCCTCTTCCTCGGCCCCACGGGCGTGGGCAAGACCGAGGTGGCCCGGGCCCTGGCGGAGTTCCTCTTCGACGACGAGAACGCCCTCGTGCGGATCGACATGAGCGAGTTCACCCACGAGGCCGACGCCACCCGGCTCATCGGCGCCGCGCCGGGCTTCGTGGGCTACGAGGAGGGCGGCCGCCTCACTGAGGCGGTGCGCCGCCGGCCCTACTGCGTCGTCCTGCTGGACGAGATGGAGAAGGCCCACCCCCGGGTCTTCGACCTCTTCCTCCAGGTGCTGGAGGACGGCCGCCTCACGGACGGCCACGGCCGCACCGTGAACTTCCGCAACGCCATCGTGATCATGACCAGCAACGTGGGCAGCCAGTCCATCTTCGCCGCCGGCGGGCACCCCGAGCGGGCCCAGGCGGAGGTCCAGGCGGCCCTGCGGTCCGTCTTCCGCCCCGAGTTCCTGAACCGCATCGACGAGGTGGTCACCTTCCGGGCCCTGGAGCCCTCGGACATGGAGGCCGTGACCCGCATCCAGCTCCGGGGGGTGGAGGCCATGCTGACCGCCCGCCGCATCGCCCTGGACGTGCCGCCGGAGGTCGTGGCCTGGCTCGCCCAGGAGGGAGCCGACCCCCAGCTGGGGGCCCGCCCCCTCAAGCGGCTCATCCAGCAGGCCCTGGTGAACCCCCTCTCCCGCCTGGTGCTGGAGGGCCGCCTGGGCCCCGGCGGCCTGGCCCGGGCCAGGGTCCTGGAGGGGGAGCTGACGGTCGAGGCTGATACGGTGCAATAAAAAAGCGGGGGAGGAGTATGCTGGCGCCGTGACCAGCGACACCACCCCCATCCTGATCGTCGACGATGAGGCCGACCTCCGCGTGCTGCTGGTGGAGGCCCTCCAGGATCTGGGCTACGAGGCCCATGGCGCCGAGAGCGGCGCCGCGGCCCTGGATCTGGCCTCGCGGACCCACTTCCCGGTCATCTTCACCGACCTCAACATGCCCGGCGGGCTGTCGGGCCTGGACCTCATCAAGCGGCTCCACGAGGTGGACCCGAAGAGTTTCCCGATCCTCATGACGGGCTACGCCACCACCGAGGCGGCCATCGAGGCGCTCAAGAGCGGCGCCTACGACTTCATCACCAAGCCCTTCAAGTTCGCGGAGATCGAGGTGGCCCTGGGCCGCGCCCTCAGCCACTACCAGGCCCTGCGGGACAACGAGGTCTATCAGCGGGACCTGGAGCGGCTCGTGGAGGAGCGCACCAAGGAGACGGTGAAGCTCAAGGACGACATCGAGCGGCTCTTCGAGGGCTTCGTGGACGCCTCCGTGACCGCCATCGAGGCCCGGGACCCCACCACCTCCGGCCACAGTCACCGCGTCGCCGAGCTGACCGTGGGCCTCGCGGAGGCCGTCAACCTCACCCCCAGCGGAATCTGGGGAGCCTTCCGCCTGACGGACCGCCAGATGCGGGAGCTGCGCTACGCGAGCCTGCTCCACGACTTCGGCAAGGTGGGCGTGCGGGAGCAGGTGCTCGTGAAGGCCAAGAAGCTCGAGGACACCCGGGTGGAGATGCTGCTCCAGCGCCTCCACCAGCGGGGCCTGGAGGACGCCGTGGAGCGCATGCTGGCCGCCTGGCGCGAGGGCCAGCCCTTCGACGCCCGCATCGTCGCCGCCGTCCGGGCCGAGGCCCAGGAGGAGGTCCGCCGCTTCATCGAGCTGGTGCAGCGCTCCAACGAGCCCAGCGTCCTGCCCAAGGAGGCCGCCGAGGAGCTGGCGCACCTGGACAGCCTCGCCTTCGAGCACTGGAGCGGCGACCGCAAGCCCGTGGCCGAGGCGAGGGACCTGGACGCCCTGCGCATCCCCAAGGGCAGCCTCACGGAGGAGGAGCGCCGCGAGGTGGAGAGCCACGTCACCCACACCTTCCGCTTCCTGGAGAAGATCCCCTGGACCGAGGAGCTGGCGGACCTGCCCACCATCGCCTACGCCCACCACGAGCGCCTCAATGGCCGGGGCTATCCCCGGAAGCTCACCGGCGACGCCATCCCGCCCCAGAGCAAGATGATGGCCATCGCGGACGTCTTCGACGCCCTGGCCGCCGCGGACCGCCCCTACAAGGTGGCCGTGCCCGTGGGCAAGGCCCTGGACATCCTCCACGAGGAGGCCAAGGCCGGGCTCATGGATCCAGAGCTGCTGAAGATCTTCATCGAGGCGAAGGTCTACGAGCGCACCGCCAAGGGGAAGTAGGCTCGGAAGCGTTCACCGCAGAGACGCGGAGGCGCGGAGAAAAGCCATTCACCACGAAGGCACGAAGGCCCTTGAAGGCCACGAAGGAAACCCTGAACCACGGAGGCACGGAGAGGTCCTGTCCTGCTCCGGCCCGGGCTGGGATGAGGCGAGGAAGGGGATTCCGCGTACAGGCGCAGAATCCCCTTCCTCACCTCATCCACCTTCACGCTCCGCGTGAAGGCCGCCGCGACGCGGCGGGCCCGGGCCTGGTAGGTCGGCGCCCCTCTGCGTCCTCTGCGTCTCTGCGGTGAAGGCTTTTCCTCTAATCTGTCCCCATGCGCACTTCCGACGGCCTGCTCTGGATGGGATTCGACGGCCAGGACGCCCCCGGCGTCCCGGAGGACCTCGCCCCGGGCGGGGTGATCCTCTTCGGCCGGAATCTGAATCCTGATCCCGCCGCGGGCCCGGCCCGCTGCAAGGCCCTGCTGGACACGCTCCACGCCCGCTTCGGCGGCGAGAGCACCCTGGCGGTGGCCCTGGACCAGGAGGGCGGGGCGGTATCCCGCCTGCGCCCCTGGGTGGGCCCGACCCCGGCCCTGCGCCGCATCTGGACCGCCCGGGGGGCCGCCGGGTGCGAGGCCTGGGGCCGGCTCTGGGGCGAGGGCCTCGGGCTCCTGGGCTTCAACGTGGACTTCGCCCCGGTCGCGGACCTCTGGGACGGCCATCCGGAGGCCGGCATCGGCGACCGGGCCGCCAGCGCCGAGCCCGTCGAGGTGGCCGCCGCCGTGGGGGCCTTCCTGCACGGCCTGGAATCCACCGGCGTGCGGGGCTGCCTCAAGCACTTCCCGGGCCTCGGCGGCACCACGGTGGATTCCCACCTGGGCCTGCCGGAGCTGGCGGACCGGGCCCGGGTGGACCGCAACGCGGGCCCCTTCGTGGCGCTGTCCCACGAGGACCGCCTCGTGATGGTGGCCCACCTGAGGACGCCCCTCTCGGACCTGCCGGCGAGCCTGGACCGGGGCCAGGTGGCGGACAACCCCTGGGGCGTGCGGGGCCGGTTCCTGCCGGACGACCTGGAGATGGGCGGCTGCGCCGCCTGGGACTGGGACGCCCGCGTGGCCCGCTGCCTGGAGGCCGGCCACGAGTGGCTGCTGGTCTGCCAGAGCGGCGCCGGCGTGCGCGCCTGCGCCGAGGCCGCGGCGAAGCTGCCGGCCGCCGCCGTGGACGGGGCCCTGCGCCGCAACCGGGCCATGCGGGCGAACCTGCGCCTGCCGTCCCCCGGAGCGTTGGATCGCGCCGCCTGGGGCGCGTGGGTGGACCGCGTGAGGGCGGAGGCCGCGGCGCTGGCCTAGGGGCAGGCTGGAGGCTGGAGACCGGAGGCTGGAGGGATCCCTCGAGGCCGGAGGCCTGCTTCCCCTGAAAAGAGGAACGGCGCGGCAGCGCCGCGCCGTTCGACCTCCAGCCTCCAGCCTGAAGCCTCCAGCCTACTTCGCCGCCGCCTTCAGCGCCTCGGCCTTGTCCGTCTTCTCCCAGCTGAACTCGGGCCGGCCGAAGTGGCCATAGGCGGCCGTGGCGCGGTAGATGGGCTTGCGCAGGTCCAGGGCCTCGATCATGGCCTTGGGCGTGCAGCTGAAGACGCTGCGCACGGCCTTCACGATGGCCTCGTCGCTGACGTGGCCCGTGCCGAAGGTGTCCACGCTGATGGAGACGGGCTCCGCCACGCCGATGGCGTAGGCCAGCTGGATCTCGCAGCGGTCCGCCAGGCCGGCGGCGACGATGTTCTTGGCGATGTAGCGGCCCATGTAGGCGGCGGAGCGGTCCACCTTGCTGGGATCCTTGCCCGAGAAGGCGCCGCCGCCGTGGTGGCCCGCGCCGCCGTAGGTGTCCACGATGATCTTCCGGCCCGTCAGGCCGCAGTCGCCCATGGGCCCGCCGATGACGAAGCGGCCGGTGGGGTTGATGTGGTACTTGGTGTCCTTGTCCAGCAGCTCGGCGGGGAGCGAGGCCTGGATGACCTGCTTCATCACCTCGGCGCGGATGGTCTCGTTGCTGACCTCCTCCGCGTGCTGGGTGCTGATGACCACCGTGTCGATGCGGACGATCTTGTCGCCGTCGTACTCCACCGTGACCTGGCTCTTGCCGTCGGGGCGCAGCCAGGGGAGCTGGCCGCCCTTGCGGGTCTCGGAGAGGCGCTTGGTCAGCTTGTGGGCGAACAGGATCGGCGCGGGCATCAGCTCGGCGGTCTCGTTGGTGGCGTAGCCGAACATGAGGCCCTGGTCGCCGGCGCCGCCGGTGTCCACGCCCATGGCGATGTCGGGGCTCTGGCGGTCCAGGGTGACGGTGACGGCGCAGGTGTGGCCGTCGAAGCCCTTGGAGCCCTCGTCGTAGCCGATGCTGTTGACCACCTCCCGGGCCAGCTGGGCCACGGGGATGTAGGTGCGGGTCGTGATCTCGCCGGCCACCAGCACGAGGCCGGTGGTCACCAGGGTCTCGCAGGCCACGCGGCTGGTGGGGTCGTCCTTGAGGGCGGCATCCAGCACGGCGTCGCTGATCTGGTCCGCGATCTTGTCGGGGTGGCCCTCGGTGACGCTCTCGGAGGTGAACAGGTGGCGGCCCAGCTTGGCCATGCGCGCTCCTCGCCGTCCACATGACGGTAGTGCCTCAGGATACGGGGCCCAGCCGGCCCTTGGAAGGCTTCAACCTCTGGCGGGCGGGGCGTTTGCCATGGCCCGTGGAGGGAGGCCGCCCGCGCGGGGCTTACAAACCCGTGGCAATTAAACGACTTTGGAACTTGCCTCACGCAAGGCTCATCGCTAAGGTTGGACCTTCGATCCAGATCTTCGAGGAGGACACATGTTCAGGTTCACGCGCCACGCGCTGGCCGCGGGTCTCGCCGCGGCTGTGCTCGTCCTTCCCGGGTGCAAGCGGGAGGACGCCAAAATCAAGGAGCAGACGGAGAAGGCCGCCCAGGCCGACGTCACCCAGCAGCAGATCCAGCAGGCGGGCGCCGAGGAGCAGGCGAAGCTGAAGCAGGCCGGCGTCACCGACGTCCAGCCGAACCCCGACACCATGCAGCTCACCGACGAGCAGCGGAAGGCCCTCGAGGACCGCATCAAGAACGAGAAGAACAGCTCCTACCAGGCGCTGCTCCAGGAAGTGATCGACAAGGACAAGCAGATCAAGGACATGAACGACAAGCTGGACAAGCTCAAGTCCGAGCTGCCCAAGCCTGACATCGCCCGCCCCAATGACAGCCACTATGGCCTCGCGATGCGGTTCCTGAAGAAGCAGGGCCTCTCCACCGCCGACGCCAAGAAGCTCGTCGACAACGTCAACATCATGGACAAGCTGGCGCCGGGCATGGAGGTCTACCACTTCTACTCCAACGGCGTGTACGGCACCTGGGTCGCCAAGGGCCGGTCCCGCATCAGCCCCTCCGAGCTGAACCGCCAGGAGAAGGCCAAGATCGAGAACGAGCGCGACACCGCCGTCGCCCAGAACGAGAAGCTTCAGGAGGAGGTCGGCGACCTGGCCGAGCAGAAGGCCCAGCTGGAGTCCGACGTGGCCGGCCTGCAGCAGGAGAAGGCCACCCTCACCGACCAGGTGACCGAGCTGACGACCCTCTCTGAGGGCCAGAAGGCCGACCTCAACTCCCTCCACTACATCGTCGGCAACCGCAAGGCCCTGGAGAAGGCCGGGATCATCATCATCCCCGTCTTCGCCAAGGACCGGGCCGGCGCCAAGTGGAACAACGAGGCCTTCACCCGGGAGATCGACCTGCGCACCAACGACAGCCTGACCTTCACCGCTGCCGACGCCGGGGTGAAGAAGATCGGCAAGGTCAACGTGGTGCCCGGCTCCCTGGTCAAGGACCAGCACTACAGCCTGACCATCGCGCCCGACAAGCAGAGCGCCACGATCAAGTTCCTGGACAAGGACCGCTTCAAGAACGAGAAGGTGGTGTTCGGGGTTTCCGAGTAGTCCGGACCCTACCCGAAGTCAGGCCCCCGGCGCCCCCGGGGGCCTTTGCTTTTGGATGGATTCCGCGACCGTCCGCGCTATCTTCATGGCACCGATCCGGTCCGTCTCAATGAGGTGTCCCATGCCCGCACGACTCCGCGGCGCGCTCTATTCCATCCCCCTCCTCGCCCTCGTCGCCTGCGGCGGCGGCGGCACGGGCACGTCCGTCAACCCGACGGCCAACGACCCGAAGCCGACCACCTTCACGGCGAACTTCGACCCGACCGTCGGCGAGGTCCCCCTCCCGAACGTGCTGGCCACCGCGGCGACCACGACCACCCTGGCGCCCACCGCGGGCGTGCCCTTCACGCCCGACAAGGCCCTGGTCTGGCTGAACCAGCGGGAGGCCGGGAACACCAACGCCGTGTCGGGCGTGAACGCGCCCTTCTACATGGCCTTCTCCGGCACGATCGACGCCGCGACCCTGAACGCCGGGACGGTGAAGGTCTTCCAGTGCCTGCCCGACTCGCCGACCAGCCCCAGCTCGCTCGAGAACAACACGCTCGGGTTCCGGGACGTCTCGGCCCAGTTCACCTACCAGGTGCTCGCCAGCGGCAAAGAGATCTACGTCACACCCCAGGTGCCCATGCTTCCGGGCGCCCGCTACCTCTACGTCGTCACCACCGGCCTCCAGGACACCGCCGGCCACCCGGCCGCGCCCTCCGGCCTCTTCAAGGACCTGGAGTACGTGAAGGGCGGCGCCACCTCCTACGCCACCGACACGACCAACCTCGCCGACACCTCCGATCCGACCAATCCCGCCGGTGCCCTGGGCGCGGCCCTGGAGCCCATCGCGGCCAACGTGGTGTCGAGCGGCCAGGTGGCCTTCTCCGGCTACCGCAAGGTCATGTGGGACCTCATCGCGAGCGCCGCCTCGGACGCTTCCGGGAAGGGCGCCTATGGCGCCGGCCCCACGGGCATCAGCTCCCGCAGCCAGATCGCGCTGCTGGGCCGCACCATCACCACCAGCGTGGGCTTCACTCAGCCTGATCCGGTGGGCAGCCCCTCCACCCTCGCGCCCCTCGAGACCCTCATGTACGCCTGGGCGAACAACGCCGGGACGTTCACCGCCGGGAACGGCAGCCGGGTCTGGGACAACACGGTCCACAACTTCCAGGTCATCGGCAGTTCCGCCGTGCCCAGCGGCAACCCCGGCTCCCTCGCGGACATCTTCGCCGCGGCCGGCGCCCCCAGCACGGGGGTGGGCATGGTCGCCTGGGGCTCCTTCGAGAGCGCCGACATCCAGGTGGACC
>DASTWQ010000253.1:0-6255 GCA_035758545.1 Holophagaceae bacterium | reverse complement strand
CGGCACGCCCCAGCTGGACCTCACCCAGCGGGGCGGGGCGCGGCGGCCGGGGCCGGTGACCCTCGGCTACGGCGGCGGCCAGGGCGGCGGATCGGCCAATGGGTCGTCCAGCGGATCCGGCCTCTCGGACACGCCCGGCGCCCTCAAGCGGACCCGGGTGGCCAAGGGGCCGAGGCCCACCAAGTACCACGCGGAGCTGCGCCGGGTGCCCTCGGTGATCTTCACGCCCAACGGCTGGATCCGCGGCGTCTTCCACGTGCCGGTGATGCACGGTTTCCTGGAGCACCTCAACCTGGCCGGCGAGTTCCTCAAGCTCACGGACGTGACCCTGCCGGACCTCAAGCTGGACCTGGCCTTCTTCGGGCTGCGCCGCAGCAAGGCCCTCATCGTGCTGCCGGACTGCGATCCGAAGGTCCTGGCGCTCCCCCACATCACGGCGGATTACACCGTCCACCGGGTCACCTTCCTCATGGAGGGCGGTACGGTCACCGGCAGCCTGGCCATCGAGGAGGACATCCGCCTCTCGGACTTCCTCACCAACCACGACCACTACGTGCTACTGAAGAACTGCCGCTTCGGCGCCTACGACACGGGCCCGGAGGAGGAGAGCCGTTTCCCCTTCCTGCTCGTCAACACCGCCGGGGTCATCGGCGGCTCGGACGAGAAGCTGGACCTGTAGGGGGCCCCTGCCGCCCCGGGCCGGTCTAGCCCTGGGGTTCCAGGGTGATCACCGGGGGAAGGGGATTCTCCGGGCCGAGGCGCCCTCGCCAGGGCCGGTAGCCCTTCTTCTCGACCCGCAGCTCCTGGGGCGTTGCGGGGATGGCCAGGATGTCCATGGGCGTGAGGCCCACCTCCCGGCCGCCGAGATAGACCCGGGCCTGGGGCGGATCGGAGATCACGCTCGCGAAGCCCGGCAGCGCCGCAGGCGGGGCCTGGACCTGGGCCGCGGCGGCCCGGGCCTTCGCCTGCCGCGCCTGCCAGAGGTTCCAGCCCACCAGGGCCCCCAGGCCCAGCAGGGCGGCGGTGAGGAGGCCCCGGCGGCTCCGGGGCGGCGGGGGCGGCAGCGGGGGCAGGCGCACCCGGCCGGCGCTGGCCTGGGCCGCGGGGATGGCGAGGCCCACCTGGATCCGCTTCGCCAGCTCCGAAGGCGGCGGCAGGTCGTCGCCGCCCTCGCCCTGACGGAGCAGCTCCACCGGAGGGCCGGACAGCCGACTTCCGCCGCTGTCCCGCTGGGCGGCCCGGCGCGGGGTGCGGCTCGGGGCGGCGGGCGCGAAGGCCGCCGGGGTCGGCATCTCCTGGGTGACGCGGTCGCCGGGAAGGGGGCCCGGCGCGCGGTCGGGGCCCCGGGCCGGCAGCGCCTCGCGTACGCCGTAGGCGTCGGCGAGGTCCTCCAGGAAGGCCAGGGCGGTGGGATAGCGGCGGACGGGGTCCCGGTGCAGGGCCTTGAGGAAGACCCGGGCGGCGGGGTTGGGGAGGTCCGGCGGCAGCTCCGGCTCGGCGTTCACGATGTGGCTCATGAGGGCGTGCAGGGTCGTCCCCTTGTGGGGCAGTTCGCCGCGGCAGAGCAGCTGGAAGGCCGTCACCGCGAAGGCGTAGCGGTCCGTGGTGGGGGAGGCCTTCTCCCCGGAGAGCAGCTCGGGGGCGGTGTGGGTGGGCGTGCCCACCAGCATCCCGGTGGTGGTCAGACTGGTGCTGGTCTCTTCCTTGGCGACGCCGAAGTCCGTCAGCTTGAGGATGCCTTCGCGGCTCACGAGCATGTTCTCGGGCTTCACGTCCCGGTGGATCACCCCGGCCTTGGCCGCCGCCCCGAGGGCCAGGGCCCCCTGGGCAAGCAGATCCACCGCTGTGGCCGGATCCACGGGGCCTGCCTGGATGAGGCTCGCCAGGGAGGCGCCCTCCACGTACTCCATGGTCATGAAGGGGCCCAGGGCCTCGTCCACGCCCACGTCGAAGACCGTGACGATGTTCGGATGGTTCAGCCGGGCGCTGATCTCCGATTCCCGCTGGAAGCGCTCCTGCATGTCCGCGGAATCCGCCCGCCCGTCCCGGACGGTCTTCACCGCCACCTGGCGCTTCAGGAGGGGATCCTGGCAGAGGTACACGGCCCCCATGCCGCCCTCGCCGAGCAGGCGGATGACCTGGTAGCGACCGATGGCCTGGGGCGCGCTGGGCATGGCGGACCTCGCCGGGCAGCCGGGATGGCGCTGCGCCGCAAGCATACTCCCGCCGTCCAGAGGAGTGGTTAAATTCCGGCCTCGTGACCTTCCGGACCCGGTCCAGGCCACAATGGGACCATGCTGCCGCGCCTCTTCGAGCTCTTCCGCGAGCATGTCCCCGGCGCCGGGGTCATGCGCTACATCACCTTCCGGGCCGCCATGGCCGCGGCGACGGCGATGGTCCTGAGCCTGCTGCTGGGGCCCTGGATGATCCGCACCCTGCGCCGGCTCAAGATGGGCCAGCACATCCGGGAGGAGGGCCCCAAGCACCACCAGGGCAAGGCCGGCACGCCCACCATGGGCGGGCTGCTCATGATCGTGGTGATCCTGCTCTCCACGCTGCTCTGGTGCGACCTGCGCAGCGGCGCCACCTGGGTCACGCTGATGGCCCTGGTGGGCTTCGGCGCCGTGGGCGCCTTCGACGACGCGAAGAAGCTGCTCAAGAAGCAGAACCTCGGCCTCACCAGCCGCCAGAAGATGGCCCTCCTCACCTTCATCACCCTCGTGATGGCCTGGCTGATCCTCCACTACGGCCTGCGGGGAAGCGCCACCAGCGAGCTGTCGGTGCCCTTCTTCAAGAACTTCAAGCCGGACATCGGCATCGCCCTGATCCCCTGGATCTGGCTCGTGGTGGTGGGCACCAGCAACGCCGTGAACCTGACGGACGGCCTGGACGGCCTCGCCGCCGGCGGGCTGCTGGTGGTCTCCATGACCTTCGCGGCGCTGGCCTACATCGTCGGCAACTTCAAGATCGCCGCCTACCTCGTGGTGCCCCACGTGCCCGGCGGCGCGGAGTTGGCGGTGTTCATGGCGGCGGTGACCGGCGCCTGCCTGGGCTTCCTCTGGTTCAACGCCCACCCGGCGGAGGTCTTCATGGGCGACACCGGCTCCCTGGCCCTGGGCGGCGCTCTGGGCGTGGTGGCCGTGATCATCAAGCAGGAGCTGCTGCTGCTCATCGCCGGCGGCCTCTTCGTGTTCGAGGCCTTCAGCGTGATCCTGCAGGTGGGCAGCTTCCGCCTTCGCGGCGGCAAGCGCATCTTCCGAATGGCCCCCTTCCATCACCACATGGAGCTGGGGGGCCTGGCGGAGACCAAGGTCGTGATCCGGTTGTGGATCACCGCCATCGTCTGCTGCATCCTCGCGCTGAGTTCGCTGAAGCTGCGCTGAGATCGCCGGCCTGAGGCCGGGGGGTTCGAGGGCTGGGGGCCGGTGGCTGGAGGCGGGCGCCGAGCCCTCAGCCCTCAGCCCGCCTGGTTCGCCGCGGGGATCTCGGGCACGCCGGTGACGGGGCGGCCGAAGACGTAGCCCTGGCCCCAGGGCACGTCGGCGTCGGTGATGGCGGTGAGCTCCTCGGGGGTCTCGATGCCCTCGGCGATGAAGCCCACGCGCATGGCCCGGGCGAAGTGGGCCAGGGCGTTCAGAAGGGCGGACTGGTAGGGCCGGCGGTGGGCCTGCTGCACCAGGGTGCGGTCGGCCTTGATGAAGTCCGGGGCCAGCCGGGCCATGTGGGAGAGGCTCGCCACGCCGCTGCCCAGGTCATCCACGGCGATGCGCAGGCCCATGACCCGCAGGCGGCGGGCGTAGTCCTTCAGGGCGTCCAGGTCGTGGACGCTCTGGGCCTCGGTGAACTCCATGACCACCTGGTCCGGGCGGATGGAGAGGGACTCGAGCCAGCCGGGGATGGCCTCCCAGAAGGCGGCGTTCTCCAGGGTGCGGGGCTCCAGGTTCACGAAGTGCAGGTGGGAGAGCGCCGGGGGGAGCTGGGCCAGGGTGTCGAAGGTGGTCCGGAGGCACTTCAGGTCCAGGGCCGTGCGGAGGTCCTCGGGCAGGTCCAGCTGGGTCAGCAGCACCCCGGAGCTGCGCTCCACGCCCGCCTCGTCCACGAAGTGGGTGAGGTACTCCCGCGCCTCCAGCCGCATGGACCGGAGGTTCATGATGGGCTGGGTCACCGGGACGAGCGGGATCTCGTCCGCGAGGATCTTGGTGAGGAGCTGAGGCTCCATCCGGTCTCCGTAGGGGCTGGCGACAGATTACCGCCCTCCGGGATTTGCGCCAGCCCGGGGGCCTTTCGCTAGGCTAGAGGGCGGAGGCCCCATGCCGCAGTGGACCATCGTGATGGGCGCCGGCGCGTCCGGCCGGGCCGCGGCCCGCTGGCTGGCGGCCCGGGGCGAGGCCGTGATCCTCACGGACCAGGGCCCAGCCCCGGCGGATGCCGGTGAGCTGGCCACCCACGGCATCCAGGGCGTCTGGGGCGGCCATCCCCTCTCGCTGCTGGACGAGGCCGCCCGGATCGTCCTGAGCCCGGGCATCCCCCGCTCCGTGCCCTTCGTCGCCGAGGCCCTGGCCCGGGGCCTGGAGGTCATCGGGGAGGTGGAGCTGGGCCACCGGCTGCTCAGGTCGAGGGGTGACGGCTCTAAGGTCCTGGCGGTGACGGGCACCAACGGGAAGAGCACCACCACGGACCTGCTGGCCCACCTGCTGCGCACCGCCGGCCTGCCCACCGCCGCCTGCGGCAACCTGGGCACGCCCTTCCTGGAGGCGGTGGAGCATGCCCGTCCGGGCACGGTGTTCGCGCTGGAGCTGAGCAGCTACCAGCTGGAGAGCCTGGACACCTTCCGCGCCGAGGGCGCCGCCTTCCTGAACCTCACCCCGGACCACCTCGCCCGCTACGGCGACCTGGAGACCTACCGCCGGGCCAAGCTGCGGATCTTCGCCGGGCAGGGGCCGGAGGATCTGAGCGTCCTTCCCGCGGCCCATCCCGAGCTGGCGGAGGGGGCCGCCGGAGAGGGCCGCACCGCCCGGTTCGGCTGGACCGACTGCGAAGCCTGGTGCGACGGGCAGGGCCTGCTGCAGCTCCATGGGGAGTCCCTCGTCCACCGCAGCGAGCTGAAGATCCCCGGCGACCACAACGTGGAGAACGCCCTGGCGGCGGCGCTTCTGGCGCGCCACGGCGGCGCCCCCCTGGAGGCCATCCGCGCCGGGCTCCGCACCTATCCGGGCCTCGCCCACCGCATCGCCTTCTGCGGGGAGCGGGACGGCATCCGCTGCTACAACGACTCCAAGGGCACCAACGTGGACGCCACGCTGATCGCCGTGCGCGCCCTGCCGGGCCCCCTCGTCCTCCTCCTGGGCGGCACGGACAAGGGCGCGAGTTACATCCCGCTCCGAGAAGCCCTCGACGGCAAACTCCACCACCTCGTCTTCCTCGGGGATGCCATCCCGCAGCTGGAGCGGGACCTGGGCGACCTCCCCCACATCTCCGTGAAGCCCTTCGACGAGGCCGTGCGCGCGGCCCTGGCCCTGGCCCGTTCCGGCGACCAGGTCCTCCTCAGCCCCGCCTGCGCCAGCTTCGACCAGTTCCGCAACTTCGAGCAGCGGGGCCAGCGCTTCGAGGCGCTCGTGGCCGCGTGGGCGGAGCGATAGGTCTGGAAGAAGGTTTCACCGCAGAGGCGCGGAGGACGCGGAGAAAGGCCTCACCACGAAGACACCAAGGCACGAAGCGGCCGAGGCATGTCGCCGTCCGGGCTGGGATGAAGAGAGGGAGGGGCTTCCGCGTTCATGCGCGGAAGCCCCTCTCTCCCTTCATCCACCTTCAAGCTCCGCTTGAAGGCCGCCGCATGGCGGCGGGCCCGGACCTGGTGGGTCGGCGCGCCTCTGCGTCCTCGGCGTCTCTGCGGTGAAGGTTCTACAGTCCGAACTTGGCCGCGACGGTGTCGATCTGCTTGGCCAGGGCGTGGTCCTTCTCCGTCACACCGCCGGCGTCGTGGGTGGTGAGGGTGATGCGCACGTAGCCCCAGCCCAGCTCCAGGTCCGGGTGGTGGTTCGCGCCCTCCGCCAGCGGCACGATGGCGCTGACGAGGTTGAAGGCGGTCATGAAGTCCTTGGTCTTCAGCTCGCGGTGCAGGGCCTTGTCGCGCTCGGTCCAGGTCATGGCGGTCTCCTGCCTAGATCGTAGCGGGGGCGTGGAGCTCTTCCAGCTCCTCCCGCAGCAGCCACTCCTCGGGAAGTGCCGGGGCCTTGCGCGAGATGCTCTGGAGGA